>NZ_JAKRFX010000012.1:0-178052 GCF_022347825.1 Pseudoalteromonas sp. OF7H-1 | reverse complement strand
TATTGAGCGGACATTAAATGCCAGACCGAGAAAGTGTTTAGGATATAAACAGCCTGCTGTAGTATTCAATGAATTACGTAAAGCAGCTTAATTTAGCGAGTGGTGCACTTCGGAGTTGAATTCGCGTATTAATGCCAACTTATTTTTGGACAAGAGGAAGTAGGCTAACTGACTCTTCATCATTTCTCCAACCTTAATAAATGCCGAAAGATTGATTCGTAACGTCCGCTAACCTGAGAAGCGGAACTTAACATCCCGAGAAGCTTCGCCTTGTTTTCAGGCTTTAAGGTTCCTTCGATATACTCGACGTATAACTTGTGGATCGCTTCATGGTGTTTATTTTGGACTTGTAAGCCTTTGTCGTTAATTGCGACGCCAGTTACTAGCTTGGTCTTTTCGGGAGGACTAGAGAACTCTTTATGATACTGATAACCGTAACCGTGTATTAGCTTCTTAACTTCCCAAATAAAAGCCCCTGGGACAGCCTTTCCGGAAAACGTTAAGTCGTCAACATAGACCGTAAAGGTTATCTGATTAGTAGCGGACAACTCGCCTATTTTTTCGAACATCGGCAAAGACGAAAAGAACGCTAAGATCTGACTTAAAGGACTCCCCGTCGGGATATGACCATTAACACAAGCTAGATTTGTAAGTATTTTTGATACGTCAGGCGAACAGAATAAACAGGTTCTGAAAAACTGATAGACGGCTTCTCGTTTCGTCGACGGGTAATATTTCTTAATATCTAGTTTGACCAGCGCGGAGCCTTCTTCGTGGGTCTTGGCGTTCGTTATATGTGATTTTTTCTTGATCCCTGAGTGGAGGTATTCAGGAGTTTCTATTCGCTGTAAGAGCTTAAATAGTCTCTTGTGGACTTGCTCTAAGATTGACTTCGGGACTTGGACTTCTCGATCTTTGCCGTTCTTTTGGATAGTGAATATTCGGAAGTTATTTTCGTCTTCGGATAAGCTCAGTAAGACTTTAAGGTCCATACCTAGTAACTCGGCTAGCTTCCTTTTTGCCTGTAATTTATATAAGGGCGATTGATCTATCGGATAACGGTTCCGCGTTCTCAGTTCTCATTCCTCCAACGATATAGTTATCTAGAGGTCCCGAGCCATCACCCTCGACGAGCCACTCCAAAAAGTTGCTTATCGGGTCCTCAACCCATCTATAAAATCTATAGAGAGCCAAGAGTTTAGTTAGCCATTTACATGGCTTGACTAGATGTTTAACGACTTTACGTCGCCGCATTCGGGTCTGTTCTTCTTTACTTGGGTCTTCTGTATCAGACATAACGTTATCCTCATAGTTACCGGGGCGATTGCCACCGTCTCACGCGTAACTTAAGGACGGGAGAAAAGAACGGTTTTTATCCTCTAGATTCCAAGACCGTTCGTTTCTCACCGAACGGCCTGCACGTCATTCATTGATACATGTCATAAGAGTAATACGACGACACGACGAACGGATGAGCGCGCAAAGGGTTAGGGTGTTATCCCCACGGAAACTAACGCTTCCCAATGGTGTGAGATTATTCCCGTTTTCCAAGTAATTATATTATGGGAGCGTTTGTTTATTAATCAACACTAGGGAGTTAGATTTCTCTAGCTTATTTTGGGGCAAATGCGAGTTAGTACCAAGCGTCCGCTTTTTGACACACATACAACAGCCAAGTTTAATTTAGCCCTGTTATTCTGGCTTATTAACGTCAGGTGGTTTAGCTGTGGTCTCTAATTAAATCGACTAGGGCTAGATTTTATGGCCCACTCATCAAATTGTGCATGAGTAGGCCTGCTTTATTTTTATTTTGTTGAGCGATCACTTACGATAGGTGATGGCGGGTTTTTGGGCTTATTACTCTGGTGTAGCATAAAGTAATATTGTTGGCGTTCATTGGGTTGATTATTGATATCAATACGTGCAACTCCTGCGATTACGTCTAAACCATCGGCACTTTTCACCAAGGGGTAGTCGTTTGGACCGAGAGAGAGTAGTGATACTCTGTTGAACACTAAAGTTTCTACATTCTGAACTGTTTGATGTTGGTTATCTTCACTGACATCAAAATAATGGTCGCCGCCGTATACATCTTTTCCAATGTTACGCATAAATGCTCCCATACTGATAAGGAATTTGTTTTCGACTTCAATGCCTTTTAGCCCATAGAAAAGCTCGTGCTCACCGACAAATACAATTCTTCCCCCCTGCGCAGCAAATTGTTTTAAGCGACTGACTTCATCTGGAGAATATGAGTTAAGTGGAGTCCAGAGTACGATAAGTTTTACTTGTGGGTCATCGAGATCCCAATCTTCTAGAGACTGATATGTGATAACTTCAAAACCTAAATCTTCCCAAGTACTGTACAGGTAATTAATAGGTTGGCATGACCAACTGCAGCGAGAGTCGTGAGATCGATCTAGAACTATTTTAGAACCTTGGGCACGGAGGCTGTTTCCTGAAAAGCTGGCTAGGTTTTTCGCAAACTGTGTGTTATCGGCTATGTAAATACGCTCATTATCTAGAATATTGACATCATTGAATACAATTAAATCTCCACCAGCTGCAGGTGCGACATTACTGTCAAATGTAAAGCCAATAATTGAATTTGCTCGGCTCCCCTTGCTATCTGTCGCATAGAGTATAATGTTGTTTTCACCTTGAACAAAAGACTCCGCTGGTTGAGTGAGTGCGAAGCTGCCACTATTTAGCGCAAAGCTAATGTCTCTTTTGGCCTCTCCATTTATAGAAATAAATAATTTGGCGATACTTGATTGAACTGTTTCAATCTTGCCTTCTATTAAGATGTTACTACTCAAAATTGCGCCAGGTGTTGGAGACAATATTGTGATTTGTGGTGGAACTTTTAATATTAACTCAGATGTTGGCTCCGAAATTGCGCGATAAGCGCTTAAATCGCTTTCGTTTCCTGTTAAAGCAACATCTATGATGCATGCTTCAAGCCTACTTTTTATGCTTACATACTTTTGGCACAATTCTTTAACCCTTTGATATTCCGCACTACCAATTTGTGCCTCTAACCTCGCTTGAGTTAACAATGTTCGTGGAAAGTTGAGATCAACGAAGCTTTCAGGAGTCTCATCATTGAAGTAGTCGAACAAAGAGGATTCGGATGTTACACGCCAACTATTGCCATAAATATCATAAAGTTGATTAAAGTTACCTTTGTCTTCAATTTGCTTGCCGTTAGCATCCGTTAAGTCATTGTCGACGTTGCCATCAAAGTATCCAAGTAATCCATTAACGCTGCCCGCACGAGAGTTTGGTAAAAGCACTTCTGTCTCGACAAACTCACCCCGTCGATACACCTTTAGTAATGAGGTGTCTGGCCAAGTTATTTCGTAATGATGATTATTTTGTTTAAAGATACTTGCTTGATTAGGAAGCTCACGAGCACCGTTATTTAATGTTTGTAATTGACCATCAATAAGTATGGCAAGGCCTTCATCATTTGGGTAAAAGGTGACTCTTGTTCCTGCTACATTTGCGGCGACAGCGGCATTGAAAGACACATGTTGATTGCCAGGGACTGCGACATAACGGCCCTGAATCTCAAAAGAGTCGATATTGGACTTGGCTAAGATATACTCACCAACGCCATTAAATCCATAGTTTAAGCCGTCAAACGTACGTAAATTTGGGTCTCCTGTGACACGAGCTTGTTTGCGCGGGTTGCCTAGGTTGTCGTCAATTGGGTTGCTATCATCTACGGGCTCACCACTGAGCAGAATTAATTGAACTGGTTGGTTGGTGTCCTCGGTAACAGTGATTGTAATGCGCTCTGGTTGAAAACCCGATTTAGAAGCGATGACATGATAATCACCAACCGCGAGTGGTGAAGAACTAAAGGCGCCACTGGTATCGGATGATAATTGTTGAGAAAGCCCAGTGCTAACGCTTGTTAATGAAACATCAGCACCCGTTATGGGGCTGCCGTCAACATCGGAAATAGCACCTGTAAGCGTATTGAATTGAGTCTCAAATGGGCAAACTTCAGAGCTCCAAATTGGTCGATTAAAATCGTAAAGAGGAATATTTTTGTTTTTTTCTTCGTTGGTTAAGCCAAGAATATCTCCAACAAATCCATAATCTAAATTGGCATCAACACCTAAACCTAATGATAGAGCTAAGCTGCATTTGACTGTCTGTTGTGTATTGTTAAGTTCTGCAGTTGCGATATATTCAGCATATGGCCCCATTGCTAATCCTGCTCCTGGGCCATCTAACTCTATTTTATTACCAAAAGGTAATGCGACAGATAACTCATAAGCAGAAAGCATAAATTGTAGTTCGGCTTCTACTTTTGCTGATGTTTCACCTGATAGTTGGTATTCAGGTCCAATTTGAGATATGACGGGTACAAAGCTGTTAACTGGGCTCAGTTTGTCGTTTTGATATTTGAATCCGGTTTTATACTCTCCTGAAGCACTAATACCCATTTTTAAATGGGCTTCACCTGCGACGCCCAAGTAAGCACCTAGTTGCGGATGTAGTTTAACGTTCAAAAACAAAGGTATTGGTCCAACAAATAGCTTTACGTTTTTGTTGACTATAGGGTTGAATACTTTGCTTTTGCTCAGACTGCCTTGATATTCATAGTCAGCATTAAGGTAGGTCTTAGTTAGATAATCTGCTTGAGCAATTGTAGAAAAGTGAGTTACTTCACCTCGAATAATTGAAAACTCTATCCCAATTGTAGCGCTTGAGTTCATCTCGAGTTCTACAACTGACGTGACCTCAGGGCTTAGTTTTTGCTGCAGTGTTCTTGAGAACGTTAAGATAGGAATATCTACACTTGACTGTACCGTGTTATTAGCAGTTGAAACCGACTGATTAAGTGTTGCAGCTTGGTTCGTTATAACAAGGTCTAGTTTAACGTCAGCATCTGGAAAAGCTTTGTGTAATGGTGCATGGGAAGTAGTTAAAATATTACCATTAATATCAAGAACCTCACGCATAAACCCGGTGTCATCATCAGCGGTGACACCGACTATAATATCACCGACTTGTATGTCGCTTAACGCACCTGCGGTGATTGTGAGTCTACCCATCTCCGGGGTAATTTCTACTCCCGATTGGCCATCAACGATGAAGGTTGTGTAACCGTCAACGCCTCTTGTTGCTGGCTTCAATTCGCTGCTCGGGTCTAATGTAGCTATGACTTCAGCATCTTCAAGCGGTTGCTCGTCATGGTCACCTGTGTAGTCAACAAAATCTATTGCTTCAGCAACTGCCACATTGGTGCTTGCAGAGGTAGAGTAGCCTGACTTATCTGAGACTGTGACCGTAAACTCAAGGTTATCTCCAGTGTAGTCTTCAGGGATTTTTAGTGAAGCAAAATCAGGTTTATCGTTATCAATGTTAAGCTCTATATCTGTTGATTCTTCCCATACGATGCTGTCAATTTCAACGGCACTCGATATATCTGCTTTTAATTGTGCCCACGATCCTTTCGCGATGCTCTGAGGTACTTGCAATTGAATCGTTATGTTGTTCAGGTTGTTTACGGTGACAACCACCTGGTCAGTCGCACTTCCTCCTTTATCATCAATAACCGTTAACTCGAAACTTAATTCTTCGTTCTCTGTGACATCCGGAGCCACAAACGAGGAAGTTGCGTTGCTTTGGTCTGATAACAAAACAGGGGGGCCTGAAAGTTGCTGCCACTGGTAGCTTTGAATCACTCCGTCGTTATCTGTGCCACTACCGTGTAATGTGACGGTTGCCTTTTCATCGACCGTTTGATGTTCTCCTGCTTGAGCAATCGGTAGGCTGTTTGTTGGTTTATTTATATCGTTATCTGAGTCCCCACCGCATGCGACTAAAGCGCCTGTTAACAGCGTAATTAGGGTTGTGCGTAGAGGAGTGTATTTATGCAGGTCCATAACCATCCTTATGTATTTGAGCGAGAGCAAGTTGCTTTGAAAAATAAGGATGCGTGAAAAAAGCAGCATAAAACAGGGTCGAAATTTCCACCTTGTTCAGTATTGATTCATTGAATAAATTATCTGAGTGTTAACAAAATTGAAGGGTTTATGGACATGGAACACGGAGCTATATCACAACATTTTATATCGACACCTAGATTCGGTGCTTGGAAATTGGTTTTTACGCTATGCTCATTTTTTCTAGTGATGCAATTAGTTGGTTGTAATGCGATGCACACTGCGGTGAAAAAGCGGGATTTAAGAGTTGAAACTAAAATGAGCGACTCTATATTTCTTGACCCAGTCAGTCAGGACAAGCGTACAGTATTTTTACAACTCAGGAACACATCGGATAAGCAGGATTTAGTCATCGCTAACGAGATACAAACTGCATTACTGTCAAAAGGCTACAAGGTTGTTAATGACCCAGATGCAGCGCACTTTTGGATCCAAGCGAATATTCTCAAAGCAGGCAGAACAACCGCTGATGAAAATCGGGGAATTTTAGCCCAAGGCTATGGTGGGGCTGTAGCGGGTGCTATTGTTGGTGCTCAGTTTGGTAGTGGTCGAGGGCAAGCAGCAGCAGGCTTGCTTGGCGCTGCTGCAGGCTTTGTTGCTGACGCAATGGTAGAAGATGTTTATTTTAATATTGTTACTGACTTACAGGTTTCTGAGCGCGCGAAATCTGGTGTTGAAGTACAAGAAGGAAATAGAGCTAAACTAAAGCAAGGTAACTCAGGCTATAAATCAGTAACTTCAAACGAGGTGACTGACCGTAAAAAGTATCAAACACGGATCGTTTCTACAGCGAATAAAGTAAATCTGGAATTCGTTGAGGCTCGACCCAAGCTAGTTCAAGGTTTAGTAAATTCTATTTCGGGCCTGTTGTAGCTAGGTGTGCGGTAATATTGGAAATATAGTTTTAGCATGGAAGTAACGTGCCAATACTATATTTCCATTTATTTTTAACTGTTATAGCGAATAGCAGACACCCATCATAATCTAGATGCGAACTGTGGTGGGTCTGTGTTAGTGCTTTATTGGCTTGTTATACAACTTTTAACTCACGAGTCCAATCTTTCCATGAAATCGACTTGCCCGGTAATGCTATTTTTGAGAAAGGCCACACTGATTGAAGCCAATTTAAGACAGTCTGATAAAGTATTTTTTCTAACGCAATACTATCATCTCGAATCCACAAGTAGACTTCGCAGTCATAATTTAGTGATCGGCTTGGATCTATATAAACAGAGCCTAGGCATTTTTCCTTTGAATTGTTAAATATGGAATATGCAAAAGCATCCCTTGATTCAAATTCTTGTTTATGAATCTTTAAGCTTTCTATATTTTCTTCGAGGGTCATATTAACTTTAGGCCACTCAGTTTCAGGGCCAAATATTCCTTGTAGCCTTTTTTGACTGGACATTACCGCTTCAAAGTCTAACTCAGCAACTTCTTCTTCAAGCACTCTGAAGTGAAAATTTTCACTATCAAAAAACGTCGGAGGCTTGAACGATTCAGGAATAAAAGGATTGGGCATACTCTGGGCTATCCGTAGTTGTATAAAAATTTAGTATTTATGCGACATGCAGTTTGTGTTGCATAATCGTTTGTTGGGTTGAGCCGTCACCTGCTCGGTGTGACAGAGTTGGTGTCGTTTATGCTGTGGACTTACTTAGAAAAAAATAGGCTTTTTAGAGGCTTTAGCGCTCTTAGTTAGTTTAATCAGCTTAGCTATTTGTTATGTAAGCTTTCCCTGCATTGCTCAGCGCTTATTATTTATTCATTACACCTAAATTTTCCTTAATAAGCAATTATATTTTTTAGACGTACAGAGGCCGCTAGCCTGAGCAATTAGGCAGGTTAAATAATATGATTAACACTCAACTTTTGATTTATAAAAGCTTTCTAACTTGTCTAAAAAGTCGTGCAGTTTTTGATTCATTTCGTCATAGTTATGGTTCAGCAAAATCTCTGGCTCATCTACAAATCGATACTGTGAAGCGTCATTGAGGTCGTCATTTTCAATCAGTGATGCGACGATATCTTTGGTAAATTCCATATGGCACTGAAAGCCGTATACTAGGTCTCTGTAGGCGACAACTTGCCTTGGGCACCCCGCACTATATGCAATCACTTGTGATCCATTGGTGAGTCCTGGCATATCATTATGCCAATGGCCGACATCCAACACTTTTCCAAAATGACTAAATAGTGGATGTGTCATCCCAGCTTCCGTCAAGGTTATCGGGTATTTTCCTATTTCACGCTCAGGGCTAGGTTCAAATGTTGCACCTAATGCTTCACCAATGAGTTGCGACCCTAGGCATATACCAAGCACGACTTTTCCGGCGGTAATCGAGTTCAAGATGACTTCTTGCTCACCTTTTGTATCGAAGTGTGGGCATTGCTCAATAGTTGTCGACGGATTTTGAGGTCCTCCCATTACAATCAAAAAATCTAGGTTTTTGGCATTTTTTGGGAGTGGTTCGCCTTGATAAACTCGCGAGTAGGTAATGGTATGGTCGCGTTTATTTGCCCAAGATTCATAGGCGCCGGGCGCTTCAAAATGTTCATGAACGATAAAGTGAATATGCATCTTTGTGCCTTTTAATTAACGATAGGCTGTAGATGGTATATTAAATTTGGATGGCGTAACTTATACTAACAGACGTTTAATGTTGATAAGTCGCCAAGATGCAAGCTAATGACCTCATCAAAGGTTCTTCTGATAAACAAATCGTAACTAAAACGACGAATATGGCTTCTGGCTATATTGATGACTTCCATTCACATTCGTGGCATCAAATTGTGTTTCCTTTGCAGGGGCTATTACAATCGAGTATCGGCGATAAAAGCGGGATTGTTCCTCACAATGGCATGCTCTACATACCCGCAAATACAGTGCATAAATCCATAGCGATTACGGATACACAGTTTTTGGCGATTTACCTTAATCCCGACAAATATGTTCAGTATGGAGACGAACCAAAATCCTGTTTGGTAACGCCATTTATTAAAGCGCTCATTTTGTTGCTATTTGAAAACGAGACGCTCACTCAAGCACAATCCAATATCACACATTTGTTAACGGTATTGCGGGATCAAATCACGATCGCAAACCGTTATGAAATACCCCTACTCATACCTACCGATAAACGCCTTTTATCCATTTTCTTACAGCTTAAAGAGCAACCGGATCTACCATTTACTTTAAAGGAATGGGCAACAAAAGTGGGCGCTTCTGAGCGCACTTTGTCGCGATTGTGCTCAAGAGAGTTTTCTCAATCATTTTCACGGTGGAGACAAAATGTGAGGTTAGTTTTATCTTTGCAATTGTTAGGGTCGCAAAAGAGCATACAGGAAATTGCTATTGAGTTGGGGTACGCTTCTGACTCTGCGTTTGTTCAAGCGTTTAAGAAATTGTTCAACCAAACACCGAGAAAGTACCGAATTGCCAACTTACAGCACAACGTAAATTTATTTTGAGCAACTTCTGCTACTTTCAGATTACTTGCGCTAGAGACGAAAGTATCTTATCGCGAATGCTTTTAAGTTCTTCTCGCTTTATGTAGTCTAGGCGGGATTTGATTATTGGAGGCATTTCGCGATGTTGCGAATTCTTTTATGTGCTAGCTTAGGATTAGCACCAAGTTTTGGGTTAGTTGCCAAAGAGGTAATGACCCCAGATAAGCTTTGGCAAGTAAAGCGCGTGAGTGCGCTTGGATTATCTAAAGACAACACCCATGTGATTTATCGAGTTACAACGCCAAACGTTGAAAACAATGACTTTGATAGCAAAGTTTATCAAGTGCCGTTAAAGGGTGGGGTGTCCCAGCTTTTAAGCGCGTATCAAGGGATATTGTCAGACGACAACATTTCACCAGATGGCAGCAAAAAACTATTTCATGACACTGTAAATGTTGAAGCTGTGTTAGCCACGGATAGACACAAAGCGCTTACGCAAGCAGATGCGTATGTATTTGATGATTTAAACTACCGCCATTGGGATACCTGGAAAGACGGCAGTGTTAAACATGTGTTCTATCAGGATCTAATCACAGAAGAAAAAGTCGACATTATGAAAGGGATGCCTTTTGATAGTCCGACGTCACCATTTGGTGGTTCAAGCGATTATGTTTGGGGTCCAAAAGGTGAAAATATCTACTACGTCAGTAAAAAGCTGACTGGCGCAGAATATGCGAGCAGTACCAACACAGATATTTACCGTTATAACTTAGCCAGCAAGAAAACCACCAATCTAACCGAGCAAAACTTGGGTTATGATAAAAGCCCAGAGTTCTCGTCGACTGGGCAATTGGCTTTCTTACGTATGGATGAAGCGGGTAACGAGGCGGATAAAAATGACATTATCGTTAAGTTGGGTAACAGAGAAATCAATCTAACTGCGCATTGGGACGGTACGGTAAGCAGTTTTGAGTGGAGTCATGATGGTAAGCATATTTATTTTATTGCACCTGTTGACGGCACAATCCAGCTATTTCAAGTAGCGGTGAACACCAAAACCAAAGCTAATCCAAAAATTCAGCAGCTAACTAAGGGCATGTTTGATGTAAATAGCATTGTTGCTGCCTTAGACGGTAAGTTGGTGGTTACTCGCAATAGCATGAATCAAGCAAAAGAGATTTTCCGCTTTGATCTGAATAGCAAAAAGCTTGTTGCGCTGACAAATGTGAACGAGGCGTTTTATGCTGATTTGGATTTACCGAACGTTGAAAAGCGAATGGTGAAGACAAAAGACGGCGAAGACATGCTAACTTGGGTTATCTACCCACCTAATTTTGATAAGCGTAAGCAATATCCAACACTGTTATACCTTCAAGGTGGTCCACAGTCGCCGTTATCACAGTTTTATTCCTTCCGCTGGAACTTCCAAGTGATGGCATCACAAGGCTACATTGTGGTTGCGCCAAACCGTCGTGGTATGCCTGGACACGGTGTGAAATGGAACAAAGATATCAGCCAAGATTGGGGTGGTAAGGTAATGCAAGATTACCTTGACGCTATCGACGATGTTGCGAAAGAGTCATACGTTGACAACAAACGTATCGCGGCAGTTGGTGCGAGCTTTGGTGGTTATTCTGCGTTTTACTTAGCTGGCAATCATGATGGCCGCTTCAAAACCTTTATCGCGCACTGTGGCATTTTTGATTTGCGCAGTATGTACGGCACAACCGAAGAAATGTTTTTTGTGAACAACGAATTGGGTGGCGCGTACTGGGAGCAAAACAATGCGGCCATCAACAAAGCATACAATCAGTTTAACCCAATTAGCTATGTGGATAAGTGGGATGCGCCTATGTTCGTGATCCATGGTGGTAAAGACTACCGTGTACCGCTGAGCCAAGGGATGCAAGCTTTCCAAGCCGCTAAACTACGTGGCTTGAAAAGCCGTTTCCTTTATTTCCCTGAAGAAAACCACTGGGTACTGACACCGCAAAACGGAATAGTTTGGCAGCGTGAATTCTTCAAGTGGTTAGAAGAAACTCTATAATTGATACCACTACTGTCAACAATGTAGTTAACCTGAGCTTCGGATAATTAATGCCTTTCTAGCAGCCAGTTTTAGCGCTAACTGCGTTGAATTCACTGCCAATAGCCAGCTATTGGTGCGTAAATTCGCCTTGCCTACAGGATGTAGGTACCTTAGCGAGAGCAGGACGCGGAAGCGGTGTTATCCCTAAAACTATCTGGCTAGATAAGGGTATAATCTAATGTGGTATTAAAAACAATGAGTTAGCTCATTCCTTATCCAAACCTCAGGTTAGTTAAGAAAATGCCAGATCGCACAGTGTGTAGTCTGGCATTTTTGTTTTGCAGTTTAACCTTGGTGCTGTGCTAGTATTGTCGTGCCCAAAAATTGAATTAGTCAACGGAAAAAAGAAGGAAAATTAAATGATTAGAAGGATAATAACTGGACTGTGGTTACTTGCGTTCGCTGTCAATACTCAGGCAGCTGAAGAAGCGTTAACGATTGATAGTGTAGTGCCTAACAACATGGAACTGGCTTTTCCGAATGATGCCAATATTTACCCAGATATCAGTGACTTCAAGGTACTTAACGCGGTACTAATGAGTAACGAAAACGGTGAACGCTGGGCAATGATCACGATTAAAAACCAATCGAGTGGGCGTCGGACATTAACACAAAAACACCTGCTGGCACTAACAGCAAACGGGCAAAGGATCGCGCCGATGAAGCTTTCTGAAAGTTTTGCTGGCGGTGAAACGCTTTCACTCACACTGGCTTTCGGTGAGAACAAGTTTCCGTTGCTTAACGTGTATACGCGAAATTAATAAGCCTTCGTAGCATCACTTTTTACAACCATAGTCACTGTGCTAAACGTTGCGACTTAGGTAACCATGTTTGTTAGCACCTGATATTTAGCCTCTTACAAACTCCCATTGAGCCACATCAGCAATTCATCAATTAAAAATAAGCAATGCATCAAGTTTTAAAAGTTTTTATTTCATAAGCTTAGCCAAAAATGGAGAAAAGCATGAAAATACTTTTAAAAAGTTTGATGTGGTTAAATTGCGCGTTGTTTGCGTTAGTTACTCACGCTCAGATAGCCTCAAAATTACAGCATATCACTGTGAGTTCAAAGTTACTGGGAGGGCCTGTTGATGTACAAATATATTTGCCTTTTGATTTTGATGTTAACCGAAAAGAGCCATACTCGACGCTTTATACAACTGCGGGAGAGAGTCGTTTTGATGTACTGAAAGCTGAAGTGGACTGGTTGAGTCACACTAGTTTTTCACCTATCCCGCAACTTGTGATTGTGCGAGTGCCCAAATTGAATTTTGCTGGGGCTGACAAGTTATCTGACCAAGCGTATTTTGCCTTGCTAGCTCGCGTGTTAGCAAGTGAAGTTGAACCAACATTGATACGGCAATTTAATCTTTCGCCGTTTAAAGTCATTGAAGGGTACTCAAGCAGGGCGGCGATTGCTTTGAATTTATTAGGAAAGATGCCCGGGTATTTCCAAGGCGCGATATTGTCTGCGCCAGTTTGGAGTCAACTTCCCAAGCAACTAAAAGAAGATATTAGTGACAACATCGCCAAGGGCGAACTTACCAATAACCTATATATCAGTCTTGGCAGCTTTGACGAAAATAGGCCGTTTTTTGCTGCGCTCGCCGTTTCAAAACGACACCAACATTTGATGTTGGAAGACTTAAGTCAACATCATTATCATGTAGGCGCACAGCTAGCGCTAAGACATGGATTACAACATATTCTTGGCGCAATAAAGCTTCAAGATTATGCTCAATTTGACAAGTCAGGCCTGAATGGGTTGCGAGAATATCACCAAAAACTAGAACAGCGCTATGGATACTCGATTGATATTAAGGCCAATCAGCTTGCTCTAGGGCAATATTTATTCGCGCAAGGCAATACAATACTTGGAAAAAACGCGTTCGATGAGCTACTTACGACTATGCCTAACTCTGTTATTTACAATTTACGTTATGGGCAGACTCTTTTGAATGCGGGCGATACAACACAAGCAACACTTCAGCTAAAGCGTGCCTTGCTGCTAGCAACAGAGCAAAAAAATGAAGAAGCCAAACAGTATATTGAACAAGTATTGTCTCGGCTTTAGCATTATTAAGAGTGATATAAAGGTGGCGCACATGTGTGAGCCACCTTTATATTAGTGGTTTTCTGGTTCTGTTATTTTTACTTTAACTTGGTTTGCGCTAAGTGTTTTTGGTGAGTCAGCTAAAACCTTAAAAGGATGTAGTTGAACATCTGTGATCAAGCGAGTCTGCTCGTCAGATTTGCCCAATATGTCCAAAACTTGCGTGTTGACGTTATAGCGCCAGATAGTCGCCTGTTTGTCGGGAATAATCAGCTCATTCCCACGTAGGTAAAAACGCCAATGCAAGGTAATTTTGTTTGTTATTAGCTGTGGTTTGAGCGAATTGTTGACGAGTACTTTTAAGTTTGGCTCATCTGGTGTGGCTATATAGACAGTACCGTTTTTCTGTATTTGTGCCCAGTGAACCTGCCCCTGATAAAGTGGCTGTTTATGGTTGGTTACAGGGTCGAAAAGTACTAGCTGTTTATTGCCAAGATCATTGATGAGAAGGTAGTTACTTCCTTTTATTTCAATTGATTGCATTATAATTTGCTTTTCAAATAAAGCAGGAAAAACTTCAATGCCAGTGACTAAATTGATTTTCAGTAAGCTTTGTTTTGACGCTGCCCACAATTGTTTACCATCTTTTGTCCAGATAAAAGACGAGATATGTCCGTTATGGGTGAGTGGGATCTCTTGCTGCTCTTGCTTTAACCAAACTTCACTGGTACCTGTACGATTAGAGAGAAATGCAATGGCATTTCCACTTGGTTGGAATTGCCCTGATAGCTCGTCGTAGTGGCTGATTGTAAGTCGGCTTGTAGAGTGGTTGTCTTGAATATTAATCTGCTTTTGTTCTCGGACTTGTGTCGCTAAGTAGTTGTTATCTTTAAGATATTCAGTGATGTAAAACGATTCTGAGCCGATTGCAGTAATGGTTTGTACAAGCTGGAGGTTTTGGAAAATGTAGAGCGCAGATGCGGTTGAAAGTATATGTGTTGTATCTGGCCCATTTACTAGCACCAGCGAACGATCCAATTCTACACCAGACAATTTTTCTTGTTGAAGAAGAGAAAGCTCGTTTTCTCTGCTAATTATATAACTAGAGAGATAAGCCTCTTTATCTGGATCTTGGGTGAGTAAAGTAAGTTGACCCTCATTAAATGAGGACGCTAAAATTGTTGCAGTTATAGGTAAAGAAGTAAATGTGACTGAATCTGAGTGCGGAGTAAAAAGGGCATACCCGTTATTGGCGATAAGTAACACTTGATGACCAACCCAGTAGGCTTGCTGTACTTCGCTATTCAAGCAAGGAGAGATCACTTTTCTGGCAGCAAACCTTGGTAACACGACGATAGCTTGATGACACTTAGCTTGTGATTTTGTTTTGCGTGTTTCAATGAGTACTGCTTTTTTACCATATTTGTTAAGCTGAGGCTTGCCAACAAAATCCAATGCACGGGTAACTAACTTAGTTGTTTGGAAATCCAAATCCTTTACTTTTAGTTCCGCTGCTTGCGGCGTTCTGGCCACATATAACAACCTTCTACCTGAGGTAAGTGTCGCAGTGCTTTCCAACTCCAATCCGTAACTTACAGGTGTAACCTCTGAAAGTTGGAAATTAGCTTTTGGCATAGTTGAATAGATAAACAACATACCGAAGAGGGTGATGAAAGCTGCGAAATAGAGAATATAGGCTCTCAGCTTTTGGCTTAAATTAGTATGCTGATCCCCAACTTGTAAACGATAGCCCTTTTTATGAAAAGTCTGGATAATACGTTTATCACTATCCCCAAGTAGTTTTCTAAGCTGAGCGATACATCGTTGAAGTGCATTTGGGGCGACGACGGTATTTTGCCATACAGAATTAAGTAGGTGCTCTTGCGTAACAAGCGTTCCGCGATGCTGATACAGTATTTCAAATACTGCCAGCACCTTTGCCTCTAATTTGATTGTCTCATCAAGGTAGATAAGTTCACCCGTGGCTAAGTCTAGCTTACGGTTATTGATTGTTATCATTATTATTTGGGAACAGCAGTCGATACAGCTAGTCTATCTTGTATTGCCTATAAAAATAACCCATCAAGAGTTATTTAACTTTAACAACCGAACCTTTATTAGAAAATTGGATCAGCAGGGTGCTGGTTCATTTTGAATTATAAACAGCCCCCTATTAACCGCGCTTGGCAGCCAAACTGCTGACTGCGCTCTCAATATTTGAGTCTCCATATTCATGCGCTTAGCACAGTAGGTTATTGCTTCTTGATAGCGCAGCGGTTTTTCTCTCAAGTGCAGTATTAAATCCGCTTGCCAGTCATTTAATACATTCATTTTGATGCGATATTGTTGGCGCGATATTGCAATATGCGTTTGCTCAGGCATTGGCAAGGTGTACGGTTTTGCTTGCTCAAGCTGGGTTATAAGAGGAAGCAAAGGGTAATCGGTTTGAATGAGTTGTACGGATTCTGGCACCGACATGACAAAGTCTTCGGCAATGCCGCAAAGGAGTTCAATCTCGTTTATTAGCGCTGTTGATTTCTCGGTTTCCGGTCCTGATTTTAACAGTGCAAGCGCTTTGGCTCTTTCAAACTTAGCCAGCTCTGAAGGCAAGCTAAACATAGCTTGCTGGTGGGCATTAAAATCACCGCTAGGTTTAGTGTGTGCTAAAAAATCAGCGAAGCGTGAGCCTAGTTGATGTAGTGTCCAAGACTCTGAGGGTAAGGTGACAATAAAGGCTTTGGCGAAGGTGTCGAATACTTCGTCGCCCATAAACTGGCAAAGTAGAGCAAACTCTCCCCGAAGACATTCTACTAAACGCATCACATAGCCCGCAGCATAGATGTCTACTCTTCTCATGGCTCCCAGTGTTTTGCTACTTTTTACACAGTCATGCAGCGTTAAACCATGCGGATTTGCAGCGGTATTGAGCTTTTGTGGTAGGTCGCCTCGTACCATTAAAACGGTGCTAAGCCACTGCTGAGTTTGCGTTAAGTCTGGCGTTTTCATTATGTTAATTCTGCTCGCTCTTTGACGATTGGAGTTGACAGCGCGTTGGTGTTAGTAACTGTATCTTGCTTTGGAATATGCCCTGTCAGTACCAGTTTTGCTTTGCTTAACTCATCAACGAGTTCTGGAAAACTGGGAATATTGGCATCCCATTCTAGTAGGGTAGACACGCCACCTGTTAAGTGCTGCGCCAGTTGGTAAAGCTGCCAAACCTTGGCGGGCACTGGCTGGTCATGAGTGTCTATCAAACAATCACCGCAGTCACTAGGACCGGCAAGATGGATTTGAACGATGTGTTTATGGGGGAGTTGACGAATAAACGCTTCAGCGTCAAAACCATGATTAAAGCTACTAACAAAAACATTGTTTACATCCAACAGCATACCGCAGCCTGTTGCGGTGACTAACTCACTAAAGAACTCACTTTCAGTGAGGGTTGAATGTTGAAATTCAAGATATGTTGATGGGTTCTCAAGCACTAAAGGCCGTTCTAAAAAATCCTGTACTTGAGCAACACGGTTGATAACGTGTTGTAGGCTTTCGTCGGTTAACGGCATAGGTAGGAGGTCGTGACTATTCAAACCAGCGAGGCCTGTCCAACACAAATGATCGGAAATAAGCTGTGGCTTAACGAATTCACTTAACTCCTTAAGCTTGCTTAAGTATTCAAAGTTAAGTGGGTCACTGCTACCAATATTCATTGACACACCATGCATCACTAGCGGGTATTGTTCCTTTAACTGAACGAGGACATGCCGACCATAGCCGTGATTATCTATATAGTTTTCACTGATGATTTCAAACCAGTCGACGCCAAGTGATGTACCGCGCTCTAAATGGGACATAATAAAGGGATAGTGCTGGCTTCTCAGGCCAACACCAAACCCCAAGTCGGTGAGTTTTTCGATAGCGGACGCAGCAAGCTGCTGCGTCCGAATTGGATTTGTCATGCTATCTTTCCTATCAAGTTGATGGAGGAAGAGCTAGACGAATATCTGAAGGTTTTGGCTTCTCTTTAGGTTCGCCATCTTCGTTCAATAAACCATTGGCATTGCAGTATGCTTGCCAAGCAATATCGTATACGGCATCACCTTGTTTATATGGCATTAGCACATGATCTGTAGATTGATCGGTTGGAGCTTGTTGGCCTTTCGGATAAGTGTAATCAATAGCAGAGAAGCTGTTATCTTTTAGGTTAAACTTAAATAACTGCATATCGTATTCTTCATCGGAAAGTTTTGGGAAGAGTTGAGAGGCTGAGATAGGCACCGCACACCCACCCAAGTTATTACACTTATTATCAGCAGGTGCACTTTTTGGCCCTGTTGATACGCTACCACCACAGCTACCGCCGGGCGTTGTGCTATGAACAAAACCACAGCCACCTTGTGCTTTACAGTCGTTACTTCCCTTACAACTGTGATAGACCTCAGGAGGTGGTAAGTCATCCGAACCAATGTTGGTATAGCTCATTCCTTGGCAGGCGTGATAAAGGGTGTTCGGATTTTGCGGGGCGATGCCCGTTACTAAATCTGGCGCAATTCCTGTGGTTGCCCAGCAAATCGAAATCCTATCGCCTGAGCCACCCATTGCAGGGCCCGGAAATTCACTGGTTTTACCCGACCAATAACGATCAAGTGCTGTAGTTAGACCTTTAATTGTGCCTACCGCAGATTGACTAAATAGCTTGTTTGTTTCCTGCGTTTTTTTGTCTGTTTCCCTAAGATTATTGAGCGCGTGCACTACGCTATCTACTGGTGGAAGTTGTGGGTTACTTACGTGAGCTTCATCACCGCCGTTGGGATCCAATAATGCCTTCGTCCAACTATTACCCTCAGCAAACCAAGTTGACCAAGTCAGGTAGCGTTCTTTATGAGCCGTTGTTGGTTTTTCATAACTAACAATGAGCTTCATAGTATCGGTGAAAATTTGAAAGTGGTCTTTATATTTGTTGGTTATTCGGGCACAGGCTGAACCGGACAATGGCTTGCCATCGGTGCTCTTATAGTCGTGCTCTAAAGCTTGTTCATTTGGTTGAAAACGTGCATCTACAGTGCTCGGGTGAGCTGGATTAACCGCACTTTGTAATTTACCCAAAACATTCTGGGCCCAAGATTCTTCTGCCCAGCGTAAACATATCATTTTTGCAACGCCGTCACCTTCACCTTGATCTGTGATTGCATTCACATTATTCATGAGTGCTTCTTTTAACAAATTATGTTCATTACTTGTGTCAAGAGAGCCCTTTATTTCAGGAAATTGGGCTTGATATGAAGCATCATCGGGACGTTCATTAAAGTAGTTTCTCTGTGCTCTAGCGTCGTTTGCTTCAGCCTTTGAAAGCGCATAGTCGAGTAGAGTTGTGTTATCATCATACTCAATTTGAATATAGTCCCAATAACTCAAGTACATGTGTCCAATTGAGCCGAATAGTGGCAAATCACTTTCGGTGTAATCCGGTTTCCACCAGTTGTATGGTGCTTGTTCAAAATACTTCGGCTGTTTTGTTTTTGCATCTGGCTCTAAAAACTGCGGCTGAATAATTTTTTTAGCGTTTTCTTCAGTCTCTTCTATCAGCATAAAGAGTAAGGTCTGTTCTTTATTCAGCTCTGTTGCGTTAACGCGCAGGTCTTGTAATGTTTTACCAGGAAAAATTTGTTCGAAATAAGCCTGAACTTCTGGGCTTAGCTTAGATAAGTCTGTAGTACAGTCTGCAAAGTCCAAAATATGTGGAATACCGCTTTGATTGTTGTAGCACTTCCAACCGAATTTTTCGTCAATTAACGCCTGACTGGTGAAGCTCGGTGTGAGCCCTAACTTACTCGCCATATTAGAAGCGAGTTGCAGATGCAGCATCTCTTCAATAAATACACTATAAACACCATTAAACACCTGTTCATTGACATTAAGTTCAGAATCACTAAAACCAATAAACCTGTCTTCTAAATCGTAGTCGTAAGGAGACAATCGTTCTGAAGGTATGTATCCTGCAGTCGGACCAAGTCCAGGCCAGTAACGGCCGGGATAGAGATCTGAAGAGTCCGCAATCTGGTGTGTACCTTGAATCGAGTAGAGGCCGGTCATATAAAGTGGGATTGTGAATAACTCCACGTTAATCGCAGCTTGCGCAATTGCTTTCAGACAAGATAAATCAGCAGCCTTATACTCGCTACTGCGCGCTTTAATTTGTTGTTTTTGTGCACTGCTTAAGAGGATGTTGGCATCAATCTCTTTATCTACTTCTACCGATGGGCCTGTTTTGTTCTGCACATTCATGGTTTGCTCCTTTGTGACGGTGAACGTTGTGCAATACCACTGGCTTAAATAAAAAATAAGTTAGGATATAGGATATTTATCCAAGACAACTCAAAATTTAAGCAAGTTGATGACGGTGAGCGATGAACACTCGTTATAAAAAGTAGTCGTAAAAAGAGATAAGATCGATTACGAGATATTACATGGTGGTAACTTTTTTATAACTTATTTAAGGGGCACAAAGCGAATAAGCAGAAAGAGATAAAAGAAGTGGTTTAAAGTCAGAGCCTTAAACCACTTTGAGGAGCTAGTAACGCGCTCAGAACTTAGATGGTGCAGGAGGCACTGTCAGTGTTTTCTTCGGGCTATCTTTTAACTCTTGCAGTAGCTCTTTCACTGCACGCTCGACAGAAGGATCTTTACCTGCATGAACAAGTTCAGGTCTATCGATCACTTCGATATCAGGGCTGACGCCTTCGTTCTCTATAATCCAATTACCATCGTTATCTAGAATTCGGAAGGTTGCAGCGATAACCTGGCCTCCGTCAACAAGACTAGGATTGCCAGAGATCCCGATAAGACCACCCCAAGTGCGAGTACCAATCAGTTTGCCAAGGCCCGCCTGACGGAAGTAGTAAGGTAAAGCATCGCCGCCTGAACTTGAATAACCATTGATAAGCATCGCTTTTGGACCATCGTGTGCAAACGAAGGTGTTTTTGTTGGTTCAACACCACGGCGTTTCCAATAGTTAAGTGGTTTACGGGCAAGCCAAGTGATCATGTGCTCAGGGATAAAGCCGCCACCGTTATAACGGTCGTCGATGATCAGCGCATCTTTGCTCGTTTGTGGCATAAAGTTCTTAAATAATGAACGGTTACCATCATAATGAGTATTTGGCAGGTGAACATAGCCAATCTTACCGTTTGATAGTTTATCCACATAGTCTGCGCGTGATTGAACCCATGCCATGTAACGTAAGCCTTGCTCGCTGGCGACAGGTTTTACCGTGGTTTTCCAGCTACCATCAGAATTTGGTGATTTACTCAATACCAGCTCAACTTGCTCGCCTTGGGTGTTCTCAAGTAGCTCGTAGAAGTTAACCACGTCTTTTACCGAGCGGCCATTTACCGAGATGATGTAGTCTCCCGCATTGGCATTCACGCCAGTTTCATCGAGTGGTGAACGGTAGTCTTCATGCCAGTTCTCACCTTTGTAGATACGCTCAATTTTTACGTAGCCAGACTGATGAGCGCTTATTTCTGCGCCAAGTAAACCATGCTTTTTGCGCTCGGCTGTTGGGACATCACCAGATTGTACGTAAATGTGACCTGCGTTGATTTCACCCGCAATTTCGCTAAGTACATAGTCTAAGTCGCTACGGTGTGCGACAGCGCTGGCAAGTGGTTGATACTTTTCCAAGATAGCATCCCAATCTTGACCGTGGTGATGCTCGTCGTAGAACCAGTCGCGTAAGGTACGCCAGCCTTCTACATACATTTGTTGCCACTCAACTTGCGGGTCGATTTTCAGTGTCATCTTAGATAAATCAAGCTGACTGGCTTTTAAATCTTGCTTTGGCTTTGGTGCAATTACACTGAAGTTGTTACCAGCGCGAGCGATCAGGTGCTTACCACCAGCGGCAACTTTATAGCTGCTTACGCCTTCGGCGACGGTTTCAAGCTTGCTATCTGGTTCCGTGCCGAGGAGCTTTAACGCACCGTCAGTTAAGGTTAGTACGCCCCCTTCAACACCTGTAAGCGCACCGTAGTTACCCGCTGGGGCTGAGAGTGATACAACCCGCGACATAAAGCCGTTGGCCTCAATGCGATTTGCTTGTTTTTCGCTGTCCTTTTTCGTTTCATCGTCTGATTGAATGCTTAACTCATCACTTTCAAAGGCATTAAGTGGCTTAATCTCACTATTCACCGCAACGCTATAAATGCGTGTGGCATTATTAAACATATAATCAAATTCATAGCTGCTAAAGGTGAGGTTATAGTCACGCTCAGAAGTGAAATAAATGTAGTTACCGTCAGGCGAGAAAGTAGGATTACGCTCACTGGTCATGTTGTCAGTCAGTCGAGTGACCTTTTTATCTTCGGTATTATAGTGCCAAAGCGAGGCATAACGGTTTTCATTGTTTTTAACAAAAACAATATCTTCACTGTTTGGTGACCAAGTATATTCGGTTAGACCATCTTCGTCGTATTTGGCGGTATCAATTTTATGCATATCACCAGATTTCGCATCGACCCACCATAGCGTGTGGTTTTTATCTGCAAAGAGCAGTTTGCTGTTATCAGCCGACCAAATTGGCGTAAAGCGCCAGATGGTACCGTTGTCGGTTAACTGAATGGTTTTGTTGTTATTTGCTCTATCTTTGAGATAGATCTCATATTCACCTGTTTTATCGCTCATGTAGGCAATATAACGGCCATTCGGTGACCAGCTTGCTTCAATTTCACGGCCTTCTGGTGTGTAAGAGAGGTTACGAGTTGGACCCTGTTTTACTGGGACTGAGAATAACTCACCACGGGCAGTAAACAATGCACGCTTACCATCGTGTGATATATCCATAGAATCGATAAAGTCGCTAACGTTTTTACTATATGGCATGGCATATTGACGCACACCAGCAACATCGATTTTTAGCTTTTTAGTTGTCTTTGTCGCTTCGTCAAAGCGATATAAGTAACCGCCATTTTCGTAGACAATGGCATCTGGTCCGGCTGATGGCCACAGCACGTCAAAATCTTTGTGGTCAGTCATTTTAACCGGTGACTTGCCATCGCGATATTTATAAAGGTTGAGCGTGTAGTCACGATCAGACACAAAGTAAATACTGTCATTCACCCAAGTTGGTTGCTGATCTGTGGCTTTGTCAGTGGTGAGTTGTTTAGACGTATTGTTTTCAAGGTCGTAAATCCAAACATCCTGCGCTCGACCACCACGAGAGCGCTTCCAGGTTCTAAACTCTCTGTCGATTGGCGTGTAAACATACTTGCTACCATCAGGGGAAAGCATACCTCCGCCAGTTTCTGGGATGGCCATCGGCTGCTCAAGTCCACCTTCTACTGGTACCATATAGGGGCGACCCATACGTTTGCCCCACGGTGTTCGATTTGCTCTAAAGACGATATGTTTGCCGTCAGGCGTCCAATCCATCACACGGTAATCGAACCCACCACGAGGTGGCATTTGCCCAACATCGTTGTAATAAGTGAGTTGCTTTAATCCTGAACCATCAGCATTGATCACATAGATTTGACGGCTGCCATTATACTCAGCGGCAAAAGCGATTTTGCTGCCATCTGGAGAGAACTTAGGGAAAGTCTCAAACCCAATATGGTCAGTCAGACGTTGGCTTTTACCTGTGTTGGTATTGGCAATATAAATGTCGCCAGCATATACAAAAGTGACTTTATCTTTGTGAATATCTGGAAAGCGGAGTAGGCGGGTATCTTCGGTCTGATACGCTGAAACAAAAGGCGCGGCTGCCGCAGCAATGGCGAGCACGAGTGTTTTTATCTTCATCATAATATAGGCATTTCCGTTATTATTTTGATACATAATAACGATTGATAAACGAAATGCACCCAATTTAGATGAGTAGCTTGTTTCAAAATGTGAAAAAACACCCCAACGCGGAGTGTGGTCGCGAAGAGGTGTTGAGTAGTTGGGGGAGGTACAGATGTACCTCAATCATGTGTTGATTTAGAACTGAGCAACAAACGTTAGGTTGCTTGTTTCACCGCCGTCTGTGTCAACTACACTACCTTTAAGGTAGTAAGTGTCGTTGAAGAAGTATTTAGCTTCTACTGCTAAGTCTGAATCATATGAACCTAGACCAAGCGCAAAGTTGCGAGTGAAGTAGTAGTTTGCAAGCACGTTTGTTACGTTGTCGTCAAAACCATCAGTATCAATACGGTTGTGCTCTAAGTCGATTGTGAAGTAGCTGTCACCACCAACGTGCATGAAGTAACGTGCACTTAGGTTTAGGTAATCAAATTCGTCTTCAGTTTCAACTGTGAAACCAATGTAATCTGTAGAATTTAGTTCGTGATTGTACTCAGCTTTGAACCAAGTAGTATCACCGTTTTCAAACTCTTCTTGGCGAATGCTTAGCTTTAGGTTGTCGTTGTAAAGGTAACCAAAACCGAAAGAGTAATGGTCGTCAGCTTCGCCAAGATCTGCGATGCTAGCAGTTACAAACCATTCTTTAGTGATAAAGCCTTCACCACGAGCTGAGAAAGCATTTGAATAATCATCGTTAAAGTAACTTACGCCTACATTGCTGTCCGTATCAAGGTAGCCAAAGTCATCCCATACGCCTACTGATTCTTGAGGTGCGAAGAAATAGCGAGAAGAAAGCATCAGTGCGCGGTTGTCAGAGCCATCATAGTCATAATCTGTGTAACTAGCGGCGTTGAACCACTCTTTTTGTACGTTACCAGTGTTAGCCTGAGCTGCTGCTGAAACAAGTAGTGAAACAGCTGCGATAGATAGTAGTTTTTTCATAGTCATCCCTTTAATTTCCATATATTGAGCTACATCGACTCAACGGCGCGCATGGTAGTATTAGAAATCTGAACGGAAGCTGACAATAATGAAAAAAGTTTGGATATTGGCAAAAAAGCTGAGACTTAATTATGCTTTTTATCTATGAGATAAACATAAAGGAAGAGAACATGACGAATTCATTCCATGGTATATCAATAGGCACTGAGCGCTTTGGAGATGATATTTATCTCACACTTAAGCCTACAGGTAAACTCACTCATGAAGATTATGTTGTTATTACACCAATAATCGAGAGTGCACTTAAAGCAGTAACAACGCCTAAAATCTATGCATTTCTTGATGCGACTGATTTTGAGGGCTGGGAGCCAAGGGCCATGTGGGATGACTTCCGACTCGCCTTTGAGCATAGCACTGAATTTGCCAAAGTAGCAATATATGGCGGCAAAAACTGGCATCGACTTGCTGCAACAATAGGTAACTGGTTTGTTACTGGTAAAGTGAAGTATTTTGATGATAAAGGAGATGCATTGAATTGGCTTAATGAACGAGAATGATTAAAGTTGAATTAAATTCATGATTTGTGCGCTGTGGCTTGAGGCGCTAATCACGTATGCAAAAAGTGGATTATTCAACCTATCATCAGTATAGTGAATTAACACCATTGGCTTTTGTCATAACGGCTTAGGAGCTTCAACTGTGAAAAAAATACTGATCACTGGTGCAAACCGCGGTATTGGACTTGCGTTAACTAAAACCTATCTGCAGGCTGGTTGGCACGTGTTAGCAACTTGTCGAGACCCGCTTCTTGCAACAGAGCTGAATTCTCTTGCGCCAACTTTTCCTGAGCTCCAAGTATTTGCCCTAGATGTGACCAATTACGACCAGATGGAAGAATTAAGCGAGAAGCTGGCCCCTGTTGCCATCGATATTGTTATCAACAATGCGGGCATTTATGGGCCGAAAGATTATGCGTTTGGTGAAACCGATATAGAAGCGTGGCGAGAAGTGATGGAGGTTAATGTATTTTCCACCATGCGACTTGCTGAGCTATTTTACACCCATCTTTGCAACGGCAATGAAAAGATTTTTGCGGCCATTTCTTCTAAGGTAGGTAGTCACACCATGAATACTAAAGGCGGTGGCTATATCTATCGCAGTTCGAAGGCGGCGTTAAACTCAGTGGTAAAAAGCCTATCAAATGATTTGCTGGGTGAAGGGATCCGCACCGTTGCTATTCATCCCGGCTGGGTCCAAACGGAAATGGGTGGCCCTAATGCGTTAATTACCCCAGATGAGTCTGCAAATGGGATCTATTCCGTGTTATCTCATTTTGTGGATGCACAAAGCGGAGGCTTTTACGACTATAGCGGAGATGCTATTCCTTGGTAGTTAAACATTAGCTAACCTGCGCTGACACGAGAAATAAAAGATCCTGGCTACTTAACGAGACTGATGCATTGAGTAGCGCCCACATAGTAGTAAAGGAATGTGCATACAGTGGTAGAAGTTCAAAACTTAGTCTTCACGCGTCGTGATGGTGAAGTGCATCGAGCCGTATTAGATAAGCTTAGCCTCAGTATTGCCGCTAAAGAACAGGTCGCGATTGTTGGTGATAGTGGGTCGGGTAAAACTACCCTGATCCATCTTACTGGTGGTTTATTAAGGCCTGATAGCGGCAGCATTGTTATTGATGGCCAAAATATTACTCAATTTAATGATACCGAGCTGGCGCTCTACCGTCGTGGTTTGGGGATGATATTTCAGCACTATCAATTGCTTGCACCTCTATCCGTCTACGACAATATCGTTTTTCAAGCACAGCTCAATCAATTGAACCCAAAGCAAAGCGATGTTAATGCGTTGGCTGAGCGCTTGGGGATTTTGCATAAATTAACAGCCTTGCCTCAGCAATTGTCAGGTGGTGAGCAGCAGCGAGTTGGTATCGCACGTGCCATGATCAACAAGCCTAAGTTATTGCTGGCCGATGAGCCGACGGGAAACTTAGATGCCGCGAAAAGCGAAGAAGTGGTATTACTTCTACGTGAACTGTGCGAAGAGCAAGGCGTTAACTTGCTCATGGTTACGCACAGCCAACACCTTGCTGACAGCCTCGATAGAAAAATCACCATTCAAAATAACCGTGCTTATGGCTAAAACGATGGAGAGGCTGAGCGCGTTATCAGAAATTAGACTGATACTCACAGTTTTTATCCTGTTCTACAAAAGGCATCTTTGGTTGTTTTTGCTATTCGTTTTTGGCTTGTCCTTGGGTAGTGCTTTGCTTGGCTCAATTCGAGGACTAAATCAAGAAGCAACAGATCGCTATCAGCAAACCAGCGCACTTATTAACAATCCAATTAGCCACTTTGTTCGGCCAAGCGTAGGCCGCGAGCTGTTGACTGCCGATGTATGGATGGCGCTTCGAAACGCAGGAGTCGTATCTGCTGAGCCTGTTTTGGAAGGTGTGCTTATCCTGCCGAGCGGGAATAGGCTTCGCATCAAAGGAGTTAATACTTTGCAATGGCTGTCTGTGCCTAAAGCGCAATCACAGGGAGACAAGTTAGGCAACCAAACTGCATCGTTACAATTTGGATTTAGCACAATTTACGTATCTGACACGATGGCTCAACAGTTGTCGCTCAGTAGGCATGAAGTGATCAAGCTTCTTGATACGGATGTATACTTCGTTGTTGTATCGGAACTGACCGGTGATGTCGCATTAGCCGATATTGCATTAGTTGACCATTTACTGAATTCAGCAGGTCGAATAAGTTATATAGAGATCTCAAATGCAGTATTGGATGAGACAAAGGTTAGGCAGATTATTGGTGACAAAGCTCAGTTGCAAAGTGCACAAGCACAGTCATTCGACTCGTTGTCGAAGGCATTTTTCTTCAACCTGCAAGCACTTGCATTCCTAGGCTACGTAGTTGGCGCTTTTTTAAGTTTTAACGCCATAAAACTTTGTCTGCACGCAAGAAAAAAACTACATCAGCAACTCACACTACTCGGATGTATTCAAGCAAATGTAGTCGCAGCGGTAGTCATTGAGGTGCTCGTCTTAAGCTTGATTGCTGCATTGGTGGGCGCAGGTGTGGCTTTCTTGGGGGCGAACTTATTGGTGAGCGAGATCTCTATGGCGTTAGAGAGCTTGTTCGCGTTAGATAGGCGTTTACCGGTTAATTTCAGTTGGTTAGTCGTGTTGCAAGCATTTGTGTTAAACCTTTTGGTACTCGCCAGTGTAGCCTATTGCCAAGTAAGGCCTCTTACTTTTTACAAATCTTGGCAGAGTATAATAGTGAGTGGAGGTCTACTGGCTGTGGCCGCTGGGTATTTTTATCTTGGTAGCGAAGCGCCATTTCATGCGCTTGGGTTATGCGTTTGCCTTCTGTTACTCTTTTTTATGATAACACCAGTGGTACTACGAGCTGTGTTTGAAGGCATACCAACTCAGCATCCATTAGTTAAATGGATGAAAGCAGACAGTGGCGAGCAGATCAGAGTACTTGCAATCAGTGTTTATGCCGTATTGCTTGCGGTTGGCACTTCAGTAGGATTGCAAATTATGGTGAGCAGTTTTAGTTCAGCTTTGCAGATCCATTTAGATGGTCGCCTTAGCGCAGATCTATATGTGAGGCCTAGTGAAGTTACCGATGTGCAATATCAATGGCTCTTAAGCCAACAGGGTATTGAAAAGGTTGGTGTGTTCTGGCGTGCAGAGATAAGTTATGGCTTGAGCTCACGTCAACTAGATACTCTACCTGCGAGTTTGATTAGCTTTGGTCGCTCTGGCGAACATCACTACAATCTTACGCTACTTTCGGGAGCGCCTCCTAATAATGAGGTGCTTTACTATGATGCGAATAAGAACGTAAGTGGGTGTCTTGCTAATGAGCCAAGCAAATTATTGTATGGCGTAAAGATGGGCCAGCATATACGGTTGCAGCAAGGCAAAAAGCATATTAACTGTGAGATAACGGGTTTTTATTACGATTATGGTGAACAGCGCGCGGTGTTCGTCGCTGTTAGTGATGCAATTGAAAAGGCTGGGCTTAACTATGAAGCATATGGTTTTTCAATTGTTCTAAAGCCAGATATTGATACCGCTTTATTTAAGCAAAAGGTAATGCAGCAATTCCATTTAAACGACTCTCAAGTGGTTCAAAATCAGCACTTTAAACAATACGCTACGCGTTTGTTTGAACATACGTTTTACGCAACACACGCGTTAAATTTAATGATAGTTGCTATCGCGCTATTTGGGTTGTGGGTATCATTATTGACACTCGGCGCCAAGCAAATTCAACCTTTGGCCATCTTAAAAACATTAGGTGTTACCACTTGGCAAGCGTTTGCCATTAAATTAGGGCAAAGCGCCATTATTTTGCTGGTGAGTTTAGTGCTGGCGACGATACTCGGGGGAATGCTCGGCTGGATATTGCTTAAATTTGTGATGCCAATTGGCTTCGGTTGGACGATCCCTTTTCTATTACCTTATCTTGATATCGCGGTCTTTATCACCTTCATTTTCGGTTTAGCTTTGCTAGTTAGTGTACTACCTCTACTCAAACTGAGTCGTGACGATACTGCGGATCTGTTGTATGAAGACTAATTATTTTATCGTTTTATTACTGCTAATTGTGGGAGTTGGCTGCACACCGGAATTATCAGAAGCCCCTAATTCAAAAAATGATTTTTTCAATCTTGAGTTGGGCGACCCCGTTTCTCCTTCATACCAATTAAGTTTTCCACTTGATCACGGCAGTCACCCGGACCAAGGAATTGAATGGTGGTATGTTACTGCAAACTTAAAAAGTGATTCAGGGCAGGAGTTTGGTGTTCAATGGACGTTATTTAGAACTTCAGTTGTCAGCGGTCAATATGTCAGTCCATGGTGGGATGGTGAGTTATATTTTGCGCATTTTGCAATTCAAGACGATACAAGACACCAAGCATTCGAACGTTATGGCAGAGCAGGACAAGTAAAAATTCAAGCGGACCCATTTATCACGCAATTAGATAATTGGTATTTGCGCAGTGAGACGGAAACATTTTTTCCGTTAACGCTCTATGCTGAGGAAGAAAAAAACCGTGTTAATTTAACACTGAGAAAAAGTCCGATAGTGCTTCATGGGAAGAATGGCTACAGTGAAAAAACGTCCGACGGCCATGCCTCCATGTACTACAGCTATCCTTTTTTAAGCGTCTCGGGTGAGCTTAGTTTTCAAGGTGAAACACATCAAGTCAGCGGTGACGCGTGGTTCGATAGAGAATGGTCTTCCTCGTTTATCAGTAAATCACAACGCGGCTGGGACTGGTTTAGCATTCGCGGTCAAGATAGTTCGAATGGTGCACTAATGGTATTTTGCATTCGTGATAGCCAACAAGTCTACAAAGATTGCCGAGGCACTGAAATTACAGCTGAGGGTAGCGCGACAGAAATAGCGCATAAGGATATTCAATTAAGTGTTTTGGAGCAGGTTTCGTTAGATGGAGTAAGCTATCCATTTAAATGGCAACTACGGCTAAAGCACAGTCCTGTTATTCTGATCGAAAGTACCAACCGTGATGCGAGAAATCAGTTGACTATCCCGTATTGGGAAGGAAGAGTAAAAGTGTCCGGCGGCTATACCGGTGAAGGGTACGCTGAGCTAGTCGGATACGAATAGCCCGCATTGGTTATACCGACTAACTTGTACCTATATTGTCTTTATATTTCCTAGTGAGATAGTACTAGCCCACAATAAACATGAATTTATCCTGAAATCTTGTTTTGACAGCGCTTTTTTCTGTCAAACTCAGTCCTAGAAAGCTAGACTCTAAGAATATCTTACTATCTGTGTTGCTATGTTAAATACGTTTTTTGTAACCGACCCCGCACCAGAGTTGCTACTCAACGGAACTTATGATGCTACGCTTGTGGCATTATCTGTGCTGGTGGCTGTTATTGCCTCATTTTTTACGCTTATCCAGATCGACTTTGCTGAGCAAAACCAAAATAGCCGTATAAATCGACTCGCAAAATTTGGCGGTGCTGTGGCCATGGCTGGTGGTATTTGGAGTATGCACTTTATTGGCATGTTAGCGTTCTCACTCTGTGTAGAAGTGGATTACGATCCTTGGCTGACTGCGGCGTCTATCTTCCCCGCTTTCTTAGGCTGTTGGGTTTCGTTTGATTTGATAACTCGACCAAATGTCACACTTGCAGTTAAGGGGCTTGCCGCTGTCATTTTGGGGGCCAGTATTGGTACCATGCACTATAGCGGTATGGAAGCCATGCAGCTTGGCCCTATGTTGGGCTATGACCCTACACTTTTTGGTTTATCCATTATTGTTGCAGTGTCACTCGCCTTCATTGCAATTCAAACGAGAAGTAAGCTGCGCGATTATGTCAGCGACAACAATATCAGTGTCGTGAGGTGCTTAGGTGCTTTGGCGCTCGGGGCGTCTGTGTCGGGAATGCATTACACGGGCATGCAGGCGGCAAAATTTGTATCTGACTCACCAATAATTAGCCAAGAAATGCAAGATCAGCACACACAGTCACTCGCATTGTTTATTGCAGCTGTCAGTATGATCATTAGTGCTTTATCTGCGCTTATTCATACCGCGAGCAAGTACCGTTCGGTGGCTGCAGACAAAGCCGCTAATGAATCTAGGCTTGCGGCGATCCTAGAAACAGCCGTTGACGGGATCATCACTATCAATAGTGACGGTATTATTAAGAGCTGTAACCCGTTAGTTGAACGAATTTTAGGATGGTCTGAGCGAGAAACGCTTGGTCGCAATGTTGCGGTGTTTTTACCTAAAGAAGCGCAAACGAAAGTATCATTCAACAGCGCTTACCTTGAACAATTTAAAGGGACTGGCCGTGAAATCAAGGCGCTACACAAGCAAGGGCATTTGGTGCCTATCCGATTGGGAATAGGAGAGGTAGAGCTAAAAGACCAAAGTGCGTTTTATGTGGGTTTTATCACTGACCTAACAGCCCAAAAGCAAATGGAAAAAGCGCTGATTGAGCAGGAAACGCGTTATCGAACACTATTAAATAATATGCCTGGCGTGGCGTTTCGCTGCCGGATTGATAGCGAATGGACAATGTCGTTCGTAAGTCCCATTGTCGAGCAGCTTACAGGCTATCGAGCAGAGGAGTTTATTTCTGGGCAAGTTCATTTTGCTAGCTTGATTATTGAAGACGATAAAAGCTTAACAAACGATGTGGTTGAACAAGCACTGCAATGCGGCAAAGCGAGTTACTCGCAGGAGTATCGAATATTACACAAGTCAGGCCATACCAAGTGGGTGCTGGATAAAGGTTCATTTGAATACGATCAAGCGGGTAAAGTTGAGGGTATTGCGGGCGTATTACTTGATATTAGCGAGCGCAAGAACATGGAAGACGAACTACGTGCCGCGAAAAGCATCGCTGAAAGCGCAGCAGCTTCCAAGCAAGCGTTTTTAGCGAACATGAGTCATGAAATTCGCACGCCGATGAACGCTATTTTAGGATTTAGTGAAGTACTGAGAGAGTCTGAACTGAAGCCCGATCAAAGTAAGCATGTAAATACGATACTTACCAGTGCAAAGGCGCTACTGCACTTACTTAATGATATTTTAGACTCCGCTAAGCTGGACCAAGGCAAGCTCGACCTGATTGAAAATGATTTCTGTATTTCTGAGCTACTCGACAATGTGGTATCGACGTTTTGGTATCAAGCAAAGAAAAAGGGCTTGAAACTAGAGCTCACGATGAGTCACAGTTTGCATCAAACTTATCATGGTGCTTCAGACCGCTTACGGCAGGTACTGGTTAATTTATTGGGTAATGCCATTAAGTTTACTGCACAGGGCAGTGTCGAGCTTAGTGTTGAGTCATCCCATGACGATTATGTACTGTTTAAAATTGCAGACACAGGTATAGGGATTGCCAACGATAGACTAGATTCTATTTTCAACCCCTTTGAGCAGGCCGACGAGAGCATGAGTCGCCGCTTTGGTGGCACAGGCCTTGGGACGACCATTAGTCGCCAGCTAGTCGAGTTAATGGGTGGAAAAATATGGGCTCATAGTGAGCTTGGAAAAGGGTCTACTTTCTACTTTACTGTGCCTCTTAAGAAAATCGCGGCATTCACAATAGCGCAAGATGTTCATGTCGAGCTTCCCCCGTTAAATATATTGGTTGCTGATGATATTCAACAAAATACTGAATTGTTGAGCTTATTACTTGAAAAGCAAGGTCATAGTATAGAGGTCGCAGGAGATGGGCTTGAGGCCATCGAAAAAGCAAAAGCGCAACAATACGATCTTATTCTAATGGATATTCATATGCCGGGTTGTGATGGACTTGAGGCGACGCGCGCTATCAAAGCATATGAACGAGAAAATAGGCAACAAGAGACACCGGTAATCGCACTCACCGCGAGTGTGTTGGGCGAGGATAGAGCCGCTGCAAAAGCTGCTGGTATGGCCGCATTCGCCTCAAAACCAGTGGTGATAGAAGATTTAACTCGCACCATTGCTGAGACGCTCAATATCAATATTGCTCATACGGCGATTGGAGTAAGACAAACCAGCAACAAACAGCTTATAAATAGAGCTAGAGCAATAAATTTGTGGGGCAGTGAAGCTCGGTTTTTAAAAGAGTTGGCGCGTTTTTGGGAAGGTAAAAGAGAAGAAGTGATAGCGCTCTTTGCGCACGAAGGTCAGTTTACGAATGATGTACTACAGAGTATTCATACTATCAAAGGCGTTGCTGGAAACTTGGCTTTGGAGACGCTATTTGGTCTGCTCGAGCAAATCGAGCGTAAAAAGGAAATTGACGAGCGCTTGAGAGCCAAAATGGCGCTCATTATTGAAAAACTAGACGACGTGGTTGGGCTAAGTGATGAAGAAGTCGTGACCAACGCGTTGAGTGAGGGCGACGTTTTTTTGTTTAAGCAAAACTTGCCACAAGTAAAAGAGATGATAGATGAGGCACAAGTCGAGGATGATGTGCTTGACGCTTTGCTAGAGAGTGCCCCTCTCACTTACCGAAGCCAGGTAGAGGCGTTGAAACATGCATTGGATGATTTTGAATTTGAACGTGCGGAGGAAATTCTCGCACAATTAATGAGTACTGATGTGTAATGATAAATGAACACAAGCCTCTGATCCTAGCCGTTGACGATGAAGCGACAAATTTGCAAATTCTAAAGCAAACGCTGGGCAATCAATATCGTATGAAGTTTGCAAAGTCAGGAAAATTGGCGTTGGAATTAGTTGATAAGGAACTACCTAACTTAATTTTACTTGATGTTATGATGCCGGAAATGACAGGCTTTGAAGTCTGCTCTAAATTAAAAGAAGACCCTACTACGGCGAGGATCCCTGTGATTTTTGTGACCGCCTTGAGTGAAGAGTTTGACGAAGCTCGAGGTTTTGAGTTAGGTGGTGTTGATTACATCACAAAGCCTATCAGCCCTGCAATAACTAGAGCCCGAGTGAAGACGCACTTGTCTTTAGTCAGTGCCACTGAGCTTAAAAGTGCATACGTTGAACTGATGCAACGGCTCGGTCAGGCGGCGGAATACAAAGACAATGAAACAGGCCAACATATTGCGAGAATGAGCCGCTACTGCTTTGTGCTTGCTAAAGCTTGTGGTTTACCGGAAGCGTATGCTGAAGATTTGATGCTCGCCGCCCCGATGCACGATATTGGCAAGGTCGGAATTGCCGACAGCATTTTGCTGAAACCCGGACGCTTAGATGCCGAAGAGTATGAGGTGATGAAACAACATGCTGAGCTGGGTGCAAGTATACTCGCGGACTCTGATTCAAAACTCGTCAAGCTTGCATATTTAATGGCAATGGAGCACCACGAGAAATTTGATGGAAGCGGTTATCCAAAAGGATTAAAAGGAGAAGAAATCTCGCTTGAAGGGCGGATCTGTGCACTTGCAGACGTGTTTGATGCACTTACTTCAAAGCGCCCATACAAAGAGGCATGGCCTATCGAAAAGGCATTGGCCTTCATTCATTCTGAAAGTGGTAAGCACTTTGACCCAAAATTAGTTGAATTACTCGATGAAAACCTACCAGAAATCCTAAAGATTAAAGCGCAGTATGACTGAGGGGAGTTTATCTTCGCTGGCTAATTGAAGATTAATTCTTGTGAGCATAGAGAGAGTAGTAAGGCATTTTTAGGCAGCATATATTGTAAAGCATTTGCCATGCGAATAATTTGTATCTATATTGGGTTCTAAGCATGGAACTATCAACAAGGATACGATGGTGAATTCAGTTTCAACTATGGCAATAAGTCTTACCGCCATGTTAGCTTCACTGCCTAGCATCGCCAGTTCAACAAATTTTATGGAGCTTGGGTTTGGTCGGTTAACGTTCGATAACGTCAGTGAGATTGAGCCTAAAGGCTTTGTCATTACAGCAAATATAGAGTTTGGTGGGCTTTACCTAGAAGGTTCTTCTGCTCTTATGGCTGATGACGTCGCGGTTACCGGATTAGTTTATGGTGCAGAAGAAGACGTATTAACTACATTAGATTTCGATGTTGACTCTAGAGCTTATACCCTATTGGCCGGTAAGCAGTTTGATTTGAATGATCATAGCCTTATTGATATTTATGGCGGTTATTCTAGGCATAGACTGGAGATAGCTTATTCAGGCTTAGTCAATACGACGTACTATGATGGTTACACCAATAAAGAGCTTATATTATTTCTTGATCAAGGGGCTAATGAGTCAAGTGATCATTATCATTTAGAAGCTGCTTATGACTATACACATGTAGACCTTAATTTTAGGCTAGGTGTTGGCTTTGAGCGGATCCAGGATGATGTAAGTGAGAATAATTTAGTGTACCTGGCTGAGGTTGGATATCGTTTTACCAATAATATTTCCGCAAACGTGAGCTATAGAAATGCTGAGGTCTACAATACTCTCAGTCTGAATTTGAGGTATAGCTTTTGACTACAATGCCCTTGTTATGCCGTTAATCTTGTTGTGAACGGCATAACATCCACTTCCAAAGCGCCTAGCTAATTTTCTTCCGCGTGGTTTACGACACTGAGTGAACCCGAATAAGTTAATGCATTGATTAATATTAACAAACTTTGTTACAAAGTCATTTTGTATTTATTTTGGGTTCTGGTTGTATTTATATGTAATTTCCGTAGTATGCGCCACAAATTAAATACGAGAATGATGGAGTGGATCGTGAATTCAATTTTAAAGCAAGTGGCATTAGTATCTGCATTATTTGCATCAACAACCAGCCTAGCAAACTCAACAGACTTCGTTGAACTAGGTTATGGAAAAATCACGCTTGATGGCGTTGATGAATTCAAGCCTACGGGTATCGCAGTTACGGTAAACAAGGCATTTGAAGGCTTTTATCTTCAAGGTACTTATGCTGCATTAAGTGATGATTTTAAAGGTACTTTAATCGAAAGCGATTATTACGCAAATATAGAAACAACGGTTAAAGTTGAGACAGATTTAAACTATCTTACCCTTTTAGTTGGTCATCAGTTTGATGTAACAGATGCTGGCTTTGTCGATGTATATGGTGGTTATTCTAGATACAAATTAGAAGTGGATTACTCAGGCATCGCAGATATTGCTTATAACGATGGCTATAGTTATCAAGAAAGCTTCTCTGATAAAGAGAGTGACACGAGCGATCATTACCATATTGAAGCTGCCTACGAGCATTCATTCGGAGCTCTGAATGCTCGTGTTGGTCTTGGTCTTGAACGTATTCAAGATGATGAAAGCGAAACTAACTTTGTATACTTAGCCAAGCTTAGTTACCAATTTACCGACAGCATCTCGGCTAATGTTAGCTACAGAAATGCAGACGAATATGATAACTTTGGTGTAAACCTAAGATATAGTTTCTGATATCACGGTTACTAGGGTCGACAGTCCCTAGGTAAGATGCGGTTTCTTTCAGTAGAAATCGTATCTAAAACAAAATGCATGTTCTAATCCAAACTTTTGCTACTATACCTGTTAACACCAAGCTATTATTTCTCTGACATTCGTGTTCATCTCTTCGAGTTTTCCTATCAAATTAAGCTTTTTGCATCGCACCCAGCATGTAATACCAATTAGTCTTAACACTTGCTCAATTTAAAGGAGTAAATCAGGCGCTAACTGCGTTGAATTCACTACCAATAGCCAGCTATTGGTGCCCAAACTCTCTGGCTAGATAAGGAAATAATTTAATGTGTTTTTAAAAACAATTAGTTAGCTCATTCCTTATCCAAACCTCAGGTTAAATAAATTAATATTAAAGGTGTTTTTATTCTAGAAACACTTAAACGTGCAACAAAACCTTGTTATGCTCCGACCTTTACTATGTAGATAGATAAGGAGATGATCATGAATTCTACAGTTAAGTTAGCTGCTTGCCTTTCATTAGCTTTGGTAAGCTCAAATTGCTTCGCGCAGTCAAAAGATTACGTTGAGATAGGTTATGGGAAAATCTCAATCAAAGAGCTGAGCGAAATAAAACCAACAGGGATTGCGCTGAGCGCAAAAAAATCCTTCGACCAATTTTACCTACAAGGTACCTATATAATATCGAGTGATAAAAACAGTCAGCAAAATGATATCGCTAGTGGCGTTGGCGCTCGAATCATCGAAACAAAAGTTGATACAGACTGGAAACAATTTACTTTACTAGTGGGTCATGAATTTCAACTATCAGAGCAATCATCGCTTGATTTATATGGTGGTTATTCTCGGCTCAAGTTGCAAATGGATGCAACTGCGGAAGTGGAATATATTATCAACGGTGAATACCGTTATAGAAATGAAATTGACGTATCAGCTAACAACGATGCCGATCTTTATCATCTTGAATTGGCTTATGCGCGCTCAGTAGACTCATTTGATGCGAGGGCCGGTATTGGGTTTGAACGCATCAATGGTGAGGAAGGAGAAAGTAGTTTTGTATACCTTGCTGAGATTGGCTACCATTTTACTGATCATATTTCTGCAAATCTAAACTATAGAAATGCTGATGTGTACAACAACGTTGGTTTTAATCTGCGCTATAGCTTTTAGTCGTTGAAAAAAGGTGCGTGATGGGCGCACCTTCTTAATTTGCTAAGCGTATTTATCCATCAACTGAGCATATTGGTAATACGCGAGTTGGCCTACTCTTCTTAATTGCGGCATCGGAAACTTGGGTAGTGGCTTAGTATAGATTGGTAAATTAGGGACTTTAAGACCCATTAATTTTTCAGCAAGTCGAATACTTGCCTGAGCACTAAACGCTACACCTGAGCCGCAATATCCAAGTACATATCCGGTATTGTTTTCGCTGTAGATATGAGGAAGGTCATCCAGTGCAGCGGCAATATAACCACTCCAAAAATAATCAACTTTAACATCGAGTTTAGGAAAGCAATCGTTAAGTGCTGAGCGCAAGTTGTATTGATATTTTGCATTGTCCTGATCATGGCCAAACACCGCGCCTCGCCCACCAAACAAAATACGGTTGTCAGGAAGACGACGATAGTAGTATTTAAGCCGTCTGGTATCCATGACGACTTGCTCTGTGATTAAGCCATTGGCTGCGAGTTGCTCGTCGCTGAGTGGTTCAGTCACGATAATACTACTTAAAATAGGCAAGTAACGCCCTTGAGTTAACGGTGAAAACTGTCGCTGAGCATAGGCATTCGCTGCGATCACTACCTTATTTGCTGAGACTTTGTGGCCGTTCACTTCGAGCTGGTGGTTGCCATTTTGGTTCTGGTGGCGGGTGACCAGACTGTTTTCATAAAGTTGCACACCAGCTTGCTGAGCTAATGCCTTGTAACCTAGCAACAGCTTCAAAGGGTGAATACCAAACGCGTTGTCAAATCGCAATGCGCCAAACCCTTGCTGGTTGTGCATATAGGTTTCGGTCAGTTGCTGCCGAAACAGTAATTGATGGCTCTTGCTACCCATGGTTGCAGTGAGAAATTCAGACTGCGCTTTTAGTAGCGAAAATGCTTGCTGATTGTGTGCAACTTTCAAATACCCAGATGCTTGCACGTTGCAATCAATGTGATTGGCGTCGATATGTTCACGGACTAAAGCAACGGCGTTGTTGTACTCTTGATATATGGCTTTACTGACATCCAGATCATACTTTTTGGCCAGTTGCGCATAACCAAGCCGTCCCGTACTTGGTAGCACAAATCCCGCATTTCTCGCGCTCGCGCCAAAGCCAACTTGATTTGCTTCAAGTAGGGCGACGCTTTGATGATGAGTGGTTGCCAAATGGTAGGCGGTAAGTAAGCCCGTAAAACCACCACCGATCACCGCGATATCTACTTGTAATGGTTTATCTAGCGAAGGGGTGGGCGCACCTAAAGGGCAAGTTGCAGCCCAGTAACTATTGGCAAAAGCTTGGCCTTGGCAATGTGGCTGAGTGAGTGGATCAAACCCTGACATCTTAAAACTCCAATACCATTTCTGCTGCTTGGCAATGGCATTCAGTACCACAAATAGTACAAACATAGCCGTGATAGATACAGTCATCTAACCACTTATCATCATGGACTTTAATCAGTTTGCCACCGGCCTTAGTGAAGTATTTAACGGCTCCGTTACCTGGGCTTTGTTTCCAAAGATGAGCAACGCCAGCTCTCGCGCCTTGTTGTGTTAATGCTGTTATTGCGTGTTTTAGTAATTGGGGTCCAATACCTTGGCCCTGTGCGTTCGGTGATACCGCGATACATTTAAAATATGCCATATCATTTTGATCAACCGGCCACAAAGACGGTGAACTCCACTTATCTATAGGCCATTGTCCGGCACTATATGACGTTCTGAAGCCGAGTAACTCATCTTCATCGTTTAGGGCAACAAAGGAAGCATTTATACCGTCTTTACAGCCTTTTTGGCGCATTTGTTCAATGCCTGCGTTATCAAGATAATTATCACCATGAACGAGATTACCAAGTGCGATAACACGCTCGAAATGTTCTGGTTGTAAAGGAATAATTTTCATAGGCTGCTCTGTTGTTATTTACGGTGGGGTTCTAGCATACCACTTTAGATCATGTACCAAAAACGCGAAGATTCAGCAATTTTAACTGGCGCTTATAGAAGAGTGGCAATAATAAAAAGTGAACAAAATTTGACAGCGATGTCATTTTGTTAATAATTGTTGAATCGGTGGGTTCCACTATTAACAACAACATGTAAAGGAAAAGTATGAACAGTCTAAAATTAGCGACCGCAGTTTCGCTTGCCATAACTGCAAGTCAAGTGATGGCCATGAGTCCGCAACCCGATCCACAAAACCCCAATGGTTATATTGTTTCTCGAATAGAGTTGGATAATGCCGAGAGCGCGAAGACCAGTAACCCAATGTATGCGATTTGGTCAAAAGCACTGGAAACAAGAGATAATGCGGTTGTAGAGGCCATTGCGCCTGGGCTTGCCAGTAATCCAGATAATGTAAAAAGAGCTGAGCGGGTATTTGGTCAAACCCAGTGGCAATTTCTTACGCAAATGGCGGCGCCTGAATACACCTATACGCGCTTTTTGCGTGCTATTGGTAAGTTTCCCGCATTTTGTGGCGACTATACTGATGGTCGAGACGCCGACGCAATCTGTAAACGCTCAATCGTGACTGCATTTGCGCATTTTGCCCAAGAAACGGGGGGGCATATTGCCAAAGACAACACTTCTGATAACCCTCTCGGGTTAGAAGAGTGGCAACAAGCATTGGTTCATGTGCGTGAAATGGGTTGGTCAGAAGGGCAAGCTGGCTATACCACGGGGTGTGGACAAAATGACTGGCAGAATCGCCGCTGGCCATGCGGGACAGGGCAAGGATATTTTGGCCGAGGCGCTAAGCAGCTTTCATATCACTTCAACTATGGCGCATTCAGTGAAGTCATGTTTAATGGTGATGCAACGGTGCTACTAAATAACCCAGGTCTAGTAGCAGACTCTTGGCTAAATTTAGCGTCTGCAATTTGGTTTTTCTTAACGCCGCAAGCACCAAAACCTGCAATGTTACACGTTATTGATAGAACTTGGACGCCATCATTGCGTGAAAGTGAGGCGGGGATTGGTTATGGCTTTGGTACCACGATTAATATTATCAATGGTGGTATTGAATGCGGCGCGCAAAATAAAGACAAAGGTCAGCCCGTTAACCGCATTCGTTATTGGGAAGGACTCTCGCATTATTACAACATCACCATTGAAGCTGATGAAGAAAATACCTGTTGGCAGCAAACACCATACGGCAGCTTAAACCTCGACGGCGCGACTGATGTCCTTTACACCAACTGGGAAGGTGATTGGGCTTATTATGCAGACCGCCCAGGAGGTTATTCATTTGAGTGCAAACTCGTGGGGTATCAAACAGCTTATTCCGCACTTGTGCCGGGAGACTACGAGAAATGCGTGACAAACTTTTATCAATCACACGCAAGCTGGCCTGAAGTTCGTGTCGTTGATGACTTACCAACCAACCCGACTGAACCGCCTGTTGACGGTGTACCTGCTTGGGATGCCGACAAGGTTTACTTAAAAGGTGATAGAGCGAGCTACAATGGTGTGATCTACGAAGCCAAGTGGTGGACCAAAGGAAATATCCCAACTGCCGATGGCTCGGGTCCTTGGTTAGCGGTTAACTAAATAACCTGAGCTTCGGATAATTAATGCCTTTCTAGCAGCCAGTTTTAGCGCTAACTGCGTTGAATTCACTTCCAATAGCAAGCTATTGGTGCGTAAATTCGCCTAATTACCCCTAAAACTCTCTGGCTAGACAAGGAAATAATTTAATATTATTTTAAAAACAATGAGTTAGTTTATTTCTTATCCAAACCTCAGGTTAAATAAGCTAATAGCTGTGGGGCTTACTATATTTGCCCCACAACTTTTAAGATTCTCTGGCAAAGATCATAAACTCTAATTGATGCCCCATGGTATGCGCGCTAAAATAGTGTTTTAGCAATAATCGAGACCATATCGTGTCTGTAACTCGCTCGTTAGTCCAAACCCTGTCTGAGTGCATTGAACATGTGCTAGATACTTCTCTTCATGTCGATAAAGCATTAACTCAATTACTACAGAACAACCCACAGTGGAACCTTGATGAAAGGCAGTATGTGGTGAGCAATTATTACCATATCTTCCGCTTTAAACGGTTACTGGCTTACCTACTTGAGCATGAAGAAATGCCGCTAGATGGCTTTGGCTACTGGTTAACTTGCCAAGTTGTTACAGCGCAGCCGCTTCCAGAGTGGGTGGATACCGAGCGTTATAATCTGGAAAAGCTGCAAAGCTTAATTGAGCAGGCGCCTCAAGCCGTTCGTTTATCTTTACCTGATTGGTTAAACGAGGTTGCGAATGAGCAACTGGGTGAGCAGTGGCCAGCGGTTGCATCCGCGCTAAATCAAAGTGCCCAACAATATTTGCGAGTCAATAGCCTAAAAAGCGATATTGCGACAGTAACAGAGTCTCTAGCAAAAGAGGGGGTCAAGGTTTCACAGGTTGCACTTGATTCTCATGTTGCGCTAAAAGTTGAGTCCAATAGCCACCTGTTTCGCTCTCAAGCGTTTCAGGCGGGTTGGTTTGAAATGCAAGATGCAGGTTCTCAGCAAATTGTGCCTTTTTTAGAAATACAGCCTGGCCATAAAGTGGTTGATGCCTGTGCAGGCGCTGGTGGCAAGAGCTTACATATAGCGGCGCTAATGGAGAATAAAGGTCGCTTGTTGTCTATGGACATCCATGAACATAAACTTGAAACGTTGAAACAACGCGCGAAACGTGCAGGTGTGCATGTTGCTGAAACGCGTGTTATTCAAAACAATAAAACCATTAAGCGCCAAAAAGAGAAGTTTGATCGCGTGCTATTGGATGTGCCGTGCTCTGGTCTTGGTGTATTAAAGCGGAATCCAGATGCAAAGTGGCACTTGAATTCGCAAAATTTAGACACACTTATTGCTTTGCAAACCGATATTCTGGCGCGTTACAGTCAAATGTGTAAGGTGGGCGGCAAACTAGTGTATGCAACTTGCTCTATTCTTCCTTCTGAAAATGAGCAGCAGGTTGAACGCTTTTTGGCAAATAACCCTAATTGGCAACTAGAAGACTCACTACATTTACTTCCAGGAGTAAATTCAGAATTTGACGGTTTTTACGCCGCACGATTAGTAAAAATTAGTTAGGAAACAAGATGAACCCAATCATTGCATTACTTAAAGAGCACAATATTTCGGATGAACAGATCCAAGCGGTATTTACCCAGCTGACTGAAAATCCAATGATGGCGATGGCGACTATTCAGCAACTAGGTATTCCACCCGAAAAGCTTCAGCAGTTGATGGCTTTGGTAATGCAAAATCCGGCATTAATCAAAGAAGCAGTTAACGAATTAGGTCTTGATTTTGAAAAGGTTGAGGCTGCAAAAGCACAGCTAAAACAGTAGTATTAATGGCTATGCCCTAGACAAGCTCAGCCTTGTCTAGGGCATAGCTAAATAACTCACATGCAGATCAAATCTTGTGAGTAAAACCACTGTACACCCCAAATAAAAATCCGAGAATACCAGAAAATAGGGTCGACCCTATCGCGTAGGCAAGTATTGCCTTACCCCAATTTTTCCACTTTATTAGCTCATTTTCCGCCATTTTATAGTTAAGTATTATGCTGTACAAACCAGAAAATAAGAGCGAAAAAATTGCATAAAGCTGCTCGGCGAAGATACCCAGCATTAGTGGAATTGAGAATATCAGTATGCTTAGGGTTAGAATGAGTAGGTGTCCTATAGCGTACTCCAGCATTGTGTAGGGCGCAGAACGATACACTAGCTTAGAGGCTAATCCGAGTAAGAATGCCAGAATAAAGACGCGATAAATGTGCGTTGCTTCATATAGTGCGATTTCAGATTGCCATTTGAGCTGCTCTTTCGATTCCAAAAGTTGACTGCTGGATATGAAGCTGATTTCAAGTAGATGCGAGGCAAGCACGATCACGGTGAGTAGAATAAAACTAAACTTGAAGGGATTACCAAAACGGCTTCTCTGTCCATTCAAGTATCCAAGAATGGTCTTAAAAGGTCGAAGTAATAATCCAAAAAGTAATTTAAAAAAAGGGGATTCGAGTTCAAGCAGTGCGCTTTGAAGCAAAATGCGTAAGTGTTTAAAGGTCAGTCTCGACGCTTTTTTCTGTCCACAACCTGAGCAGTACTCGCCAACAAGTTGAGTGTGACAATTTAAACAGTGCGATTGATTGTCAAAATTTGAGTGTTCCATAGATGTATTTATTATTTTTTCTTATCGACGAATGCTACCTTTTTTTGTCTCTAATAATCAAACAATATAGGTGTTAAGGCCCACTTTTCTAATACCCCATCTGAACTTATCGTCGTAAGCACATTGCTATCGGAGATGTGTACATCATAAACGGTGCTGCCCAGATTCAGTTGTGTAATTGGCCAGCTGACAATCTCTTTTCCCGACGTTAATTCCCATAGCGAAATATATTCCTTGGAAGAGGTGGTTAGCAGAAATTTGTCGTCAGCGACGAACTGCGCACTACGAAAAAACTTGAAGCGCTGAGGATAGGATAGAGATAACACTGCTTGACCTGTACGCGTATCAATGAATTTTTGGTCTTGCAGGGCGTCAGATACGAACAGCCAATGTTCATTTTGTGATAATGCCAAACTGGTAATACGATGAGGCAGCTCATAATCTACAGTGACTTCTTTACTAGTTAACTCAAGCCTTTTAGCGTGACCGTCTAAAGAGGCCGAGTAGAGCGAGGTTAAACTCCGATTAAACATCAAATGTGTAATGCTGCTTTCATGAAGGTTTATTCTGGTGATGATCCGCTCGTCTAAACTCAAAAGTAGTACGCTACCGTCATTGTAGCCAAGGGCGATAAACTGCTCGTCGCTGGACCACTGGGCCTTGGTAACGCGAATGAATGAGTCAAACTCAGGTAATGGATAACTGACAACTTCGTTTGAGTGCAATTGCCAGATGTTGAGTTGGGAGTCCGAAATACTCAGAATACTGCGCTTGCTCGGCGCTATTAAAGCGTCACGAAAAGTAAGTTGGTATTTACTTCCTTCGACTTGTTTAATCAGCTGTTGGCTTTGGTTATCCCATACTTGTAGTAAATGATCGTCAATGAGTAGTAAGGTTAGCGCCGCGTCACTAGAAAGTTGGGCGAGACTAACCGGCAACTGAGTCAATTGTATTTGCTCTGTTGGCTCTAGAGTTTGCCTTTTGCTACATCCTGTGAGGATAAGCAAAGCGACTATCATTGCGTAAAAAGCGAGTCTCATTCTATACCTTAAGTTTTAGCCTTTCCCTCTTTCTCAAAGAAAGTTAAACACACCCTAATGACAGTACCAAAAATGGCTTGTGCTGTATTTATATATCGGCGTAAGGTAAAGCTCCATTAATATTAACCTTGGAGTATGGAGTGAAAGGGTTTCTTGGTTTAGTGTTGCTTGCCGCAATTTGGGGTGGCTCATTTTTATTTATGAAGGTGGCTGCCGGTGTCCTTGGTCCTGCTGTACTCATTGAATTTCGAGTCTTATTTGGTGCGCTAACGCTCGCCGCGGTTGCTTTAGTATTAAAGCGTAATTTACATTTTTGGCAGTACAAAAAGCACTTTTTAATCCTCGGACTGTTTAACTCAGCGTTACCTTTTATGTTATTCGCTTATGCTGTGCAAACGCTTGATGCTTCCATGCTCTCAATTTTAAATTCAACCGCACCATTTTGGGGGGTGTTAATCAGTGTGTTTTGGCTAAAAGTGCCAACGCAAAAGTCGGTGTGGCTAGGGTGTGGATTTGGGATTGCAGGTGTTATCACGCTAGTTGGGTTGGATAGCACCGTATTGGACGAAGGTGCGTGGTTACCTATTGTTGCAACCCTGTGTGCGACTCTGAGCTATGCGGTGGCCTCTCATTACACCAAAACGGCACCAAAAATGAGCGCATTCAATCATGCCCACGGTAACTTATGGGGCTCTGCGCTATTGGTATTGCCTTTTATTTGGTTTATGCCAATGAGAGAAACACCTGACTCTACAGTGATAAGTGCAGTAGTTGGACTTGGCATATTATGTACGGGCGTTGCCTATATTCTCTATTTTAAGTTAGTCGAAGATCTCGGCGCTGCATCTGCTTTATCTGTTACCTTTTTAATTCCTGTGTTTGGGATTTTATGGGGACATCTCTTTTTGCAAGAGCAAATCGGTGCTAACACAATCCTTGGCAGTATTTTAGTATTGCTAGGAGTCAGCCTAGTAACTGGGCTACAAGAAAAGATATTCCCATCAAAAGCGATGAAGGAGCTGTAGGTGAGAGGTGCTGGTTTCTTAAGAAGGGTGGTCAAAAAAGTGTTTCTCAGAAACGATAAAAGGGCCTAAAAGGCCCTTTGGTGAAGTATCGTTCAAGTTAGTGTGGTCACTTTAACCCCTTAAAGCAACCAACCAATTGTTTTGCAACTGCGGCTTATCTCAATAAGTTTCTAAGCTAGCGAGAGGAAGAAACCTGCAATTGCTGCACTCATGAGGTTAGCCATAGACCCTGCTAACACTGCTCTGAGCCCTAGGCGAGCGATATCCTTTCTACGACTTGGGGCCATACCACCAAGTCCGCCTAGTAAGATGGCAATCGACGATAAGTTAGCAAATCCACATAAAGCAAATGTGACAATCGCTTGAGTGTGCGTGCTCAACGTATCGCGATAATTCATATAATCTAGGTAGGCAACAAACTCGTTAACTACCAGTTTTTGGCCGATAAAACTACCTGCCGTCACGGCTTCCGACCAAGGTACCCCAAGTAGCCAAGCAACAGGGGCAAAGACGTAGCCTAAAATTTCTTGTAGCGTCAGTGTTGGGTAATCAAAAATTCCACCAATACTGCCTAGTAAACCGTTTAGTAGCGCAATTAGTGCCACAAACGCAAGTAGCATCGCACCTACGTTTAGTGCCAAGTGCATACCGCTTGATGCACCTGATGCAGCTGCATCAATTACGTTTACTGGTTTATCATCACCACTATCTACATCAGATAGGTTTTCGTGTGGCTTCTCGGTTTCTGGCACAATCATTTTTGCCATTAAGAAACCACCAGGGGCAGCCATAAAGCTCGCGGCAATGAGGTATTTAAGCTCAACACCAATCGCCACATAGCCCGCCATAACGGAGCCTGCTACCGTCGCCAAACCGCCCACCATAACTGCAAACAACTCTGATTGCGTCATTTTTGGAATAAACGGTTTTACGATCAAAGGGGCTTCCGTTTGGCCGACAAAAATATTTGCCGTAGCTGAAAGCGACTCTGGTCGTGACGTTTGTAGTAACTTTTGCAAGCCACCACCTAAAATTTTAATGATCCAGTTCATGATACCAAGGTGATACAACACAGCAACGAGCGCTGAGAAGAACACGATCACTGGTAATACCTGAATCGCAAAGATAAACCCTAGCGAGTCTTGTTTGGCTAATGGTCCGAACAAGAAACCGATACCGTCATTAGCATAGCTAATCACTTTAGCAACCGCGCTAGACATTGAAGCTAATACATTTTTACCCGCTTCAATAAAGAGTACAAAGCCACCAATAAGGACTTGCAATAAAAATGCAACGCCTACGGTACGCTTATTAATAGCACTGCGATTTGTCGAACACGCAAATGCTACGCCTAGGAGCATCATCATGCCCACTAAGCTCATAATTGTTGTCATGCCAATTTCCCGTTATTCTTGTAGCAAATATTTTATTTTACTTTTAATAATATCAATCGCAACGCGATTCATACCGCCACGGGTCACAACCAAGTCGGCATTATGCTTGGATGGCTCGATAAACTGATAAAACATCGGTCTTACCGTCGCCTGATATTGTTCTACCACAGATGACAGACTTCTTCCTCTGTGCTCTATATCTCTTTGCATGCGACGCAGCAAACAAATATCCAAAGGTGTATCAATGAACACCTTGATATCAAACTCTTCACTTAATGCAGGATCGCTCAGTAGTAATATACCCTCGACGATTAGTATCTTAGCAGGGTTTACTATTCGGGTTTTATCACTACGTGTATGCTGTCCGTAATCGTAGGTAGGAACCTCTACGGATTCACCTAGGCGAAGCTTAGTTAAATGCTCGCGTAACAACTCGTGTTCAAACGCATCAGGATGATCATAATTCGTTTGAGTACGATGCTCTATAGGTAAATGCGATTGATCTTTATAATAGGCGTCCTCTTCGATTACCGCGATAGTGCCTGAGGCAAGCTCATTCACTAGTTCGTTGTAGATCGTTTGACTAAAAAGAGACTTACCAGACGCAGATGCGCCAGCTATGGCTATAATAGTTCGTGTCACTAAAGTTCACACCCAGCAGTTGTTTATGTTGGAAGATCACAATAGCAAAAAAGACACGATTAATCTCTTTTGCCTCGCTTAATGAGCAAATTTAACGGGTTTGGCGGACTCAAAACAGGACTTATGTCCGCTTAAGGGCGACAGAGCCAAATTAGCAAGATCGCAGCTTTTCGTGAATTTTGTGACTATTTTATGACAGCGGACTTATGTCCTGTACGATTTTTTTAACCAAACATAAAGTAACCAACGCTTAAGGTAACCATGTATTTAAGAATAAATAACAGCCTGAGCAGTATAGAGAGGTATCTATGGCAAGAGCAATCATTTTAATGGCGGATAGCCTAGGCATTGGCGCAGCACCGGACGCAGAAAAGTTTGGTGACGTAGGCGCGAATACTCTCGCTCATTTATTGCAGGCGTATAAAGAAGAAAAAGGACAAGCGTTAGACTTACCTAATCTTTCTAAACTAGGCCTTATTGCAGCATGTGAAGCTGCAGGTAAAGAAGCTTGCGCTGTGGCGCAAACCATAGAACCAAGTGCTGCTTGGGGATATGCAAAAGAATTATCGAGTGGCAAAGACACGCCGTCTGGCCACTGGGAAATGGCAGGGGTGCCAGTATTGTTTGAGTGGGGTTACTTCCCAAATACTAACCCATGTTTCCCACAAGAATTTATAGATGAATTGTGCAAACGCGCAGACATACCTGGTATTTTGGGTAACTGTTACGCATCGGGCACAACGATTTTAGAACAGCTGGGTGAAGAACACGTACAAAGCGGTAAGCCGATTTGTTACACCTCAGTTGATAGCGTCTTTCAAATAGCCGCTCATGAACAATCGTTCGGACTTGACAAGCTTTATCAAGTATGTGAAATCGCACGGGCACTGCTTGATGAAATGAATATAGGACGAGTGATTGCGCGGCCATTTATAGGCACTTCAAGTGCCGACTTTATTCGTACAGGTAACCGCCGAGACTATTCGGTATTACCACCTTCGCCGACAGTGCTAGATAAGCTAGCCAATGACGGTGGCGAAGTAATTAGTATTGGTAAAATTGCAGATATTTATGCGCATCAAGGGATCACGCAAAAACACAAAGCGCCGGGTCTTTTGAATCTGCTAGCAAAGACAAGCGAAGTGATGGACACAGCGCCAGATCATAGTCTTATTTTCACCAACTTAGTCGACTTCGACGAAAAGTTTGGTCACCGCAGAAATGCAGTGGGATATGCAGAAGCACTTGCTGAGTTTGACGCATTTTTACCGGAAATTATTGCCAAACTAAAAGCTGATGACTTGCTTTTAGTGACTGCCGACCATGGTTGTGACCCAACCGCAGAAGGCACAGATCATACGCGAGAGTACGTGCCCGTATTGGCATATACACCGGGTATGAACAATACTCCGTTAGGAGAAAGACAAAGTTTTGCTGACATAGGTCAAACGCTTGCCCAGTGGTTTGATTTAGATGCAACGCAGTACGGTGAAGGCTTTAAGGCCGAGATAAAAGCCTAACTAAAGGAAACAATATGAGCACTCCACACATTAGCGCAAAGCCAGGTGATTTTGCAGAAACGGTATTAATGCCGGGCGACCCACTAAGAGCAAAATACATTGCAGAAAACTTTTTGGAAGATGCTCGTCAGGTAACTGACGTTCGCAACATGTTTGGTTTTACTGGTACTTACAATGGTAAGCCAGTTAGCATCATGGGTTCAGGCATGGGTATTCCATCTATGTCAATCTATGCTCGTGAGCTTATTGTTAGCTTTGGTGTTAAGAACCTGATCCGCATCGGTACATGTGGTGGTATTAGTCAAGACATCAAGATCCGCGATGTGATCTTTGCACAAGGCGCAAGCACAGACTCAAATGTGAATCGTGCGCGTGTACGTGGCTATGACTTCGCTGCGATTGCTGATTTTGGTTTATTAGAAAATGGCGTAAACGCTGCTCGCCGTTTAGGTATTGAAGCAAAAGTTGGTAATGTTTTCACTACAGATACTTTCTATCAAGCCGATGGCGAATTTTATAAAGAATTAGACAAGCTAGGCGTAATGGCTGTTGATATGGAAACGGCTGGTTTATACGGCGTAGCGGCTGAATACGGTGCAAAAGCGATGGCACTATTCACAGTAAGTGACCATGTTATTACTGGTGAAGCAACGCCACCAGAAGAGCGTCAAAGCACGTTCAATGAAATGGTTAAAATTGCGCTAGAGTCTATTTAATACAACTTGAAAAGTTCCTTGGTAACGTAATCGCAGAGTTTTGGAGACACGCCTAAAACAACGCGAATCACACCCAAAAAAGCCGCTTGAAGCGGCTTTTTTTTTGATCTTGGTCCATCCAAAATTCCCTCGACTAGTTTACACTACACAAAGGTGGTAGAGTTTTCTAATGATAAGGTATTGGTATTGGTATTGGACGATGGCGATTTTTGTTCTGGGCTTGTTAGCATTAATGGCGAATGCCGAAGTGGACTTAGATGCGTTTGAATCTCTGGTTAAAAACGCGCCTGATGAAGCGCTTAAGGCATACCAAAACGCGATTGCTCGGGAGGATCTTGCTGTTGCAGATTTATATCAACTTCATTACCTTGCCATTAGAGCGAGTGCCAATACGTTCAATAACGCCATTTTTATTAAAGCGCTAAATACGCTTAAAGCGCCACCCTTCAAGACTTTGGCTGACGAAGATAGGGCGAAAATTCTGACTAATATTGGTGTTGGTTATCGTCGCCGTAACCAGAATGAACAAGCTATCTGGCATTATCGATGTGCAATGAACACTCCGGCCAGCTTCCAGCATAAGTCTGCACTTAAAGTGAACATCGCGATTGCGTACACGCGCCTTGAACAACCCGCGATTGGCTACAATCTCTTAAAAAGCGTGGATAGAGAAATGTTACCAAGCTTTATGCAAGCAGGGCTGTTAACTGCGCTTGGCAATGCAACATTTGCAATGGGTGAAGCCGATGAGGCGCTGAGCTATTACGTTGATGCGGCGACCCATTACGCAAAAGATGAAAACTATAGGGCTGTGAAGCAAGTATCAATCAATGGTCTTGGGATATATGTACTCAACTCAGACTTCTCAAACTACCACAAGGCGCTTGCTGATATTGCGACGGAGCCTTCCCTAATAGAAGATAATCAAAACTATCTCGGTTGGTTGCGGGAGCTGGTACAACAGTTAGAGCAAAACAAACAAGCCGTAACCGTGTCGACAACAATGAAAGCCTATGCGCTCGGCGCTGCAAATGCAGGATATGCGTCCATGGTGAATGCGCATATCGACAAGTTTAATCTGTCGCTGCCCAAAGTCACTTCACAGATCATCGTCAGAGATCCGCTTCCTGTTGAATTAGGAAAAACCTGGTGCCCGAAACTTTGACAAAGCCAATTTTTTTGCCATGGTTATGTTATCGTTAAATAAATACGGCTTGTGAGTTTTGGAGAAATAATGTCGCAATGGGTAAAAGGAGAAATCGTCGAAATCACACATTGGACGCCCACATTATTCAGTATCAGATTTAAAGCGGATATCGCACCGTTTAAGGCTGGTCAATATACTAAATTGAGTTTGCAACAAGGGGAAAAGCGCATCGCGCGAGCATATTCTTTTGTAAACGCGCCGTCAGAACCAATTCATGAAGTCTTGTTAGTTGAAGTGCCCGATGGCAACCTTTCAGTGCCTTTACATCAGCTACAAGTCGGTGATGAGCTCAATGTAGCTTACCAAGCAAACGGTTTTTTTATACTAGATGAACTACCACCTTGCGATACGCTTTGGATGATAAGTACAGGTACGGCGGTTGGCCCATTTTTGTCTATGCTCAGAGAAGGTGACGTGTGGCAGAGGGTTAAACAGGTGATCCTTATTCATGGTGTGCGCCTAAATGCAGATTTGTGTTACCGTGAAGAGCTTGAGCAGTTGCAACAACAAAGAGATGGCTTTACTTATGTGCCGCTTGTTACACGGGAACAACCTGAGAGCGGTTGCCAAGGCCGTGTCACTGAACTGATCGAAAACAAGCAATTATTAACCTACCTAGGCTATAAGCAGTTTCCGGATAACAGTCATTTTATGCTTTGTGGTAACCCCGAAATGGTGAAAGAGCTAAGTGCTCAGTTGCAGAGTATGGGGTACGAACGCCATAGGCGAGCCAAGCCTGGGCATATTACCGTTGAGCAATATTGGTGATCCTATGCAGGCTCGTGTTATGTATCTCTTATGCTTATTATTGCTGGTAACCGCGAATACTGTTTCTGCAGAGCCAAAGGTCATTAGGGTCGTGGACGCAGCAGAAGAAAATGGCACGCCGCAGAATCAATATTTTTTGTCAGTCTTGCGCTTAGCTTTAGATAAGTCACGAGAGCAATATGGCGAGTATTGGATAGAACCGATTGATTTACCAATTAATCAATCACGGCAATTTAAGGAATTGCTAAAGCACAATATCGATGTATTCTGGACGGTCTCAACAGCCGCTAGAGACACTCAAGCAAAGCCAGTGGCCATTCCCATAGCGTTTGGCAGCTTTGGTATAAGGGCACTGGCAATGAACGTGGCCGACAGCGGCAAGCTGAATGTGCATTTATCATTAGCTGAGCTACAACAGTTCAACGTTGTCTTGGGGCAGGATTGGCCCGATGTTCAGATTTTTGAAAAAGCGGGTTTTACGGTAGAAAAATATGTTGATGGGTTGGCAGTTTACAGAGTGCTTGCAAATAGTACCGGTAAAATTTTTCCACGAGGTGTCATTGAAGTCGTTCCTGAGCTCAAGGCGTTCGATAACAAGCAAGTGACTTATGGCGAGAAGAACCTGTTACTCTACCCTTCAATGGTTTACTTCTATGTCCGCAAAGAGGATATTAAACTGCATAAACGCCTTGAGTATGGCTTAACACAAGCATTTGAAGATGGCTCTTTGGCTGCGCTTTTCTACGACAGTAATATGATGGTTGAGCTAAAAAAACACTTTAATTTGCAAGGGGCTGCAATCCATCAAATTGAAAATCCGTTAATTATCTCTAAGAAGCAGCTCGATGTGATTACGCAGTTACAAATCGAGCTGCTAAAACAACTTAACTATTCACCAGCTCGTTAAAGCTCTGGTTATCTGCAAGGCTTGCAAACGCTGGCTCGTGTTGTAACTCGTTCTTTAAGTTAGGCGCATATTCCAAAGCCATACGGATGTCGGCCATCGCATCTGCATGCTTATATAGCATGGAGTAAGCACACGCGCGCTGCCAATAGGCATAGCCATAGTCACTGTCGATTTCTAATGCTTGATTACACAAAGCAATTGCAGTGTTGGTTTGACCAAGCTCTAATAACGCATCGGCTTTGTAGGCAATCGCCTCGACATCTTCCGGTTTGCGATTTAGGATCTCATCGTAAATTTCAATTTTAGAATTCATGTCACTCTCAAGATTTGCCCGCATCCACAGAGAGTGTACTTCATTCGTTATAGAGATTTTCTTCTGGTTATTGAGGATTTCTTCAGAACGTTCGCGTAATTTCTCTTCAATAACCTGAAGGCGCTTTTCATATTCGTCGGTGATCGTGCCAACGCGCAGGCTAACGATATCTTCTACTTTACTCTTAATATCTCTAAAAGAAGTCCAACCAACAACCACTAAGATGGACGCAGCTGCTGTGATCAAAAAGAGCACATTATTGATGGTATCCGTGGTGTAGGTAATTGCACGATCTGCAGTATCTAGCTGAGAGTGGCTGATTTTCTTCTCTATATCAGCTCTTAAACGCATTTGATCTTCTCTGACTGCTCTTAACTCATCAAGGATATAACGCTCAATTAAGGGTCTATACATGGGCTCTTGTAATTGTGATAAAGCTTGTTGTTGTTGGTTTTCTGTCGGCTTTTTTGACGTTGCCTGTTCATTCGCCATGCTCGTAAAACTACAAGCGACGAGAAGGATAAATAGTACTATGCTTTTCATATTGATGTTCTTGAAACTTTATATTTTTAATATGGTGCATGAGTTAAGGTGGAATTGCAAAAAGCGGAGAAGAAATATTGGCTTATGTAATGAAATTAGCGATTTATAGCCTGATTATACTCTCTTTAACGAGTTTGAGTGCCTCTGCAAAAGATCTACTCGTGGTAACCGAAGAGTGGAAGCCGTACAACTTCACCAATGACAAAGGTGAGGTTGTTGGGAGAGCAACAAAAAAGGTAAGGGAAGTGCTTGCTGCTGCTGAAGTTGACTACGAGATAAAAGTTTACCCTTGGGTACGGGCAATGAAAATTGCCAAAGAGCGCCCAAATACAATGATTTACTCTATTTATCGTACCGCTGAGCGTGAAGCTGACTATGAATGGGCATGCCCTTTGATCCGCCCTGTGGGCGTGTATTTCTTCAAGCTTAAAACGCGCAAAGATATTCAAGTGGCTTCATTGGAAGATGCCAAGCAGTACACTTCTGCAGTAGTAAAAGGCAATATCTATTATGATTTTTTGATTCAACACGGATTTACTCAAGGAGAGCATTTGGTTGTTGCCGCCGACTCCAAAAGCTTTTACAAACTCTTTTTCAAAGGGCGGATAGACCTTGTAATGTCAACGGAATACATCATGAGTGAAGAACTTAAAACTGCAGGGCTTAACGATGACGAAGTTACACCGCTTTTAGAAGTGACGAAGGCAAGTCAGCAGCGTGGATGTATGGCATTTAGCAAGGATACAGATCCGATGCTCATAGACCGAATTAGGCGTGCACTGGTAAAGCATAATCAAGAATTTGTTGGACCATAATAGGCAATCCTTAGGGAAAGATTGCCCAGAGTGTTAGGGCACTAATCAATATTAGTAGCTAAGCTTAATTTGACCAACCGCCACGCTGCCGTTATCCCACGTTGTTCTGCACTTGAAGTTCAAAATAGCACTACTTTTGTAGTTATTTTGGTAAACGAATTGTTTGTGAAGTTTTCATAAATGGTATGTAATTTTCTTTTAGTGGAGATAGCTGTCTAAAGAAAGGAGAAGATGGTTCTAACTACTTGAAAATTAATTTAAATAGCGCATGATTTAGTGCTGTTCTACAGAACGGTTGTATGTTCCTCACAGCTAACTTTAGTTAGAAAAGCTCAATGCTTGGGTTAACAACGCATTGAGCTTGATTCTATGTTCTAAAATTTATAACTGACTGATAACTCAACTCTTCTAGGTGTTAAATAGTTTGAAGCATTTAAGTAATTTGGGTTTGCTTCAGGCGCTGATGCAGAACCAATTTCACTTGTCTCCGTATATTCTGTAACTTCTTGAGAGTTAAATGCATTTTTAATATTTGCGCGTAACGTTAGGTTTTCTGCCCACTCAGGTTTATATGTAACACCTAAATCTACAGTTTTAACCCAAGGTGTTCTTCCTTCATTACCGCGACTGCCTAGCTTGCCTTGGCAAAAGAATGAAGATGCGCTATAACCTGCAAGACCGCTATAATCAACACCTAATTCGTCTTTGTATTGCTCCAATGGTAGATATCCATAGCAGCTTACTGGTCTACCAGACTGAACCAAAATATTTGCAGACACTGCGATTTCTTCTGTGATGTTATATCCGCCAAACAGTTTCAATGTATGACGTCTATCATTCGGTAAGTAGCCATCAGCACCTTTTTGGAATAATGCATGATCCACATCTTGTGTGGCTCCTGCATCATCCTGCTCTAATGTCGAATTCACATAACCTTCCGCGTTCCCTTTACTCTTAGCATAACTGTATGAGCCTTTTAAATACCAATTGTCTTCAAATGCTCGTTCCCAAAAGAACTCTACAGCGGTGTAGGTACGTTTATATTTATCTAGGTCAAAGTAGCTGGCGGGAATTGAAACGGCTTGATAGTTTCCATCGTTTTCAAGATCCATAGCAATTTCAACATTATTGCCAGGGTTCATCATCATACAATTTGCCATGCTATTGTAGTCGAAGTTATTGTAGCCATTATCGGTTGCATAGTTTATAAATGCTTGGTGACCACAGTAGTCATCCATACCATCTTTTATTTCACGATAAATTGCTTTAACTCCTACGGTCCAAGTATCAAACTCTTGCTGATAGCCTAAGATGAACTCATCTTGGTGCATTGGTTCAAGGTTAATAGCAGCAATAGAACCTGGATGAGGTGGATTTTCATCACCGTTGTATGATGTTTCGCCTAATTTAGCACCTAACTTGGTTGGTGCACTTGTTGTTGGATCTTCATCAGCACTATCGACAAGGAAGTATTCTTCTGTGGAAAACTCTATACCAGAACCACGAATGTTAGTATTGGCCGAAATAGGAATATAATAGCGTCCAGCTGTGGCAAATAGCTTTTTATCACCTTCACCAAAGACATCCCAAGAGAACCCCAATCGAGGCGCATATTTAGTGTCACCTTTCACAAAGGATTCACCCTTTGAGTTAAAGTTTTCGAACCCTTCAGCACGAATACCTAGTCGAAGAATTATGTCGTCTGTGACTTGCCACTCATCAGTTAGATAAAACGCGGTATTCTCCACGAGATATTTACCCGAAGCTTCTGTGAGAGTACGGTGGCGAACATAATCTTGTCCTTCGGGTACAACCACACCTCGTACTTCACTTCCTGTGCCCCTATGCCAGCGCCAGTAATCACCACCAGAGAACTCTCGTCCGAGTTTGGTTGATTCAAACTCTTCTTTGTCATAGCCAAAAGAAATACTGTGTGCGCCAATGTCGTAGCGTAATCCCAGTCGAATCGAATCACGAGTATCAGATTCTGTTTCTCCTTCAGGATCGTAGCGATAATATTGGTTTGAATCTTTACCCCAACAACCGATCCGTTGTGAAGAAGTTGGAGTCTCGCGGCGATCATAAACTAATGGGCATTCAGCCCCAGGTCCTTCAAGTGGATTTCTAACACTAGAATCAAACTCCATACGCCCAAGAAGTGCATTTACAGTTAGGTTATCTGTGATATACCCCGTGTAGCTAAGGATGTGAATATCACCACTGTCACTTATTGAATATGGATCTGCTGGTGTGCCATGCTTACCCGTGTAATATTCATCTTCAGGGTTGGTGTATGGATGAATCGTGTACTCATCATCATTAAGAATATAGGTATATTCTAATACCTGACTATCGGTAATATTCCAGTCCAACTTAAATAAGCCTAACGGAGACTCATCGGTGTTTCGTGTACTTCTGTCGACATTAAAATCGTTCCATTCATCGTCGCGCCATTGATACATTGCGAAGAAAAATAGTTTGTCTTCAATGATCGGACCTGAACCGTATACGTTATATTTCAAGTAATCATATGTATTGTCAGAATTATATACATGATACTTTTCGCTCGGAGAAGGGTCGGTTTGCTTGCTTAAGTTATCGGTTCGATCTTCACGCAAGCCTTTAGGTGTCCAATATGCTGAGCCTCCAAACTCCCAATCATTGGAACCGCGTTTTGTCACGATATTCACGACGCCACCGAGCGAACGTCCATACTCGGCACCATAACCACCAGTTTTAACTTGTTGTTGTGATACGCCATCGTAAGGAAGATTGGCAAAAGAAGTAAATTTCCGAATATTTGTAACATCAAAGCCATTGATATAATAGCCATTTTCAGCAACAGATGCACCACCGAATGATGCTAGATTTCCAAAGCCTGAATCACCTTTAGTTGTACCTGGAGCAAGTAATGCAACACTCGTTAAGTCCTTTGTAATTGGTAGTCGATCTATATCTTCCGCAGTAAAGACAGTTGCTGACTCCACTGAAGTTAAATCTAAGGGAGAAACTCGGGAGCCAACGACACTAAGAACTTCAACTTTGTCTGTAAAATCGATAGAGCGCGTACCACCAACAGTTACAACTATGTCGAAGCTTTGCTCACCATTAGAAACGGTATAATTACCGGTAGGTAATTGTCTAAAGTGAAACTTCTCATTCGTTGATACGGAAAACGTTCTTGAAAGGCCTGTATTTTTATTTTTGATTGTTACAACAGAACCGTGGCTGGCAATGCCTGAAATTGAGCCCGTTGAGTTATCTGCGAACGCAGGAGCAGCTGAAGAGAGTGCAAGTACAACACCTAATGTAACTAAGTTTATTTTCATTATTATTCCTTTATATTTTGCAAAGATGCACATATTTTGTAACAAAGTCTGTATATATTTACAAATGTAAATTTTAAAATTTTATTATAAGTATAATAAACAAATGGTTAGCGTTTTTTGTTCTTCCATTTGTAAAGATCTAACATATTTCGTCTCAATTTGACTATTTCTTCCAAAAAAGTTGAGAAAAATTGAATTAATAATATAAATTTGTTGTTTTTGATGAGGAGTTTATTCATTGGTGAAGCTTATTCATTGAAGAATAAAGGGAAACTTGTTTGATTTGACGGTTGCTTAGTTGGTTTAAAGTTTTGCAGCTTGTTGCACCACAATCGCGTGGCGCTTTGCTAATCTTTGGTGATCTTTATCGTATCCGCCACCAATCACGGTCGCGACAGGGACACCATGCTTTTGACATAAGCTCAGCACCAGTGCATCTCGTTTCGCAATGCCAAGCCATGAGATATCCAATTTACCTAAGTTATCACCTTGCCAAACATCGACACCAGCGTCGTACAGCACAATATCTGGATTTAGATCAATCAATAATGACTCAAGTGTATGTGCGACAACTTCTAGGTAGTGAGTGTCACTGATCCCTACTTCTAAGCCAATATCTAAATCGCTATCATGCTTACGAAAGGGGAAGTTTTTCTCGCAGTGGATTGAGCAGGTATAAACATACGGGTTGTGCTTTAGCATAGCGGCGGTACCGTCGCCTTGATGAACATCCAAGTCAAAGATTAAGGCATTGGTGATCTGATTGCTGTCGAGCAGATGTGTGGTCGTAAAAGCGAGATCGTTTACCATGCAAAAACCAGAGCCAAAATCATAGTGTGCGTGGTGCGTGCCTCCGGCTAAATGGCATGCAATACCATGTTTAAGCGCAAGTTCTGCAGTTTTTAGCGTTCCAAGAGGCGCAGTAAAAGTACGTGCCATAAGCTGCTCCGACCAAGGCAAGCCGATACGGCGCATCATTTTAGCGTTGAGTTGATCACGCCATAAGTCCCAAATATATTGCTCGCAGTGCACGCTTTCAAGTGGCGATGGGTCGCCGGCTTCAGGGCTATAAACATTGTTGTGAATGAGCCCTAATGCGTCTACTTCATGGTAAAGACGCGCAAATTTACTCATCACGAAGCGGTGCTTTGGGTCAAAATTGAATGAGTAATTAGAGTGATAAACTAGTGGTAAATTTGGGTTGTTCAAAAACGGCTCCGGAAATGGCGATATGACAGTGTAGCAATATCAATCCCCGAAGCCGAGCGCTTTAGCTTTCAGTGTTGCTTGTGTTCTGTCTCGTACTTGTAGTTTTGCGAGCAAACAAGAAACCGAGTTACGGATGGTACCTTCCGCTTTATATAATGTATTGGCGATTTCCTTATTGGAATATCCTTTCGCGATTAGTTTTAAAATATCCTTTTCTCGTGTGGTGAGCTTATCTAAAGTGGGGTCAGGTTTTAGTAAGGTCTCAGCAAGCTCGTCTTGGATGATGAGCTCACCTTGATGGACTTGTCGAACGGCATCAATTAGCTCTTCTAAGTCCACGTCCTTAAGAAGACAGCCTTTAGCACCAAGCTCTAGGGCTAACTTTAGCTTTGCAGTATCATTGAAGGTAGTGAGGATAATGACTTTAAACTTGATTGCCAAAGGCAAAAGCTCGGTGAGCACATCGACACCATCTAGCTCAGGCATTCGCATATCTAAAAGTACAATGTCAGCTGTAATTTGGTTTAATTGAACCTGTTGGATGAACTCACTGCCGCTGCCACAACTACCAGAACAAATAATGTCACCACTTAGCGAAAGCAGTGCTTGCATACCTTGGCGCACAAGCGCCTGATCATCGACTAGGTAAACTGATATTTTAGCCATTTGTCGTCCCAAAATGGATAGTTAATGTTACGCCTTGATGAGTTGACACATCAAGACTGCCGCCGAGTTCTTGGATCCGTTCCTGCATACCAGCCAGACCATTTCCAAATCGAATACTATTTAAGGTAATGCCGTTGTCACTTATTTGTACTTTTAACCCTTGTTGACAATACACTCGTACTCGCATTTTATCCGCCTTGGCGTGCTTCAAGGTATTGGTGATGGCCTCTTGGCAGCATTTTAAAATGCAATTGGCATAACTTAATTTCTCGAGTAAGGGATGATGTTCATAGTCGAGTTCAATGTTAAGACGAGGGATTGATTCAGTAAGCCTCAGCAATGCATCATGGAGATCGATATGCTCGTTGCTACGCTTGTCGCTGACTAAATCGCGAATACATTTTAGGGTGTCTTTAGCTTGCAAATAGCAGCTATCTAATAGCTCGGTTAATGGTGCAGCCGCAGTTCGTCTTGCGACATCTAAATTTACAATCAGACTGGTTATTTGATGTCCAACATCGTCATGTAATTCTCGTGCTAACTGAAGTCGCTCTTGTTTAGCAATACTTTGGCTCAACAGAGACTGCGTTGCAGATAGCTCACTGTGCGCGAGTTGTAGCGCTTCTTTGGCCTCTTGTTCTTTTTGCATTCTTTTACACACCACGTACGCAAATAACTGAAAACAAGCAAATAACACAGCGTTGAGATATTCAAAACCATGTCCCCAAAAAAAGTATTGCGACGCAACATATAAGCAGGAGGTAACTAGGATATACCCAAGCGCAAAACTTAAAGGAACATAAAAAGCAAGGATCCCAACGAGTTTTACGTTGTAAATGAGATGAATTGCGGCTGGGGAGGTAAGGTTAATTGACTGGATCAAAAGTGCCAATACAAACAGCATTGAATACCTAACCTTGTAGCCATAGTATTTTTCGGATTCATTGATACATAAAAGTACGAGGATCAAAACACCGATATGCTGTACCCAAGGCAGCCATTGTGCTTTTTGCTGAGCATAAATCAAACTTGGTATTGCAACGGCTAACCAAGTGAAAATGGTTGTTACCAACCAAGCCGTCGGATAGCGAAAAAACGCCGACATCTACTTACTCCGCTAAAAACCTGCTCTGCAGGTATTATTCCTTTATTCTCTTGCGAACCTATCCTAGCAGATATTTGTGACTCTGTGATGATGACGAATGTCATAAGTTTTACATTGTAAATCAAAGTGCAATAACGGTTTTTCACCCTTGATACTGCATTGATTTGTGGCACCACTATTCCTGTTCTATCTTTATGTAACAATCTTTTCATAATTAGGGATACTCAGAATGAAAAGTGTTAAGGCAAAACTTATTTCTGCGGTAACTGCGGGTTTAGTGGTAATGCTCATCGGTGCGATGATTACTGTTTTGGTGATGAAACGCGTCGCGGAGCAGTATGACAGCATGATAGACAATGAATTGGCTGCTCGCGAGCAAATAAACATAGTGCTCGATGATTTCAAAACCCAAGTACAAGAGTGGAAAAATGTACTCATTAGAGGAAGAGATCCTGCCCAGCTAAATAAATATTGGTCAAGATTTGAAACCAAAGAAGCTGAAGTACAAAAGCAACTCAGTTCAATTGTTTCAGCCTATACGTTACCAACCACCCTAGAAAATAAGTTGCGTGAATATCAAAAAGAACACCTCACCTTAGGACAAAAATATCGTGAAGCGGTGGAACTATTCAAAAGTTCAGGCTTTGATATTAACCTTGCTGATGCTTCAGTGAGTGGAATAGACCGCCAAGCAAGTGTTTACTTACTTGAAATTAATGAGCAAATTAACGCGTTAGTAGACACGAGAACGAGTGAAATTGTCGCGACAAAAAACCAACTTATCTTTTTTAGTACCCTAGGACTCATCATTATTGCGCTTGTGACTTTAGGATTACTGACTTGGTATATGCAGCATTTAATCACTCGTCCAATCCGCCGTGCATCTGATGTGGCGAAAGCAATTGCGAGTGGTCGATTAGACAACAAAGTCGTTGTACACAGTAACGATGAAATAGGTAATTTACTGGCAAATTTACGGCAAATGCAAACTAGCTTACTTGATGCGACTCAAAAGCTAGAGCTACAAGCAAAAGAAAACTTACGGATCCGTTATGCGCTAAATAACGTGGCCGCGCCCGTGCTTTTATGTGATGACAGTAATCAAGTGATCTACGTAAATGCACAATGTGATTCTTTATTTGATCGTTACCGCACTGCGTTAAGTGTGCCGACTGAAGTCGTTAATCATCCAATTCCCGAAGCTTTACTTCACAGCTCTAAAGCACTGCACCAGGCTGCGGGTCAATTAGTACGTCAGCTAGAGTGGGAGTGGTGCGTAGGTGACATAATCATTGCAGTAACCGCCAACCCAGTTTCCGATCAAAATGGTAGGGTGTTAGGTACGGTATTTGAATTTAAGGATTTAAGCCAGACAAGACGTGCAGAACAACAGGTTGAACAGCTCATTAAGTCAGCTTCCGATGGCAAACTAAGTGAACGTATAAACCTTGAGGGATACGTTGGCTCTATGAAATTAATAGCCAGCGGACTTAACAAACTACTTGATGCTGTTGAGCAGCCCATTAGCCAAACAAAACAATATCTTACTTCGCTTTCAAAAGGAGAAATTCCCGAGCAGATTAGCGGTGAGTTTAAGGGCGAATTTGCGCAAATACATATGGCCTTACAGCGCGCCACCTCATCACTATCGTTACTTATTGAGGATACTTACAGTTTAGTTGCCGCCGCAGGAGAAGGGGAGCTCTCTACTCGCGCGGATGAAGCCAAACATCAGGGTGAATTTCGGAAAATCATTCGTGGCGTTAATGAAACGCTTGATGCGGTCTCTAAACCCGTAGCCCTTACTAGTGGATATCTAGAAAGTATCGCAAAAGGAGAATTACCCGCCTTAACGAATGATGGTTATAAAGGAGAGTTTGATAGCATCTATCAAAGCCTCTTTGCTTGTGTTGGTGCGATTAAATTGATGCTAACCGATGCCGAAAAGCTTGCTGAAGCGGCCAGCGAAGGAGACTTGCATCATAGAGCAGACGCTAGCAATCACCATGGCGCATATGCCTGCATAATTACAGCCATGAATGAAACGCTGGACTCGATTGAAGCGCCACTTAAGGAGTGCATGAATGTGATGGATGGGCTGTCTCAGGGAAATTTAACTCGCCAAGTTGAAAAAAGTTATGCGGGTGATTTTGCGCTGCTGAAACAATCGGTGAATACCAGTGTTGGCAACTTAGCTAATATGATGCAAAAGCTACTCGCCATGGCGGAATCCATCACGGTTTCGGTACAGCAGATCACCACAGGCATCGAAGAGTTAAGTGAACGATCCTCTTCTCAAGCTGCATCTATTGAAGAAACACGGGTATCAGTTGGTGAAATCACCGAAACCGTGCACTCGAACGCCAGTAATGCGCAATCTGCTAATCAGTTGGCCATTGAAGTGAACCAGCAAGCACAGCAAGGTGGAAAGGTGGTTGAATCAACGATTGAGGCAATGACCGAAATTAGTAAGAGTGCCAAAGAAATACTTACCGTCATTGAGGTTATTGATTCTATTGCGTTTCAAACTAACTTATTAGCGCTGAACGCCTCTGTTGAAGCTGCAAGAGCCGGAGAAAAAGGAAAAGGTTTTGCGGTCGTTGCCTCAGAAGTGAGAAATTTAGCGCTGCGCAGTGCAAGCGCCTCAAAAGACATTTCTGAGTTGTTGGGAAGCAGTAACATCAAAGTGAAGCAAGGATCTAAGCTGGCGTCAGAATCCGGTGAGACATTAAAAACCATCGTGGAAAGTGTGTATGGACTTGCATCGCAAGTGCAAACTATCGCTGAGGCCTGCAATACGCAATCAAGTGGTATTGAGCAAATTAATCTAGCAATTAAACAAATTGATGGTATCACGCAACAAAACAATACTTTGGTAGAGATGACGAATGCATCGGGGCTGTCATTGTTGAGTAAAGCCAATGAATTGCGAGAGATGGTTGAGCAGTTTGATATCGGCAAGACTAAAGCGGAGTTGATGAAAGTGGTGAGCTAAAGATCAGCAAAATCTAGGGCCTGTTGATCTTTCAAGTTTGTTTTTGCAGCAGTTTGATTGGTATTGATACAAGGCAGAGCCAGCGTAGCATAGTCATTCTATGTAAGTCTGGCGATAAAGACTTTGTGCTCCTGCAAAGTCACCTTACCCCACATCCTTGTGGGGCAACACAGAAGAGATGCTAATCAAGCGCTGCCCTTTGGGTTCATCTGAGTGCGCTTTGTTCATTGTTGCTCAACTTTTGCCTAGATTACTAGGCGGCAAGTCGAGCGTCGCGACCAAAACACACTCAGAAGAACAAAAATCAAACAGCAAAGGTCAACAGGCCCTAGCACATACGGTTGCTAATTTTATTGTTTTTAGGAACATCACGTGACATGATTGGATAAACTTGGTGGCTTTTTAGCCGCTAACAATGTTTAGGGATGAGGCATAAACCATGGTTACACCAATCATTATTATACTGTTACTTTGCAGCCCGTTATTACTCGGTATTATCTATTCAAAGGTAAGAGGCGTAAAGGTAGAGACAACAAAGCTTGCCTGTTGGGGTCTCGGTATTGCATTTATGTTCTTTTTTATTGGCCATATCGTAAAAGCACAGGGAATGGTAGAAATGTTACCTAGTTGGGTGCCGTATAGGCTTCCTTTGGTGTACTTCACTGGTGTCATCGAACTCGTCGTAGCGATTCTGTTATTTATACCTAAATATCAATTATCTACAGCAAAAGCGGCTATTGCCATTTTTATCCTGTTTTTTCCCGCAAATGTGTATGCCGCGCTCAACAGCGTTGGCTTGGGAGGACATCAGTGGGGACCCGTTTATTTGCTAATTAGAGCACCACTGCAAATTATATTGATTGTTTGGGCATATTTTATGTGTGTAAAACCGCTATCAATGCCTGTGGCTGAAATTAAATAAAGTTCAGTTCAAATAGAACATATAAACAGAAAGAGGAGTGAGATTTCCTCACTTCTCTCTCTGCGTTTTGCGACTATTGGCCTTTTACTTTCTCATTCTCTAGGCAAGGTTTACCAGCTAAATGAGCCGCCAAAATTTGTGCTATTTTGTCTGTTAGCCAGCTCGGACCTTCGTCAGTCATGTCGTTGTGTTTTGCATTCGCTATCGTGACAACACAATCCTGATATTTTTGCTTTTCAGCAATATTTGGCAACACTCCTTTGTCTGCTGGAAAGTCACTTGCTCGTATCGACAATACCTTTACATCAAGGCTTCTCGGTAATGGCACTCTGCGATGGTCTAGCGTAATGATTTGGTTTGCAAATTTAGCACCGTGATTGATTAACCATGCTGAAATGTCACCGCCATTAGAATGGCCAATTAAGAGGATATGCTCAAAGTCAAAGGTGGTGAACTTCAGCTTAAAGTAATCGTGAATAAACATTAGCGTATCAGCGCCACGCTGCCAGTTTTCCGCGCGCGTTTCGTATAAGTTCCCTTCGACGGAAAGAGGAGGGTCAGTTGCAAGCTCATGGCCTACAGTAATAACCAAATATCCTGCTTGGTTTAGCGTCTTGACCAAGAATTGATATTCGGTATGTGAGACACCATAGCCGGCGCTTAGCAGAGCAACGGGACAAAGCGCTGTAGTTGAGCAGTTATCGGTATTGGATGGTTGATGAATTTCTACAGGAATTGCTCTATCACGAGCGGGATCAATCACGGATTCAGCGGCCAAGGTGAATGGCAGACATAGCAATAATAAAAATGAACGTAACATATTTATCCTAAAAATAGTGGCGCTCAGCAAAAGCCAAAAGCGCCACAACTGGTTGGAGTCTTTTACAAGTTATTCAAAAACTGGTTAACTGATACTAGCTCTCTTTGCTTTTGCATAATGCAGGTATTTGTTGCCAATTCCAGTTGTTTAAGTGATTTACTTAAGCCTTCTATCTCGTTTTGCATTGGTCCAAAAAACTGCTGCGCCTGTTTTAGCGCATCTGCGTCACAGTACGAAAAAAGGTAAAAAGGTAGCTGTGACTTGGCAAAAGGAGGGAAGCGTTCCTTTAAGCGCTCAAAGTGCTGATAAAACCACTTTTGATAAAGCGCTTTTCGCTCATCGCCTTTACCATTCCCGCTTAATATGTAATTAAAGTCTGAGGCTGTTACATGCTCGCTTAGGGCATAATCTAGTACTTGTTGTTGCAATTCTTGAGGACCAAAATACCCCATGGCAAGCAATAGGTTAGTACGCTGAGTTGGGTTATTAGTAGTTTCAAATACCTTTTTGTACGACTTCAACAGCTCAGCATCACCGTAGTAAGCGGCAATTTGCAGGAAACTTCTCGCCAAGTAGGGGTCAACTTTATCAGGTGACGTTAAATATAAACTCGCTTGTTTTTTGGCATGCGTAATAATGGTTTGATGCTTGGTCTCGAAAGCCAGTGCTCTAACCAATGCTGCACGTATTTCCGATGTGGCAGCTGGTTCATTTGCATTTGCCTTAAGTCCATATCGAGAAAATGTAGGCTCAACATACGTGGTATAAAGTTTCTTCCAAAGTAACTTATTTGAATCGTCTTCATACTGTTTATGTTGTGATAGTAATTGAGTAAGAGCGGCCTTTGCTACTTTGGGATGAGTGTCGTTAATAAACTCACTGAGTGTTAACATCAACGCATTGGCATTTATTTTTCCAGACTCCATCAGCGCGTCAACATTGCTTAGTAAGTCTAATCTCTCCCGCTCGTTTAGCTTGTTTGGGGCATGTGATATTAGGCTTGCGAGTTGAGACTCAGAAAGATCCCAGCGGTAATAACCTGTCGCATTGTCGTTTGGTAAGATCCACTCAGGCTCAAAGTCTAATTTAATCTGTTGTGTCTTGGAGTCTAGAAGTATTGTCTTAGTGGCCGTTTTGTCACCTTTACCATAGCGCAATGTTATGGGGATATGCCAAGTTTGTGCTGCCGCTTCTTGCCCTTTTATTACAAAACGTTGTTGGGATAAGGTGGCATTCTGACCATCTAACTTAATCGTCAAAAGTGGAAATGAAGCTTGTGATACAAATGAGTTTAGCACTGTCGCAACATCTTTATTAGACACTTTACCCAGCTCATTCCAAAGATCTTTGGCTTCTGCATTTTTATAAGCAAATTTACGGATATAATTGCGCATGCCTTGCTTGAATACGGCTTCCCCAAGCCACTGCTCAACCATGTAAAGTACCGCGCTACCTTTGCTGTACGCAAGTCCCAAGCCGTCTGTTACATCAGACTCTGTAATAACCGGTTTGCGGATCGGTGAGGTAGTTGCTTGAGCATCATAGGGCATGGCACTGTGTTGAGATAAGGATAAATTTGTCTCTAGCTCAGGAAACAACTGTAATGTGATCTTTGCAGCCATCCAAGTGGCAAATGCTTCGTTTAACCACAGATCATTCCACCATTTCATCGTAACTAGATTACCATACCATTGGTGTGCGAGCTCATGAGCAATAACGTTCACATGCGAAGTTTGCGCTTGTCTTGTCGACGTTGCTGGATCGATAAGTAATATATCTTCTCGGTAAGTCACAAGGCCTGCATTCTCCATTGCTCCGAACGGAAATTCAGGGACTGCGACTTGGTCTAGTTTTTTATAGACATAGGGTAAGTCAAAATAGTCTTCAAGTGCTTTGAGTATCTTTGGCGTGTTTTCGATGGAATAAGCGGCAAGATTTGATTTCTTTTGTGGGGTAATAATGTTCCCTGGAACCGACATCCCTTTAACATCAAGTACTTCGAATGGGCCAACGGATAAGGCAACTAAATAAGAAGGAAGGGGCGGCGTCTTGTCGAAGTAGTGGGTGGTCATGCCATTTGACTTTTTGGTCTCTAAAACAGGCGTGTTGGCGAATACTTTTTGATCGTCAGGGGCGGTAATAGTGAGTTGAAATGGAATTTTATACTCAGGTTCATCAAACGTTGGTATTGCTCTTCTTGCATCACTCATCTGAAACTGAGTAAATAAGTAAGGCACGCCATTGTCTATGGTTTTATAGAGACCGACGCTATTGCGATTGTAAGGGGCGGTATAGTCAATAGTAAGCGTGTAGCGACCCGGTTGCAGTGTTTTTTCGCAACTTAGTCTCACTTTACCGGTTTCGAGCATTTTATCTCTGAGCTCACACGACGCTTTTCCGACTAACTCAGCAGTGTTGATTGCATAGTCTAATCCGTTGAGCTCAATAAATTGGGTGGCTTTGAGCACCTCAAGTTTTATAGTCGTGTGTCCTGAAAAACGCTCCTTAGATGGATCTAAGTTAAATGTGACTGCTTGTTCTATCGGTTTAGCTACGGTGGCTAGACGATGAAGTTCAGCATTAGATTGGGCATCAACAGAAGCGCTAGTAGCTAGTAAAATAGCACTGCATATCAGAGATTTAGATAGCATAAAAATCCTTTATCCATATTTGTTATTGTTGTAATCAATGTGCTGTATGTTGTCACTAGGTGTGAACAACACATAATGAGCGCGATGTTCCATTTACTTTAACAAAACTTGTTGCAAAAAGAGTGTGGATAAAGGTTTACTATCCATTCAATATTTAAAATATTAATTAATATCAACGAATTGTAGCGGTGGGTTAGTCGACTTTTTGTGTAACAAAAATTGTAACAGGCTCCACCGGACTTAATTATGTTCCCACATATTGAAACTACTTATGTTTCACTGTGTGTTCTAACTTCAGATAGGCTCCGATTATATTTAACCAGTGTAATAACCGTGACTTTGGCTTTGGTTTGCAATAATTCATTGTTGCTCCTGTCGTCGTAGTGAGTAACCTGAGTTCAGGTTAAGTAATTTATGACTGTATCTTGGGTCAAAATATGGCAGGATACCAACGATAGTTAATTACAATTAATATAAGTTGAACTTATGGATAAGAGATTAAGGCACTTAAGTGCACTACGCTGTTTTGAGAGTGCAGCTCGGCTCCAAAGTTACACTCAAGCTGCGCTCGAATTGAACATTACGCAAGCGGCAGTAAGTCAACAAATGCGGCAACTGGAAAATGCACTTGCAGTTAAGCTTTTTGTAAGAAAGGGCCGAAATATGCACTTAACTGAAGCCGGCGAAGTGTTGTTAATGTCTACTCAAAGTGCGTTTAAGCGCATTATTGGGGGATTAAATCAAATTCAAACGCAAGAATTGGCTGGTAGCTTGACCATAACGTCAACCCAGTCTTTTTGCTCTTTATGGCTAATGCCTAACTTATCTTCGTTTTACGAGTCTCATGACGACATCCAAATTCGTGTGCTTGGCTCTAATCGCTTTGAAGATATTCGTTTAAATCACATTGATATCGCGATCCGGTTTTCTACTCAGAAAGAATTAGCGTGTCCCGCCGGACTTGAGCAGCTATATCTGGGGGAAGATAGCAACTATCCTGTTTGTTCACCAAGCTACAAAGAAGCGCTGCAAATTAAGTCTCCGAGTGATTTAGCAAGATGCAACCTTATTCACCACGACGATGATAAAGTAAGCTGGGAGCAGTGGTTTGAGTCTCAAGGGATATGCGGTTTAAGTATTTGTGCCAAAGGTCCACACACTCGAGTCTCTTCTAATGACATGGCATTGAGTGCGGCGCTTAAAGGCCAAGGTGTTGCAATCGTCTCCAAAGAGCTATTTTTAGACTTTCAACAAGCTGGACTTATTGTGCAGCTTTTTGATATCCCTCACCCTGTGGTATGGCAACGCTATGTGTTATTCGATCCCTATTCACCAAAAAGAGCTCGGATCCAAGTATTTATTGATTGGCTTATTAACCACTTGCCATAAGGCCTAGTTATGGCTCATTAATTGAGCCACTTTCGTATTATTTCATGAATGCGGAAGTAAATGTGAACTTGAAATAAATATTAAACTAAAATTTAACATTGCCGAATTAGACTCCGTTCCCGCAAGGAAAACTAGCAAGGATGCCAACATTCAAATACCGAGGAAACGATGAAAACTTATACTCTCACGCCAGCCGTGTTGATGCTCATGAGCAGCGTCGCCAATGCCGAACCTGAAGTTCACTACGAGTCTTGTAAATCCACTTTTAACTATCTAGCCGCACAGTATCAAGGGACGACGGATAAAAATAATTCAGGTTCGCAGTGGTGCTATTTAAAACAAAGCATTGAAGGCGCAACATGGGGTCATGTTAGAACAGAAACCATCCCAGAATTCAAAACAGTAACCGGAAAAGCGTGTAAAACGCCATCGGAGTATCAGGGTGAAAAATTTTATGGCTGTACAACCCGAAATCACACCGCACCTTGGTGCTATGTTGAAGAAGGTGGCTGGGAAGAGTGCCAACCAGAAGCGCCGCCAGCGCTTTTAGCTCACACTCAACCCCTACAAAGTAAGCGATTAGATAGAGTTGCACTTGGCTCATGTTTCAAAACCAAAGGAGATATGCCCGAAGCGCTCGCTAAACTAATTGGTCAACAACCGGACCTATTTCTTTGGTTAGGGGACAATATCTACGCAGATACCACCGATATGGCAGTGATGCGCCAGAAGTACGATGATAAAAAGAACAATAGTGAATATCGCAAGTTTTTAGAGGCTAAGATCCCAGTGATGGCGACTTGGGATGACCACGATTTTGGTTGGAACAATGAAGGCAAACATTATCCACAGAGAGTAAACGCACAGAAAGAATACTTGCGTCACTTTGATGTCGATAAGGCTGATCCAAGAGTAAATGGTCAAGCTGGTATTTACGAAGCCAAAATGCTGGGTGGCTCGGGCGAAACCACACATGTGATCACATTGGATGCCCGTTACTTCCGCTCTCCAACCTTTTCAAGTTACGGTGCGTGTGAAGGTGAAAGTAGCACCATATTGGGAGAGGCGCAGTGGCAATGGCTTGAGCAAGAGTTACAAAAACCATCAGAAATCAAGCTGATTGCAAGCGGTATTCAAGTACTGCCTCCGCTGCATCAAGGCAGAAGTAAAACTAACTACTGTGCTTATGGAGACGGCAAAACATTTAATGCTGCCATCGCGTCATTAGAAGAAACAAATATGTCTGGTACTAGTTATGAGTCTTGGGCTGAAATGCCAGCGCAAAGAGAGCGTTTGCTTAGGTTAGTACAGAAATCAGTGAACGAAGGTAAGACTAAGGCCGTTGTGTTTTTGTCTGGCGATCAACATTGGGGAGAGCTTTTGCAAAAGACTATTCCCGCAAGCAGCACATATGGTCAAGCAGTTAACGTCTACGAAGTGACGGCATCAGGGTTTGGTCAAAACTGGCCTTATCATATCGAAAACCCATTAAGGTTACCGATTTACGCAGATGACAAAGGGGATGGCAATTTTGCCAAAGCATGTCAGTTACCGTTCAAATATGCAGGTGTAACCTACCAAGGGTGTATCACGCGAGACAACGATAAGCCTTGGTGTTATACCCAAGTGGATGATAACCAAAAAGGCATCGAAGGTGAGTGGGGCAACTGTGCGCCAGCAGGTGCCAGTATTCCAACCGGACGAGTTGGTGCAATAAGCAAAGACATCGCAAAGTTAACAACATCTAACCGCCATTTGATTAATAAATCGGGAAGTAACTACGGCTTGATAGATATAGATTGGCAAAATCGTGAACTGAAAATGTCTATTGAAACGGCAAACGAGGAAGCGGTTTCAACTATTATCAAGTTTTGATGTTTCGTTATTAGCTGAGCTTAGTGCTCAGCTAATAAGATAGTAACTCTTTGTAAACTATCGAAATAAAATGTATATTGCGTGCAATCAAGGAAGAAAGCAGGTAAACTGCACTTCGGATAGTACCTCAGGCAAATTAAAAGGACATTAATTTGAAATTTGTTATTTCACTTTTACCCGCACTTTTTTTGACTAAATTAGTTTTTTATCTTACTGATTTCGAATATTTTTTATTCGAAGATCCCTTTGACTTCGGTAAATTGCTTATTGATATCAGCGTTTTTGGGTTTTTTTATTTTGTCGCTATTTTAGTTTACGAGTACTTCTTTGGTGAAAAGTTAGAGCTCAAGCGCCAAGTCTCAAACAAAAGAACGAAAGGTTCAACGTAAGTCTATTGAGAACTCGAAGGCTTTTTATAAGGCTCAAGTAAGCGAAACACCAAAAACCCGACCGCGCTTAATACAATTGCGATTTCATATCGTTGATATGCGCTTGAGATCCCTATTGCCCCGGTTAACCAAATACCTGCAGCGGTTGCTGTGCCATGTGTGGAATTATCATTTTTCACAATAGAGCCACCACCAATAAAGCCAATTCCAGTAATGACACCGTACATTACTCTTGCTTGCGCTTCATGTGATTCAAAGACGTCCAAACTTGTTAAAATAAAAGCACAACAGGAAATAGCGACTAATGGGAATGTTCTAAGCCCCGCGCTATCGGAACTACTTTCTCTATTAATAGCCAAAGGTAATGTAAGTAAAAACGCAAAAATAATTTGGTAAAAGTGATACCAAATGAGTGCTAAATCAAGATTAATCCAATCTGGCATTTTTTATCTCCTATACTGTTATTGGGTTAATGCAAAAGGCATTCCTTTGAATTGGCATAACCCATGCAGAATGAAAGCGTCTATAACTTTTAGGAGAGAACAATGGATTTATTGAGGATCATCATTGCAATTCTGCTTCCACCACTTGGTGTATTCTTACAAGTCGGTCTTGGCGGGGCTTTTTGGTTAAATATTTTGCTTACATTGTTGGGTTATATACCAGGAATTGTGCATGCAGTGTGGGTGATTGCCCGTCGGTAAAAAGCGGACAACAAGTAACAATAACACGGTAATCTTTGCAGGGGATTATCCTGCAAAGATCTCCAGCACAATTGGCATTACTGAAAGCACCAGTAATGCAGCCATCACAAAATTAAACCATCTACGACTTTGCTCATTTTTTAATACATGTTTCAGCGATGAACCAAACACCAACCAGATCCCAACACAAGGAAATGACACCAGCAGAAAGACAATGGTGATCATCAAGTTTTGACTCATAAAATCTGCGCCAGTGGAGGTATAAGTTGAAATAGCACCTATTGCTACAATCCATGCTTTTGCGTTTACCCACTGAAATAGTGCGCCTTTTAAAAACGAAAAAGGTTGAGGGCTTGAGTCTGCATCAGTTGTGGGTGAAGACATCGCGACAAGGTAAGCAAGATATAGAAGATAAATGACGCCAATGCACTTTAAAATAAAGTGCAAACTAGGAAATAGCTCAAAAAGCTTCGCAAAACCTAAGCCGACCAGCAAAAGCATAATCGAAAAGCCCACACAAATACCGCTTAATAGCGGAATGCTCCTCTTTAAGCCAAAATTAACACCAGACGTCATTACCATAATATTGTTTGGCCCTGGCGTTACGGAAGACGCAATAGCAAATAAAGTGATAGCAACCAAATAGTCCATTAAGTAGTCCTTTTTAAATAGTCTGGGTGTTACATCAAGGCATTTGTTATCTTGAGAGTGTCTTTTGTCTGGTAATGCCAATTGGATTTCATACTTCACTATTGGGTTTGTGTGTAAAATAGTCAATAGGTGATTAGTCGAGGTGTTGTTTTTGGTTTTGTTATAAGATAACATATTTAAAGTTATGGTATAACATAAATAAAAATAGGATCTCTCTCATGGTATTAAAAGGTAAACTTTTGGCAGTTGCCATTTCTGCAATTCTTCTTTCTGCATGTGGTGGTACTGAACACACAATCGTAAAAGTAGACCCGCCAGCCCAAGATAATGGCAACGATGACGATGGTCATGATGATCACGATCATGGAGATACGATCGCAGACGCAAATGGTCGTCTGTTAGTTACTAGCGCTGAAAGTAACGTTGTGAATGTGTACTCAACGGCGGATAAATCACTTATCGACTCGATTGGCGTTACCCACTATCCAAAATATGTATATAGCTCTGAAAATCACCGCTTTGCTGTCTTGGTGCAACGTGACCAAGGTTTAGTAGAATTTATTGATGGCGGTTTATATGAAGAGGAGCATGGCGATCATCACCATACTCATGAAGAAGCGCCTGCACTTGCTTCGTTCCATTTAGAATCAGTGAAGCCAACACACGTTACAGTGGGCGAGTCGGGTATTGCTGTATTCTCTGATGGCGACAAAGACAGCCAACAGAATGCCAGTGCTGCAATGTTCACTGAAGCGCATATTAGCGGCGAGCAAAGCGAAGTTGCTGCATTACATTACGACACTTACATGCACGGTGCGGCGCAAGCTCGAGGTGAATTTCTAATTAGCACGATCAGAGACCCTCAAACTGAAACTTCTCTACCCTCGCAAATTGGTTTGTATCATGCGCATGGTGACCATTTTCATCAAGAGCAGGTATTTAACGTAAGCTGTCCAGCACTTCACGGCAGCGCGCAAAATGAAGAAGCTGTGGCATTTGGTTGCGGTGACGGTGTTGCGCTTATCACTCAGCAAGGTGAAAGCTTTAGTGCAGTAAAACTAGCTAACCCAGATTACTTTGCTGACGGGCAGCGAATTGGCACCCTTAAAGGCCACCATGATGCAGAGCAATTTATCGCATCAGCAGGTAATGATGTGCTGATGGTTGACCCAGAGCATGGCCATATCGAGAAGCTTGAATGGCAAGTAAGTGATAACTATCGCATTGCTAGTTTTGGATTTAGCTTTGCAGGTGAGCATGTTGTGGTGATGGATACCTCAGGTAAACTCAGCATTTTTGCCGGTCATGATCATGATGGCGAGCACCATTTTGAAGCCGCAGGTGAAGTACAAGTAAGTGATGCTGATTTAACTACGATGCCAGAAGGTCATGGCTTCCAAATTACATTTTCTCATTCAGAGCAAGCAGTATATGTGAGCGACCCAATTGCAAAACAAATTAAAAAGTTTGATTTAGAAGAAGCCAAACTGATAGACACATTTGAGCTAGATTATGTACCTGAAAAACTAGTATGGCTTGGTATTGCAGCAGAGGAGCCTCACGACCATTAATACTTAACCTGAGGTTTGGATAAGGAATGAGCCTACTCATGTAGTCCCTGACAATTTTTAACACTGTAGATAGTGGCTTTGCCACCTTAGTTAAGCTAAGGTGGCTTTTTTTAAGGAAAAAATATGAGAATTAGACCAGCCACCATCAACGACTTAACCACACTTCTAGACTTAGAACAGCAAGTGGTTGAAGCGGAGCGTCCGTATAACGCAGCAATCAAATCGCAAGACGCCAAATACTATGATCTTGAGAAATTACTCACTTGTTCGAATACGTTAGTGGTTATTGGTGAAATGTCACAGCAAATAGTCGCAACAGGATATGTGCAGATAAGGGCGTCTAAACAGCAGTTACAGCACACGCAGCACGGTTATCTTGGTTTTATGTATGTAACACCAGAGCATCGTGGTAAAGGTTTAAATCAAGAGATCATGGAGCACTTAATCGCTTGGTGTAAAACCCAAAACGTCAACGACTTTTACCTTGATGTATACAGTAGTAACGCCGCAGCAATTCGCGCGTATGAAAAAGCGGGATTTACACCTTGCCTGCTGGAAATGAAGCTACACCTCTAGATTAACCAAAGATCACAGCCAACCTTTGTGTTTAAAGAATAAATAAGGCGCAAAACCAGAGAGCAGCATAATAGCAATGGCAAAAGGATAGCCCCATGCCCAGTTTAGCTCTGGCATATTATTAAAATTCATCCCATACACACTGGCAACCACAGTGGGCGGCAAAAATACGACAGAGGCAATGGAAAAGGTTTTAATAATTTGGTTTTGTTCGATATTGATAAAGCCCTGCGTAGAATCCATCAAAAAATTCACCTTATCGAAGAGAAAGGCGCAGTGCGACATTAGCGTTTCGATATCTCGTGTGACTTCACGTAGCGTTTCTCGCTCTTCAGATTGCACCCCCACATGACGCATTAAAAACGAGATATTGCGCTGCGTATCCATCAAACATAAGCGCACTTTACCGTTGGCATCTTCTAGCCTTGAAATACGACTAACGGCTTCTTCTAGATCTGAGTCTTCTTCCTCGAGTACATAGGCACTGAGCTTTTCAAGCTGGTGGTGCATATCCTCAAGCATATCCGCATGGTTTTCGACTTTTTGGTCGAACAAAGTCACTAACAGCTGTTTTGGGTTATCGCACGCCACTTGCCCTTTACGCGCACGCAGTCGCAGCAACCTAAAATCCGCAAGTTCGTCATCACGAATGGTTAATAAGCAGTTTTTTTGTAATAAGCAGGCCACGGTCACCGTATTAAAACGCCCGTCATTGGGAGACATAAACAAAGCGTGTACATGCAGACCTTCGCTGTCGATAAAACAGCGCGAAGAGGCTTCAATTTCCTCTACGTCATCCGCACCAGGAAGGGTAATATTTAGCGTGTTTGCTAGGGCAACTCGCTCTTCCTCAGTGGGATTAATAGTATCTATCCAATGGGCGTTTTTGATTGCTATTTCAATCGGGGTGTCGGTGCTTGGTTCCATTTCGGAAATTACACCGTGTTCAATCGAAAAAAACCTTAGCATCTCATTACTCTACACGACGACTCTTTGGCAAAGTATAAGAGTGAATGTATTAATCAACAATGATAATCCAAGGATTATCCGCAGATTATTCAGCTTGATAGGTGTAGATATTACGCGCCGCAACCGAGTTATTCATGATTGTTGTGTAATTAGCAATCAATTTAAAGCCATGGCGCTGAAATAAATGATTCACTGCTAAGGCATCTACTCGACAACGAGTATGGATAGGTTGGCGAGTAGAGGCTAAGGTGTCTTGTAGTAATTGCTTGCCAACTCCTTTGCCGCGAATATTCGCATCAACCATAAAGTTCGAAATGTACAGGCCTGACGTAAGATCAAAGCGCGCCTTATCTTTAAAATGGGCGATTGGCACTAGCGACAAACTACCTATAAGATGCTTTGTTGAGTCATCAAAAATAACACGCACTTCGCCTTCTTCGATCTCCTTTTCCATAAGCAAGCGAATGGCTGCTTGGTCTATTTCTTCATTGCGTGGCGGCGCTGAAAAGGTCGCGATGTATAGCTCAGTAAGCTGCTCAACAATATCGCAGGTTGGGGTAGAGATTATTTCAATCATGCAGATACGCTCCGTGTTTTTGGATCAGCTTGATAACTTTCAAGTAAGTGCTCAATATTGCGTTTAAACAACTCGCTGGCATGTTCTGTTAGTACCGTATTTTTCGCTATCGCATGGCCTAGATACAAGTTGTATAGCTCGTACGCCGCGCACTGAGCATCAAGCTCAGGATGAAAAATACCGCTTTCTATCCCTTGCCCGATTTTATGCTTGATATAGCTAAATAGTCGATTATGTTGCTCGGTAACCTTGGTATGAATGGGGCTGTCTGTATAGCAATTAAATTCAACCAATGCTTTGATAAACGGGCAAGTTGAATGTGGCTCATTAAATAATTCGCGAGTCCAGTTTGCCCATATAGAAAAGAGCATTTTGAGTTGTACAAGGGGATCTTGGTGCCGTGCAGGTTCTACGACATGCAACATAAATTGATCTTCACAGTAATCGAGGATCGCCAACTGCATATCTTCTTTACTGTCAAAATGCGAGATAAGCCCGCTGCGAGACAAGCCACAAAGCTTGGCCATAGAACCAATAGTGACTTCTATCAAGCCATATTGGCTACTAAAGCGCATACCTTGCTCTAAAATGGTTTGTCTCGTTCTCTCGCCTTTATTCATCACTTATGCAGTTATTCTTTGAGTAATATGTTGAATAACGCCAGTATCGCCTAAAATGCGGCGATGTCCAAGGCCTGAGGTTTGGATTAAACGTTCAGGAGCGGCTGCGATAAGCGACTCTACGTGTTCAAATGGCGCAAATCGGTCCTCGGTATCGTGAATAAATGTCGGCTTAAACTTAAGTACACCGTCGTGGAATTTATCTCGGATCAAATGCCAATGCGTGCCATACCTTGTGGTGATAGCGCCTAACACTTGGTGCAGCATTTTTTCAGAAATGCCCGCTCGCGCAACGCGCTCAAACATCAGCTCAAAAAACTGCACGGGAGTTGCAACATTAATAACCACGCGATTTTCTAGCCGATAATCCGGTAAGTTCATCAGCGCCACAGCGCCCATAGAATGCCCCACCAAAGCCACGATATCATGGCGATCTGCTTCTAGCTTCTCAATCAAAGTATCCAGCGCTTCAACAAAAGCCAGCAAATGTGCTCGCTTACCATGAGATTGCCCATGACCAACATGATCAATTGCCACAACGCAAAATCCCGCTGCAACGAGTTCTGGGATCAAGGTATCAAAGCAACTGCTGTTATCGGCCCAACCATGACTTAATACAACGGTCTTCGGGCCAAGGCCAAACACATTTACATGAACGCGACCAAGCGAGGTCAGAATATTGAGCTCACCATTGGGTTTTTTATTTTTAAACTGATATTGACGCTTACCATGCGGGCTCATCAGTAGTACCTGACCTAACCTCGAAGTAATAGGTGGCGCAAGCGTGCACATAAGCCCTGTGACACCCCGGCTTATCTTGGTAATAAGCGACCCGTCTTTGTCGTTAAAGTAGCTGAATTTCATCCTGACCTCTAAAAAAGAACACTTGTACTTTTATTAAAATAGAACACTTGTACTTTTTTGTAAAGCATAACAATCACCTTTTAATATTGCAGCTGGTTTACCGAGCGATACACCCCCATGTAAGAGCTGGTTTACCGAGCGATCTTTTTTTACCCACAGAATTCACTTGTAACGACACAATTAAGTCGATATGTTCAAAATGTAATAACAATTGATGAATAAATGTAACTAAGGAAGGGTTGTGGATAGTTCAGACTGGTCAAAATGGAACAAATATATCGCTCACCCAGATATTCAACTCGGTAATCATCAAAGCGTTTTGGAGCATTTACTTGGGGTAAGTGCACTAACAGCCAAATTGGCCACAAAGATTGGCTTTGCTGAACAAGGCCGGTTAATTGGTTTGCTGCATGATTTTGGTAAATACAGCACTGAGTTTCAAGAGTACACGCGACTGATTATCACAGAACAAAAGGGTTACAACCCTAATAATGATGAAGGTAACAACATCCGCAAAGGGTATTTTCAATGAGTAAGTATTTCGGACATTCAGGGAATAACGAGGATAAGTCTGACTGGCAGCCATTGAGAGACCATCTATGTCGAGTTGCTTCTGGAGCAGAGCTGAATTCCAAATATTTCAAGGCCGCTAAATTATCGTATCTTGCAGGTCTTTTGCATGATTTGGGTAAATATAGTCCAGAGTTTCAGGCGAGACTAGAAGGTGTTACAAACAAAGTAGATCATGCTACGGCTGGCGCTAAAATTGCCGCGGAACTTTTGCCTTCTCCCTACGGTAATCTGATCGCATATGCTATTGCAGGGCATCATACAGGATTAGCCAATGGCTCTGGTGAGGGAGCAGGACGTCGTGCTCTTAAAGACCGGTTAAACCTGCAATTTGGCAAAGATATACCTGCGCTGGATGGTGAAGCTTGGCAGTCTGAACTTGTCTTGCCACCTATCGAGTCCCTTATTCCTGAAATATCACCAAATCCTAATGCGGATCTGCAAGGTTTCCAATTTGCATTTTTAATTCGAATGATATTTTCGTGTTTAGTTGATTCTGATTTCATTGATACTGATAAATTCTATAAACACCTTGAAGGTAAGCCCTTATTGCGTGGAGATTATCCTCAATTAGCAGAGTTAAAAATACAGTTTGATCAAGCTTTAGCTGACAAGATCAAAAGTACTGACCAAACCCAAACCGTTAATCAACTTCGCAAAAAGATTCTTGATACTGCTCGTATCAAAGCGAAACTTACTTCAGGGTTATTCACTTTAACTGTGCCGACGGGGGGTGGAAAAACCTTTAGTTCAATGGCCTTTGCATTAGATCACGCTCTAGCACATAACATGCGCAGAGTTATTTATGTCATCCCGTTTACCAGTATTATTGAGCAGAATGCCAAAGTGTTTCGTGAAGCATTTGGTGATTTAGGCGAGTCAGCCGTTTTAGAACACCACAGTAATTTTGACGATAGTAAAATAAAGGAGGTAGAAGGAGTTGAGGAAACTCGCGATAAACTAAAACTGGCAATGGAAAACTGGGATATGCCAGTGATTGTGACTACGGCAGTACAGTTTTTTGAGTCCTTGTTTGCTGACCGTCCCTCCCGTTGCCGCAAACTACATAACATCTCGGGCAGTGTGATTATTCTGGACGAAGCACAAACTCTCCCGCTTAAATTTCTCCGCCCAGTAATGGCCGCAATTGATGAGTTGGCGCGCAACTACGGCTGCTCTGTTGTACTGTGCACCGCGACTCAACCGGCACTATGTGAGCCTGATTTTACTCACGGATTTAAAGGTGTCCGCGAAATTGCCCCTGATCCAACCAGACTTTTTGACGAACTAAGTTTGGTGAATGTCTCTCATTTGGGAGAATTAAGTGATGATGAGCTAGTCTCTCGTATTCAAGCTAACAAACAGACTCTTACCATTGTAAATAATCGCCGTCATGCTCAGTCACTTTTCCTAGCACTCAAAGCACAGCAAACAGAAGGGGTTTTTCATTTAACAACCTTGATGTGTGCAGCACACCGAACGGCAACTTTGGATGAGATTCGTAAGCGTTTAAACCCCAAAAAACCTCAGCCATGTCGTGTAATCTCGACGTCGCTCATAGAAGCTGGGGTAGATGTCAGTTTCCCGTGTGTGATGCGAGCTGAAGCTGGCTTAGACTCTATTGCACAAGCGGCAGGCCGCTGTAATCGTGAACGGTTATGGCTAAAAGCGGATAGCCATGTTTGGATTTTCAGATCTCCCGACTGGCCTATTCCACCCGAATTGAAAGGGCTCTCTGCGGATATGCGAGCGGTACTGAGAAAAGGTCATGACAACTTATTAGACCAAATGGCTATCAAAGATTATTTCTCCAATGTTTATTGGCGCAAAGGGGAAGAACTCGATAAGGCAAAAATATTGAGTGTCTGTAAAAATGGCGCAGTGAGATTGGATTTCCCATTTCAGAAAATTGCTAGTGATTTCAGAATGATTGACAGCATTATGTGTCCAGTCTTTATCCCATATAACGAGGAAGCGAGAGAGTTTTTAAAACAACTTGAATCAACGGATGACGTAAGCCGCGTTTTAAGAAAGCTACAGCCCTATATTGTCCAGATCCCACAAAATGGTTTTTACAGCTTGCAATCGGCAAAAGTGATTCAAACAGTTGCACCGCATCGTTTTAAAGAACAGTTTTGGGAGTTAATAAACATGGACATATACGATCCTGAATCGGGGCTCAGTTGGGCTGCTCCTAATTTTATCAAGGCCGAAAATTCAGTTTGGTAATTAATACTAAACATACATAGAAGTAATTTTTTGACAGGTGCTCGTCTGCGTACTACTTTTCCTTAAGGTACTTTGAGGAGAGCTAAAGTGAACAGTCGATGGGTGATTCATCTTAAGAAAGATGAAAACAACAAACAGGTTTTCAAGTTTGGGGGACAATTTTATTTTTCGGTCAAAGTCATTGGCTGGGGAATAAGTATTGTATTGATGACCTTTACTGGCAGTTTGCTCTTCTAAAAGGCTTGTGTCGCACCCTTTGCAGGTGCGTGGATTGAAACTTTGTATGTTTTGTATTTGAGATGTCGCCTCTTTTACAGGGGCGTGGATTATTTTGTGTGGTAAATCAAGCCAAAAGGAGAGCATCATGGCTTATGGCATTAAATTGCATGTATGGGGCGACTATGCGTGCTTTACCCGACCGGAAATGAAGGTGGAACGCGTTTCTTACGATGTTATTACCCCATCGGCTGCAAGGGGAATTTTGGAGGCTATTCATTGGAAGCCCGCCATCTGTTGGGTAATTGATCGTATTCACGTATTGAGACCTGTTCGTTTTGAGTCTATTCGGCGTAATGAACTAGGGAATTGTAAAATATCCGCAGCCAAAGTCAGTGGAGCTATAAAACGAAGAAGTACTCAAGATTTAAGTTTTTTGATTGATGATGGTGATAATCGTCAACAAAGAGCGACGACCTTGCTACGTGATGTCGGGTATGTCATTGAAGCGCATTTTGTACTAAGCGACAAAGCTGGCGAAGAAGATTCTATTGGCAAACACTTGGATATATTCAATCGCCGTGCTCGTAAAGGGCAGTTTTTCCATCAGCCTTGTTTAGGTAACCGTGAATTCCCAGCGTATTTTTCTCTAATTGAGCATGAAGGCGATTTTCCTAAATCAGAATTGTCTACGGCCAATAAAGATCTTGGCTGGATGCTGCATGATATTGATTTTGCAAACGGCGCTGAGCCTAGATTTTTCAGAGCGGAATTAAAGGACGGAATGATAGACGTGCCTGCTTTTAAATCCTCGAAGGTGGTGAAATGATTCTATCTGCCTTAAACCAATACTACGAGCGCCTTAATAATGATGAACAAGGCAAAGTGCCCGCTTTTGGATTTAGTGAAGAAAAAATAAGTTATGTTTTGGTGCTTTCAGAACAAGGCGAGTTAGTTGATCAGGTTCCAAATTTGACTGATGAAAAAAAGCCAAAGCCAAAATTAATGAATGTTCCTCGTCCTGAAAAAAGAACCTCAGGCATAAAACCAAACTTTCTATGGGACAAAACCGCTTATGTATTAGGCATTTCTTTGCCAAAGGATAAAAAAAGCGAAGCGCTTTTTGAATTAAACCTGCCTACTTTTGAAGCCTGTCGAAAATGGCATTTATCGCTGCTAGAACATTCTGAGGACAAGGGGCTAAAAGCCTTAGTGATATTCCTACAAAACTGGCAGCCTGATAACTTTGATGGCTCTATCCTTACTCAAGAGATCTTGGACGCCAATGTCGTTTTCCAATTAGATGGCACCCGTCAATACATTCATGAATCAGCGGAAGCAAAAAGGATTTGGGGCAGTTTGCTGCAATCGGATGATGTTAAACAAGCTATGTGCTTAATTACAGGTGAGCAAGCGCCCATATCTAGGTTACACCCTGCCATTAAAGGGGTTTCAGGTGGGCAGAGCTCCGGCGTTTCGATTGTTTCTTTTAATAAAGAATCGTTTGAATCTTTTGGTAAAGAGCAAGGTGACAATGCGCCGGTATCTGAAAAGGCAGCCTTTGCTTACACCACCGCTTTAAATTACTTGCTACGCAGAGAGAATGATCAGGTCATCAATTTAGGTGACACCAGTGTGGTATTTTGGGCACAGGCAGAGAGTGAGCAAAAAGCTAAGAGTGCGGAAGCATTTTTTATAAAGGGTTTTAACCCACCAATGCCGACCGATGACAGCGAAGTGGCGGCGCTTGGAGCCGAATTAGAAAAACTGGTAAAAGGGCGACCACTAGCAGAAATATCACCGGATCTAGATCCCAATACGCAATTTTTCATCTTAGGATTAGCACCTAATGCTGCCCGTCTTTCTATTCGGTTTTGGTTGCAAACCGACCTTGGGCATATTCAGCGGAGATTTGCTGAACACTTTCAAGATTTGGCTTTAAATCGACAGCCTTGGAAAACAGCGCCGACAGTGTGGCGCATTATTTTGGAACTAATACCTACAAGATACGACTCGGCAGGAAACAAAAAGAAGAAAGATATTAACGATGCACCTGCACATCTGGCGGGTGAGTTAATGCGTTCTATTTTAACGGGGCAGTGCTATCCAAGAGCGATATTGGCGCAATTGTTATCACGCTTCAGGGCTGATGGTGATATTAGTAGGCTGCGGGTCGCGATGGTGAAAGCTGTATTACAAAGAGAGCAAAGATTACTAGGAAAAGAGGACATTGCTATGGAATTAGATGACAAAAACAATCATCCTGCGTATTTACTAGGCAGAATGTTCGCCTTGCTTGAAAACATTCAACGAGAAGCATTAGGGAAAGACATAAATTCGACTATAAAGGACAAGTATTTTGCGGCGGCTTCGACTGTACCTTATTCAGTTTTTCCACGATTGCTAACAGGAAGTAATCATCATTTATCAAAAATTAAGAAGTTGCCAAATGAAAATAAAGAGTCAGGTCATAATAGAAAGTTTGATAATCGCCAATTAGCGGAATACTTCGAAAACGAAATTTCAAAAATTATCATTCACTTCAAAGAAGCACAGTTTCCAAAACATTTTTCAATAGAAGAACAAGGGCGCTTTTCAATTGGCTACTATCAACAAAAATACAAACCCAGTAAAAAGAACATCAGTAACGAAATTGATTCCTACGACTCTCAAGGAACAGAATAATGACTATCCAAAACCGCTATGAATTTGTTTATTTTTTTGATGTAACAAACGGTAACCCAAATGGTGATCCTGATGCAGGGAATATGCCGCGTCTTGACCCTGAATCGAGTAAAGGCTTAGTAACGGATGTGAGTCTTAAACGCAAGATCCGAAACTATATTCAGCTCAGTGAAGAAAATTCACCAGGTTATGACATATACGTGCAGGAAAAGAGTGTTTTAAATCAACAAAATCAAAAGGCGTATGATGCGCTTGAAATTAAATCTGAGCCAAAAAAACTGCCAAAAGATCAAGCTAAGGCAAAAGAAGTAACGGATTGGATGTGTGCTAACTTCTTTGATGTTCGTGCTTTTGGCGCTGTAATGACCACTGAAGTGAACTCAGGACAAGTTCGGGGGCCATTACAGTTGGCATTTGCGAAGTCCATCGATCCGATTATTCCACTGGAAATTTCCATTACACGTATGGCTGTGACCAACGAAAAGGATTTAGAAAAAGAACGCACAATGGGTCGCAAACACATAGTTCCATATGGACTTTATCGCGTGCATGGCTTTGTTTCTGCTAAATTGGCTGAGAAAACAGGCTTCTCTGAAGGAGATTTAGAGAAAGTGTGGAAGGCTTTGGAAATGATGTTCGAGCATGACCACTCTGCGGCCAGAGGTGAAATGGTAGGACGTAGTTTAATTGTGTTTAAGCATGAAAATGCTTTAGGAAATGCCCCAGCACATAAATTGTTTGAGCGTGTTACAGTCGAAAGGGTAAATGGGGAAGAAAGTACTCCAGCTGCAGCATTTTCTGACTACAAAATTAGTTTTAATGCAGATGGGTTGGAATCTTTGGGCGTTGAAGCCAAACAATATTTTTAGCCGATGAGTTAAAGAGTAAGGTCTATGATTAATGGACTTTACTCTGATTTTGGATGTTTAAATCATGGACGAACAAAAGTTAGTCAACATCTCTGCATTACAGCACTTTGCTTTTTGTCAGCGCCAGTGTGCGCTGATCCACCTCGAGCAAGTATGGCAAGAAAATTACCTTACCGCACATGGTCGGCAGTTGCACGAGCGGGTAGACAATGGCGAGCCAGAAACGCGCAAAGGTGTGCGTTTTGAACGTGGCGTAGTAGTTTCTGCGCCACAACTAGGCTTAACAGGCAAACTCGATTTGCTAGAACACCATAAAGCTAGTAATCAATTTATACCCGTTGAATACAAACGGGGTAAGCCAAAAACTAATGATATAGACCAAGTGCAACTCTGTGCGCAAGCACTGTGCATTGAAGAGATGCTTAACGTTGAAGTGAAACAGGGCGCGCTGTGGTATTGGCAAACACGAAAACGTATTGAGATTGAATTTGATCAATCATTACGCGCTCAAACCCATGCACTTATTACGCAAGTGCAGAAACTATTCAAGCTTGGCAAAACTCCATCACCGACAACTGGCAAACACTGTAAAGCTTGCTCACTTATTGATATTTGCCAACCAAATTTAACAGAACATGATGCTTCTAATCGTTACGTAGCAGAATTATTCAACATGGAGGCTGAATGAAAAAACTGCAAAATTCACTTTATATCACCAAAGATGGTGTGTATTTGCATAAACAACGCGAAACCTTGTTGATTGAGCAAAAAGTAGCTGGCGAAAAGCAAAAGTTGATGCAGCTCCCAATCCATTCCATTGGCAGTATATTTTGCTTTGGTAATATCATGGTTTCGCCGCAGCTGCTCGGTTTTTGTGGTGAGAACGGCACACACTTGGCTTTTTTCGATATGCATGGTCGATTTTTAGCAAATGTAGTAGGTAAACAAACTGGTAATGTATTGCTGCGTAGGCAGCAGTTTAATGTCGACGAGTTAACCGCAAACGAACTAGCAAAACATATTGTGGCCGCAAAAATTCGTTCATCACGTATGTTGCTATTACGTTTTAGACGCAATCACATAGCGACAACACAAATCGAAAAAGCCGTAGAGCGCTTAAAACAAATTATTGAGCAACTTAAAGGCGTGACTGCCTACGACACAATTTTAGGGCTAGAAGGTGAAGCCGCATCACATTATTTCGCCGCGTTTGCTGATATGTTTAAAGGTAATGGTAATAAACAGCTATTTGATAAGCGCACGCGCAGGCCACCTAAAGATCCAGTCAATGCCGTGATTTCCTGACTCTATTCAGTGCTTGGGCAAGAAATTAGTGGCGCATTGCAAGGCGTAGGGCTTGATCCACAAGTAGGTTTTTTACATAAAGAACGACCCGGCAGAAACAGTTTAGCACTTGACCTCTTAGAAGAATTTAGAGCCTATATCGTCGATAGTATCGTACTAAAACTCTTTAATAACCAAACTCTAACGATTAAAGACTTTGAAACGGACTGTGTAGGTGGAGTCACAATAAAGGATGATGCGCGTAAGCAAGTGTTTCAAGCATATCAGGCTAAAAAACAAGAAGAGTTAATGCATCCATTTTTAAAAGAGAAAGTGCAAATTGGTTTACTTCCTCATATACAAGCTATGCTATTGGCGCGACACCTGCGAGGAGATCTTGATTATTACCCTCCTTTTGTCATTAAAAAATAAGGAGTTTTATCAATGATGGTATTAGTAACATACGATGTATCATTTACTAGTGAAGATGGACAAAAGCGACTTCGACAATTGGCTAAAGTATGTCTAGATTATGGTATGCGTGTGCAGTATTCAGTATTTGAATGTGAGATAGACTCAACGCAATGGCTGATTTTTAAAGACAAACTTTTGTCTATTTATGATCCTAAAGTAGACAGTCTACGCTTCTATAAGCTTGGCAGAAACTGGCAAAACAAAGTTGAGCACCATGGTGCTAAAGTTGCCCTTGATATATTCAGAGATACCTTAATTTTATAATCGCTAGGGTGTAGTTCTCATGAAAACCCTAGTGATCTAGCGATTTTATAAGTTCTTTAAAAATATAGATAAATTTACTTTTTGACTAAGTATTGCAAGCGAACGGCTTTTGTTTGCATAACGTTAGCGGGAAATAATGCATTATGTTAGTGTAAGCGTGCCTTTGAAATAAGGCAGTCGCGCCTCCCGCAGGCGCGTGGATTGAAACTCGCCAATAGAATTTATAGATCAGTTTGTTTTAAGTCGCGCCTCCCGCAGGCGCGTGGATTGAAACCATTTTGTCTGCGATACTTATTTGCTCATCATCTGTCGCGCCTCCCGCAGGCGCGTGGATTGAAACTTCAACAATGGCGGGGATCTTTGCCCATCGTTTTGTCGCGCCTCCCGCAGGCGCGTGGATTGAAACTGATAGTAAACACTTTGGTTACTTGCCAAATATGTCGCGCCTCCCGCAGGCGCGTGGATTGAAACATTTGGCGCATCAGTAAATTTTTGCACATATTCAGTCGCGCCTCCCGCAGGCGCGTGGATTGAAACTTTTGCCAGATAAAAATAGGACTGGACTCCTATGTCGCGCCTCCCGCAGGCGCGTGGATTGAAACATAGCTGTCTTTGGTCATCTCCATGGAGAAGTAGACGTCGCGCCTCCCGCAGGCGCGTGGATTGAAACGCGTCACGTAAACCATACAACCACATCCAAGTACGTCGCGCCTCCCGCAGGCGCGTGGATTGAAACGGGAAATGATGTGATACCGATCCCTGCAATAACGGTCGCGCCTCCCGCAGGCGCGTGGATTGAAACAGGGCTAACGCAGCAAATGCAACATCTGGGTTTGTCGCGCCTCCCGCAGGCGCGTGGATTGAAACGATATAAACGGCGTCATTTCACAGCTACAGACAACGTCGCGCCTCCCGCAGGCGCGTGGATTGAAACAACTAAAGCATACAAACAAACTATTATCCCTGTAGTCGCGCCTCCCGCAGGCGCGTGGATTGAAACTGCTATAACTGCATTTGTTAGTGTTGTTTTACCTGTCGCGCCTCCCGCAGGCGCGTGGATTGAAACATCCATGATGATGAGTGCGCCACATGGCATCCAAGTCGCGCCTCCCGCAGGCGCGTGGATTGAAACACTAGTGCTCGTAATGCCGCTATCCACAACGGTAGTCGCGCCTCCCGCAGGCGCGTGGATTGAAACTACACAATGAGGCAAATAGCAAAAGCGTATAAAAGTCGCGCCTCCCGCAGGCGCGTGGATTGAAACAATACAATTACGCCGGACCAATTCAAGCCGGACAGTCGCGCCTCCCGCAGGCGCGTGGATTGAAACCTTTTCAGGGTCACATGGTGGCGGGTCTGTTATGTCGCGCCTCCCGCAGGCGCGTGGATTGAAACGAGTGATAGGTAGAACAGCTAAAATAACTTACAGTCGCGCCTCCCGCAGGCGCGTGGATTGAAACGACGGTAAGTATGTAAGGTTTAAATCTTCATCAATGTCGCGCCTCCCGCAGGCGCGTGGATTGAAACCATGATATCAGTGTTGCAGTAGATTGCTGCTGAGTCGCGCCTCCCGCAGGCGCGTGGATTGAAACCCGACCACATAGAGCGATACTTTGCAAAGCTTGGTCGCGCCTCCCGCAGGCGCGTGGATTGAAACTTTTAGGTCTTGCATTATGCTTGCACCATTCTCAAGTCGCGCCTCCCGCAGGCGCGTGGATTGAAACCGTATGAAAGCGCAACAATACCATGACAGATTTTTGTCGCGCCTCCCGCAGGCGCGTGGATTGAAACCAGTACGTTAGCTCTGGTGAAGCACTACAGTCTACGTCGCGCCTCCCGCAGGCGCGTGGATTGAAACAATACTACTACGCAGGGCCAATTCAGGCCGGACAGTCGCGCCTCCCGCAGGCGCGTGGATTGAAACCATGAACAGACGACACCAATTAGCGGAACACCAGTCGCGCCTCCCGCAGGCGCGTGGATTGAAACAATTTAAAGGCGACAAACCAGATATAGAGCCAAACGTCGCGCCTCCCGCAGGCGCGTGGATTGAAACAATGCTGTAGGGGAAGGAGCTATGAATGTCTGTGGTCGCGCCTCCCGCAGGCGCGTGGATTGAAACTAACAAGCGTGATGACGTTCTCAGCGGTATTAAAGTCGCGCCTCCCGCAGGCGCGTGGATTGAAACTAAGCTCATCATCATGAATGATTGCGGCTAGCAAGTCGCGCCTCCCGCAGGCGCGTGGATTGAAACTGGTGTAGCTGCAATTGCTCGATCCATGTCGCTGGTCGCGCCTCCCGCAGGCGCGTGGATTGAAACAAGGAAATTGAATTTAAAGTTTGGCAAGTTATATGTCGCGCCTCCCGCAGGCGCGTGGATTGAAACCGTAACGAAGTCGTAAACATTGACGAACTAGATGTCGCGCCTCCCGCAGGCGCGTGGATTGAAACTCACCCTCACCAAATAGGCGCAGTCGTGATTGCGTCGCGCCTCCCGCAGGCGCGTGGATTGAAACGTAATTTTTTAGATAAAAACACATCAGACGAATTGTCGCGCCTCCCGCAGGCGCGTGGATTGAAACACGGCTGTTCAGGGTGAGCAAGTGGGGGGGAGTTGTCGCGCCTCCCGCAGGCGCGTGGATTGAAACGCTTCACATGCTCTGAGTCTGCAGTATCCCAAACGTCGCGCCTCCCGCAGGTGCGTGGATTGAAACTGAGGAAAGAGAAATGAGCGCAACTGATACTACTTCGCGCCTCCCGCAGGCGTGTGGATTGAAGCTGAGAATGACGTGATACCAATCCCAGCAATAACGTCGAACCTCCGCGTAGGAGCTGGTTTACCCAGCGATCTTTTTAAAACGCCGGCTGCGGATTACTCAGGGCTATGAGGGGTGTACCCTTAATAAGGTTTGTCTTTAAAGAACGGTTAAGCGTGAAAAACGATGAAAATGTTTTAAATTACGTAAAGTTGGTGAAGTATTGAGTGTTTTATTGTTTTTTCATTGCAATTTATCGAGAGAAGCTTGTCTTTATATTTAACTAAATGTAATGTTTGGGTTAATTTCAAGGGAGCTAACGTAAAACAATGGTGGACAGATGCAAACGCCAGAGGAATATGAGGTAAGCCAGCGGATAGGTAGGTTAATACTTGGGTTAAAGCGTACCAGAGGTATGACCCGAGAAGATGTCTGTAAACGTTTAGGTATAGGTTCGCGCACGTTAGACAATTACTTAAACGGGGTGAGCTCATTTAAACTTGGGACATTGTTAAAGTTTGCGGATCTTTGCAAGGTAAAGCTGGCTGATATTTTGGATGATACCGAGGCGCTGAAGCGCTTGTATCCTGAGAATATTAAAGACAAAGGCAATATCTTTTTGCTATTTACAGGCTATTTTGTCGGCGTTATGGTGCTTGAATTTACCTTATTTGCTTTTCTTATTTTATTATTGTTTTATGCGCGTAATGACAAGAATAGCCAAAGCACTGTTGCAATTTTTATATTTGCTTTTTCGTTAGAAATCGTTGTTGCATACTGGTTGAATTATGTCGTCTTCCCAGCTATTGAAAGCTATTACATTGAAAATATCTATGCTTTTGCGACACAACTTTTACTGAGTTTACTGCTTGCGCTAATGATCAAATACAGAATGTTTTTAGGTGCGTGGTTTACCAAAGGGAATTCAGCCAGCATTTTTGAGAAGAACCAAGTAGATGCGCCGCTTTATGCACTCGCATGTACGTTAGCTTTGATTGATTTTGCCGCATTGATGGAAAACTTTATCCGTAACCTAGAGCGTTTAGGTATAGATGAAGAAGTTGCCAAACCATTTTGGGAACTGACCTTTATTTATGATTACTTTGCTTATATTAAGGCCGTGCCTTATCTGCTCTGTATGTTTGTTTTATACGCAGGAATAACAGCGCGCCGTAAGCAGGTTTTAAATAAAGCAAATGCTGCGCCTACACAATAATGTGAATATTTTCACATAAAAATAGAGAAGTCTGTGTGTTTTTAATTATTGATTTTAATGGTCTGCAAAATAACAAATAAGCAAGTTTAGAAAGGGTTGCTTGAATCAATTGATACCAAAAATTCAAATATAATGGTAAGTTTGTTTCTGTTTTGGGTTGTTTTGCGAGTGTGCACCTAAAAATAGTACTGTCATCTACTTGTCTTTATATTTAACTGGATGTAAACTTTTGGTTAACTTGGTTAGGGTGATTGAGAGATATGGTGGGGCGATGCAGACGCCAGAAGAATACGAGGTAAGCCAACGTATCGGCCGACTGATACGTGGGCTAAAGCGCAAAAAAGGGATGACCCGAGAAGAGGTTAGCCGGCGTTTAGGTGTGGGTGACAGGACCCTTGATAACTATTTAAATGGCTCTAGCTCCTTTAAGCTTGGGACATTGCTTCGGTTTGCTGAAATCTGTAAAGTAAAGTTATCAGATATTTTAGAAGATTCAGATAAGCTCTCTGGCCTGTATGGAGAAAAAAGTGAGGAAAAGAACAATGAAGGCTGCACAGAAAAAGCCAATAAAAATAGATCTTAGTCGTTCATTGTGTAAACAGGTTTCTGGAGGTGTTGGGAGTTCTAAAGATGGAGGTCCAAAAGTTGCCAAAGCAGAAACAAAGCAAGCGCCGGTAAACTAGGAGGGAAGTATGAAAAGTTTATTTAAATTAGCTTTTTCGACCAGTGTAGCTGCGGCTGTATTGGTAACAATGGTTAGTGCGCCATTCGTTGAGATTATAATGTCTTTAGCTTTGGTTTTATTGGTATTTCTATCAAAAAATGATGCCAACAGTCAGCTGTTGACACTGTGTTTTGCAGTTGTGTTTATTCTGTCCTCAGTTGCTATGTTAGTTCTCGAGACTTTAATATATCCGGCTGTTGATGATTATTTTATAGGTAATATTTTTGCTTTTTCTATATGTTTATTACTTAGTTTACTGCTACTTTTTTTGCTCAGGCACAGAATGACAGTTGCAGTCTTGCTTACTCGCGGAAAATCAGCGTCAGTCTTTGAGAAAAACTATGCTGAGGGACCCCTATATTTCTTAGTGATAATCTTGGTATCGGTAGACTTTCTTGCATTAATGGAAAACTTTCTGCGTAATTTGGAGAGACTGGGAGTAAGTGAAGAAACAGCTAAGGTGTTTTGGGAAGTAACTTTCTTTTACGATTATTTTGAGTATCTTAAGGGGGTTCCCATGTTGCTGTGTGTTACCCTATTGTACGTTGGGTTAGTGGTTAGAACAAAAAGACAGCCAATCCAAAATTAATTGAAAACCCTAAAACACAGTATCTTTCCGACACTGTGTTTTTATTTTATGCTCTTGTAATAATTAAAGTGAACACAGGTGCTTGACTCTCCTAGTTATGTGTTAATTACAATGTTATGTAGTTTATGCCCATTTAGATCCTATACCACTTTTACATCAATCGACCTGAACATGTACTTGTCTTTATATTAAACAAAATGTAATGTTTGGGTTAATTTGGTGTTTTGGTTAAAGGGAAAGCGGGGCGATGCAAACGCCAGAAGAATACGAAGTAAGCCAGCGCATAGGGCTACTAATAAAAGGTCTAAAGCATAAACGCGGGATGTCACGAGAAGATATATGCTGCCACCTCGGGATTGGCATGCGAACGCTAGACAACTATCTTAATGGCGTTAGTTCCTTCAAGCTTGGTACGTTAATGAAGTTTGCCGATCTCTGCAGAGTTAAACTCGCCGATATTTTGGATGATACCGAAGCGCTCTCACGACTATATCCAGACAATATGAAAGACAAAGGCAGTATTCTTACATTGCTTTTCGGCTTAGGTACAACCGCTATGCTGTTCGAGTCGGTTTTCTTGCTTTTATTAATTGGACTGCTTTGCTATTCATATAAGGACAAAAACAGTCAATGCATGGTCGCAATTTTTGTCACTGCTTATATGTTAACGAATGTAGCTAACTACTGGCTGCATTTTGTTCTTTTTCCCGTGGTTACTAATGCCTTCTATCAAAATATTTGTGCTTTCTCAACTAACTTGTCTTTAAGCTTACTTTTATTCATTTTACTTAAATATAGAATGAAATTTGCTGTATTTATCACGCGAGGCAGGTCTGAAGATGTCTTTGAGAAAAACCCTATCGAGGCACCTCTGTGCTTCCTAGCAATGATGATAGCGCTCATTGATTTTTGCGCATTGATGGAAAATTTTATTCGCAACTTAGAGCATATCGGTATGGATGAAGATTTCGCTAAAACATTCTGGGAATTAACTTTCTTTTATGATTATTACGAATACATTAAAGCCCCGCCGATCTTACTCAGTTTAGTACTCCTCTATGCAGGAATACTCGCACGGAAAAGAAATACGCAGCAGCCCCAAAGCGCGTAATAATAAGTCGATAAGTAAATCACGGAAATAGAAGGATAGCGAGGCGATGCAAACGCCAGAAGAGTACGAAGTAAGCCAGCGCATAGGACTGCTAATAAAAGGTCTAAAGCATAAACGTGGGATGTCTCGAGAAGATATATGTCGCCACCTCGGGATTGGCATGCGAACGCTAGACAACTACCTTAATGGCGTTAGCTCTTTTAAGCTTGGTACGTTAATGAAGTTTGCTGACCTCTGTAGAGTTAAACTCGCTGATATTTTGGATGATACTGAAGCGCTCTCACGACTATATCCAGACAATATGAAGGACAAAGGGAGTATTCTTACGCTTATCTTGGGATCTATTGCTGGGTATTTTCTTATTTTCGAATCTATCGTGTTCCTCCTTCTATTACTTTTGTTTTTTTGCTGTTACAAAGATAAGAATAGTCAAACTATCACAGGCATTTTCCTTTTTATTTTTGCACTTGAGGTCGTTGTCGCATACCTCTTAAGGTTCATTATTTTCCCAGCGGTTGAAAGCTATTTTTTCGAGAATATTTATGCTTTTGGGTTGCAGTTAACTCTTAGCCTCATGTTACTGTTTTTACTTAAACATAGAATGATGATTAGTGTATTTTTAACTCAGGGAAGATCTGCATCTGTATTCGAAAAAAATGGCATAGAAGCCCCAATTTATTTTTTGGCAATGACGTTAGTGCTTATCGATTTTTTGGCCCTCATGGAAAATTTTCTGCGCAACTTGGATCGCTTAGGTATGAGTGAGGAGCTAGCTAAAACTTTTTGGGAGGTTACCTTCTTTTATGATTATTTTGAATATCTCAAGACGATCCCAGCTTTTCTCTGTATCGCTTTACTTTATGTAGGGTTTATCGCGCGAAGAAATGCTCCGCTACAAGTTAGAGCTACACTGTAACTTTAGCAATAACGAATTCAGTATTAATAATAGTTTATATAGAAGGATCGCGAGGCGATGCAAACGCCAGAAGAGTACGAAGTAAGCCAGCGCATAGGGTTGCTAATAAAAGGTCTAAAGCATAAACGTGGGATGTCTCGAGAAGATATATGTTGCCACCTCGGGATTGGCATGCGAACGCTAGACAACTACCTCAATGGCGTTAGCTCTTTTAAGCTTGGGACGTTAATGAAGTTTGCTGACTTATGTAGAGTCAAACTCGCCGATATTTTAGATGATACCGAAGCGCTCTCACGACTGTATCCAGACAATATGAAGGACAAAGGCAGTATTCTTACGCTAATCTTGGGATCGGCTTTTGGCGTCATTATTTTTGAATCTACTTTGTTTATCTTATTGTTAGTTTTGTTCTTTTACTCTTACAAAGACAAAAATAGTCAGCTACTGACGTTATGTTTTGCCGTGCCTTACTTTCTTGCAATTGTAGCGATATATACGCTTCGCATCGCGATCTTCCCTGTTGTGGAAAGCTACTTTATAGAAAATATATTTGCGTTTTCAATTCAGCTCTCACTCAGCCTTTTATTACTCTTTTTACTAAAACATCGGATGGCTTTTGCGGTGTTTCTTACCCGAGGAAGAAGTCCTTCTGTGTTTGAAAGAAACTATGCGGAGGGGCCATTACATTTCTTAGTTTTGACCTTAGCGTTAATAGATTTTTTTGCCTTGATGGAAAACTTTCTTCGTAACCTAGATAGAATGGGTATAAACGAAGAAACCGCAAAGGTGTTCTGGGAAGTAACCTTTTTTTATGACTATTTTGCTTACTTGAAATCAGTGCCTATGTTGCTGTGTGTCGCGGTACTTTATATCGGGTTTATAGCTCGAAGAAATGCTCCGCTACAAGTTGGGTACCTTGAGTCAGCACCAAAATAGGGCTGTTAACATATCGTGCTGTATGTGGATTAGCACTCGCTACAATTCAGGCATTAAACGTATGGGGTAAGCTATCTCGTCGCGAGTGTTAGGATGGTGTTTAGTGGATTTAAATTACCGTAATAGCCATCCATATTTGCTTGAACCCATTCATCTTTTGATATGTCTGGCCAATTGACAGAAAAGCCTAAGAAAAATAGTAGCTTCTCAAAGAAAAAACGTTGAGTTCTACCATTGCCCTCTCTAAAGGGATGAATAATATTTAATTCACAGTAGATATCCGCAAGCTGGGCTAAGATTTCTGGTTTAGCTGCGTTTATATCCAATGTTTCAATTTGCTGGAACTGCTTTTGTACTTCAACATTGATTCGTGAACAAGTACAAAACCGAGTTTCCCCTTTGGAAATGTCAACAGTTCTAATCTCGCCAGCCCAATCATATACATCTTGAAATAAATCAGTGGAGATGTCGTAAATGATTTAAACTAAATTCGTGGAGGGATTTGATTGTAGAAGAGTATTTACTATATCTAAAGGCGGTAAACGCTAGCTCAGCTTCTGCTAACTCATCTGCATCTGTAATATTAAGCTTATTAACTAGTACGCCAGATTTTGGATAACAATAGCTATCCTGAGCAACGCCGTATTTATCTCGCATATTTTGCTTTTAAATCAGCAATTGATTTGCTCACGCTCTCTTTTTTAAAACTTAGACCTTCGTATTTAGCGCTTATTTCAAAGTTGCTCATTTTAGGTATAAATGTTTGAACATTTTTTGCTTTTTTCACCGAAGTAACAGCCATAAATACACCTCTTGTCTGACTTCTTAAGTATAACTTAGCACTATAGTTATGCCAATAGTTCAAAACAGCCCGCTTCTTTTACTTACACCATAGCTTGGCGTATATGAAGCACCATTCGACTTTGATAGTTTGATATGATATTTGACAATTAATGATGACTTAGGCTCTTTGCAAAGCTAGCTTCGTGTGTGGGTCATTTTGTCTATGTGCCTAAAAAACTCAGAGGACAACATGTCTAATAAAAGTCTTAGTGCTCGAATTCCAGCCTATAAAATGGCATTTGCAAGTGGCGAACTGCAGAGAACCTATAAGGATCTCGTCTCTATTGTTCAAAGTCTCAGAGCTGAATTCAGTAGGCAGTATAAAGGCCAGTTTACAGTCGCAAACGTGTTACACGGATATATTGACTTTACATACTTTTATCTACAAAACGATTACCTTAAAAAACACAAACTCAAATTGGCAGTGGTGTTGAACCATCAAGAGGTGCAATTCGAACTTTGGCTCCTTGGGCAAACAAAGGATGTTCAGATTGATTATTGGACAAAGTTACAGGGTATCAAATGGGTGAATCAAGAGGTTATGCCTGAGTGGTCAATCTTTGAAATTTTAATGCTTGCTAACCCTGACTTCGACAATGTAAAAGCGCTATCAGAGCGGATCCACGGTGTGTTTGCTGAACTGTCTGAGGAGATCTTTGCTACATTGAAAGCGTACCAGTAGCATACATAACATTCTGAGTTTTCGCAGGCTATCTGCGTCGTTAAGTTTAAGCTGCTAATTTTTCAAACTTTAAATTTGTTTAACTCTATTTCTAGCGAAAAAAGAGTGCTAATAGTAGCACTCTTGTCAATGCAAAACTCAACAGCAATAACCTTTAGTTGCTAGTCCATGCTTGGGGCACTGGAGTACACCAACTCAATTAGGTTATTCATCGTTCTTGATTTTTGCATATAAGCCTTTTCCATATGGGCAAGCTCTTGTAGTTCAAATAAGGTCGTTTCTACGAGTGCCAGCCATTTTTCTATGGTGTCTGGTACCGCTTCACTTTGCTTTGTTGCTTTTTTTAGTGCGTCGTAATAAATAGTTAAGTCACGATATTGGCTTTGATAGTCCATTGTTGTTCCAACCCGTCTCTTTTAATTTACAGCAAAGTAACAGGAATTCTCAGCAGAAATCTGCGGAAAATAATTTTTTTACAACTTTTTAATTCGAAAGATAATTAATATTAGCAAAGGCGGAGATCACATCCTTTGCAAAGGCAATGCGAGGGTGTTTTAACGCGCCCTTTTTCCATACCAAATAGATGTTGTTTTCGGGGCCTACGGGGCCAAGTTGGATCAGTTCACCTGCTTTAATGAGATCTCGGCAGAGATAATCGGGGAGGACGGAGTAACCTATTCCAGAGCGAATAATGTTAGCAATTGCTCTAATGTCTGGACAAATGGCGATCACATTAGAGTTGCAGCTCGCATTAAATACACGGTCAAAGTATTGTCTTACCAAAGGTAAGTCTTGATCGTACGTGACGACGTTATAGCTTGAGAGTAAGTCGGCGGTAATATCGCTGTCTTGAATTTCTCGGCCCTCTAAACGGTTCATCACTAGCCACAATTGCTCTTTGTCTAGAACGAGATAGTCAAAGGTTGTGGGATCTGGCGCAGAGGCGGCAATGGCGATGTCTGCGGTGTCGTTTATTAGTGCGTCGAAAATGTTAATTTTATTACCAATATGAAGTACCACATTAATGTTGCCCGCTTGCAATAAGTTGGCGATTTGTGGACCAGAGACAAAGCTTAAATACTCCGCGGGGCCGGCAATATTTAGTGTGCCAAACACCGCATTGGAGCGTGCTCGAATTGAGGTGATCTTCTGCTCTAAAATATCGATATGACCAGATACCTGCAGCGCTAAGTCATGTGCCGTTGGCGTCGGCTTCACGCCTCTTGCTTGGCGTTCAAACAGGGCTTTTCCTACTACTGCTTCCATGGTTTGAATATGTGCCGTGACAGCCGGCTGCGACATCCCCAAATTAGCTGCAGCCTTGGTGATATTTTTGCAGCGGTATACTTCCACAAAGGTTTTTAGTTGGGTGAGATGAGACATAAAACATTCAAGCCATAAATATTCTGATTGCTCTTACCAATTTATCCGAATTCTCCTGTATCCGCAAATCGCCTAAACTCGTCGATATTGAACTGGTATGAGGAGCCGGGATGAAAAAGGGTATAGTGAATACGTTGGGCTGGGTGTCATCGTTATTGGGTGCAGCACTTACGCTTAGCGCTCATGCAAGTGAAGATGAGGTGTTAGTGTTACTTTCGAGCGAAACCTCGATGGAACTTGCCAGTGGTGAGACAATAGAAACAGGTTACTACCTCAATGAGTTCGGTATACCTGCAAAGGCATTGGTGGATGCTGGATATAAACTGGTATTAGCAACACCAAAAGGCAATGCCCCTGCTGTTGATCAAAAATCAGTGACGGTTGATTACTTTGGCGGTGATGAAACTAAATTACAAAGCATCAAAAAATTTATTGCTAACCTGCCAGATATTAATGATACCGCAAGTTTTAGCGAGATCCTTGCTGCGGGGTTAGACGAATTTGATGCGGTATTTATTCCAGGCGGACACGCACCATTAATTGATTTGGCGAATAATCCGCAGGTGGGAGAAATTTTGCGCCACTTTAACCGCGAGAATAAACCAACAGCCGCGATTTGCCACGGCCCAATTACGTTGCTGTCGGCGCAAAGTGAACCAAAAGCGTATTATAAGAGTTTAACAACACAGTCACCTGTTCAAGCGAAAAACTGGATTTATGACGGATATCAAATGACGATATTTTCGAACCCAGAAGAACAGGTATTTGAAAGCACGTTAAATGGCGAAAAGCTCAACTTTTACCCAGCAGCCGCGATGTCTCAGGCTGGAGGAAAAATGCAGTTTGCAAATGCATGGCAGCCAAAAGTGGTTGTTGATAGAGAGCTAATTACAGGACAAAACCCGTTTTCAGACTCATTACTAGCAGAAAAGCTGCTAGAAATGTTAGCGAAAGAACCGAATATTAAACAGTAAGGAATTGAGTATGCTTAATTTTGTATTTAAAAATCAAACCGAAATTCTTTTTGGTAAAGGCCAAATGCGTGAAATCACCTCACGATTACCGGAGGCTGCAAAGGTGCTGCTACTGTACGGTGGCGGCTCGATTAAAAACAATGGTGTATACGACCAAGCAATGAGTGCGCTGACAGGTGTTGAGGTTGTGGAATTTGGTGGTGTGGAGCCAAACCCAACATATGAAACACTAATGCAAGCGGTCGCGACAGCAAAGCAAAACGATGTGAACTTTATTCTTGCGGTTGGCGGCGGCAGTGTTATTGACGGCGCAAAGTTTGTGGCGGCAGCTGTGAATTTTGACGGTGAGCCTTGGGACATTTTGGTAAAAGGCGCAAGCTTTAGCAACCCATTGCCGATTGGTGCTGTACTTACTTTACCTGCGACTGGCTCTGAGAGTAACGGCAACTCAGTAGTTACTAAAAAGGCAACTTCGCAAAAGCGTGCGTTTTCGTCACCGACGGTACAGCCACAGTTTGCGGTACTCGATCCAGAATACACCTATTCACTGCCGCCTCGCCAAGTGAGTAATGGGGTAGTGGATGCGTTTGTTCACGTGATTGAGCAGTATTTAACATATCCAGTAAATGCGCCACTGCAAGACAGGTTCGCAGAAGGTATTTTACAAACGCTTATCAGCGAAGGGCCAAAGGCGTTAAGCGAGCCTAACAATTATGATGTAAGAGCAAACGTTATGTGGTCTGCAACTATGGCGCTAAATGGTCTTATTGGTCAAGGCGTGCCACAGGATTGGTCAACGCATATGATTGGTCATGAGCTAACGGCATTGTATAACCTTGACCACGCGCAAACGCTTGCGATTGTATTACCTGCGGTGATGTATGTGCAACGAGACAAAAAAGCCGAGAAAATCAAGCAACTTGGTGAGCGTGTATTTGGTATTGCAGCCGCAGACGAAGCACAGCAAATTGACCAAACGATAAAAGCAGTTCAAGACTTTTTTGAGTCGATGGCGGTGCAAACGCGTTTAGCTGATTACCAATTAGACGAAAAAGCAGTACAAGAAGTTATCGCTAATCTAGAAAAGAACGGCATGACGGCGCTAGGTGAGCACGGCGATATTGATTTAGCGAAGGCGAAAGAGATTTTGATGCTTGCGTTGTAAAGCTTATTAAAATCACAAGAGCAGGCGGATCAGCGTCTGCTCTTATTTTAGCCCAGATAACATACAAAAATTGCGTGATTGATATCGCTTTAAACACAAAACTTTAATCTATTATTGAAATTGGTTGCGTGAAATACTTGGTTTACCTCGCCTATCTTCAGTGCTAATCTACGGCGGTATTCAAAAAAAGTTTAAGGAGAATTTGATGATTGTTTTATTGAGCCACCCGGTAAAAGTTGTAGCTAGGTGTGATTAGTAGACGCTAACTTTCGTCTCTTCTAAATTTTTACTCCTTTTACCCGGTGTGATGCCTAACGGGCTTCTCCGGGGTCAATGATATTCATTAACCCTGCTTGATTTTTGCAGTCTTTCTGCATTTTTGAGATTTTATAATGAATACATCTTATTCGCCAACACAGCTTGGTTGGCAAGCATTTTTTCAACAGCAACTGACACTAACAGAACTGGAATCATCAAATCTTGGCCGCGTGATAGCGCACCACAGAAGTAATTATTTAATCCAGTTGCAATCACGGCAAATTTCTTTAGCTACTCATGTATCACTGCCTAGTATGACGGTTGGTGATTGGGTTTTGTTGGATGAAAATTATCAATTTATTAGGCTATTATCCCGCAAATCGGTTATTTCAAGGAAAGCTGCTGGCAGTAAAGTCGCGGAGCAATTGATAGCCGCAAATATCGATAGCCTGTTTATTGTTTGCTCGCTAAATCAGGATTTTAATCTAAACCGGATCGAACGTTACTTAGCACTGGCTAATGAAGCGCAAGTGGAGCCAATTGTTGTTTTGACTAAGAAGGATTTGGTTGACGGTTGGCAACAGCAAGTACAACTCGTTCAGGAGTTGGACCCATTTTTGACAGTCGAAGCGATAAATGCGTTGGAGCCGAGCTCCGTTGAGTGTCTAAAAGCTTGGTGTAGCACGGGAAAAACGTTGTCATTTGTAGGTTCATCTGGTGTGGGTAAGTCCAGCTTGGTGAACACGCTGTTAGGGTGTAAAGAACAGCTCACCGGTTCAATCCGTGAAGATGATGCAAAAGGGCGGCACACAACAACTGCTCGCTCGTTGCATTTTATGGAGAATGGCTCAGTGCTGCTCGATACGCCAGGAATGAGGGAGATCCAACTAGCCGATTGCCAACAAGGGATCAGTAAAACATTTGCGGAAATTGAAGTGTTAGAAAGCGCCTGTCGTTTCAGTGATTGCTCGCATCAAAATGAGCCCGGATGTGCTGTTCAGCAAGCGATAGAGAGTGGAGAACTTGAAGTTAGGCGCTTCAACAACTTCATAAAACTAAGAAGTGAACATCAAAGAAACAACGCCAGCCTAAAAGATAAGAGAGACAAGGAAAGAGCACTTGCAAAGAAGTATCGTTTTGTACAAACCGATACTAGAAGACTAAAAAAGGGCTACTGAGCTAGTACAACTGAGCTAATTCAACTGGGCAGTACTAGCTAGTTCTGTTTTATCTTAAACCAAAGTGGACTCGCTCCACTTTGGTTTTTGCTTTTCTACGCTAAAGTACGGCTAATGTAGTGGTCAACTAATTCCGTACAGTGAAAATAGTGAATTAAGTTTTTCTTCTACTACTGCTGGAGCTTGCATATCGTTATAACTATGCGGCCTTCTCCTGTTGTAATAGTTCATCAAGTAAAAGCTAACGTCTTGTTCAGCTTCTTTAAATGAACTGTAGCCTGTATTTGGAAGCCATTCCGTTTTGAGATTTCTAAATAAATGCTCCATCGGGGCATTGTCCCAACAATTTCCTCCGCGGCTCATACTTTGTGTTATTTGATATCGCCATAGTCTCTTGGTGTAGTTCGCTGCACGCTTACCATTTAGCTGTTAAGAAAGTGAGTGAGGATCATCAGGAGTTCCATCCAGTGGTTAAAAATCCGAATTTATATACCCCAAACCACCCAATGAAAAATGCCCCTGAATAGGGGCTTTCATCTTTATTTTGCCGATAACCTCATTTTTAGTTCTTAAGTCTTAATATTGATTGCGCAGAGCAATGCGGTGAACACCTATTTCTCAGCATGCTGTTTGCAATCATTCTTCTGCTTTTTTTAATTTTTCTTTAGCTTCTATTATTTGCAACTTAAGTTTCAAAATTTCTAATTCAGCTTTTAGTTTATCTTCTTCGCTTGGAGTTTGGTCTGCTTTGGCTTGCTCAGTTGTTAGTTCATTTTCAGCTTTTTTAAATTCAAGAGCAGCTTTAATTTTTTGAAGCTTAAATGCATAGCTATCAACATCTTTAATTTCTTCTAATTTGGCTAATTGTTCTTGTGCATCAGCAACTTCTTTTTGCTTTTTAAGCAGTTCAAGTTCAATCGAAATAGGTTCTAACTCTAAAGCTCCTTTAGCATCAATTATGTCTTTTTCTGCCGTTATTACATCTTTATCCGCTGTCAAAATTGCTTTTTCCCGCTCTTGTTCGTATGTCTGCATAGCCTCTAAAGCTGTAACTAATTCTGAAGTTCCCTTATTTAACGCTTCTAACCCCTGAGAGGCGTTAGCGTCAGACTTACTTTCCAATTTTGTTAATGCTCCAGTGTTAGCATCAAACGTAAGTTTCCGAGAATTGGACTCAAATATTTTGGAATTGATTGGTATATATGCAATGTCTCCGAGTTGTAAAATTGGAATGTTGGTGTTTCCAGCCATATGACCGTCAACAGATATTTGAGCGGTAACATGTCTTGCTAACCGATAAGGTATTCCATCTAGTGTTGATACTTTGTTCTCTAAAATTAAATTTTTCTTACTTAGATTTGTGTTCAATACAGAAGCATCTTCGTCAAGAAGAAACGAAGCGTTTACAGCAGGAAACATTTTATCGCTAACCCTACATTCACTAGCATTAGAAATTCCAACACAAGAACGTAATTCAACATTTAGAGAGCTAACATCAACAGGATAGTCGCAAGTGTTGTTGTTGCACGAATTCAATAGTGAGTCTAAGCCAACTCTGCGAGAGACAGGAATTTCTTGTATTTTCTTGCTTTCTAATACTACCCCACCTGCAATTGCGGCTATTTTTGCTATGTTTCCTAAGGCTTGCACGGTAGATTTTATGGCTTCAGCGGCTTTATCTGTCGATTTTGCATTGATCCCTGTTAAATAGCCAGATTTGCTTAAGTCAATCGTAAGTTCAGTTTCTTTAAATCCTGATTCGATTGAGTCAAGATCGATAACAAAGCTGTTATCATAATCAGCAACAACTTTTGACGTTAGTATAATTGGATCATCTATTTGTGCTTTATAAGTTGTAGATTTCTTGTCTGTCTTTTTGCCTTCGTTATCGACATTCCAAACAATGTCTTCATAGATAGCGTATTTAAAATCGATCCATACCTCAGTTTTCGGTAAATAAAATAGTACTCCTGAACTAAGGCTATCTTCATTGAATTTATATTTTTTTACTTCCATTGTAGTACTGCATCCTGCCAAGACTAATAAACAAATGATGGGGGTAATCCATATTTTCATAGTTATTTCCTATATATAAATGTGTCGTACATTTGTTTGTCTTAATAAAGCAAGACAAGCTTCCTTGTTTTCGAGTCCAATTAAACTTGGCGCTGCGGTCATCGTATCAAACAAATATACTTGGTCATCAGTTCCTATAACGATGTTTAGAGCATGGTTTTCTGTAAATACCATGCCTACTGCTGGAGGGTTAATTACTTGTCGCTGAGCGTGCATTCTTTGCCGATATAGAGCAGTTAACGCCCCTTTAAACTGCAAAGCATAATCGTCACAATCATTGATCTCTTGCCCTAAACTTTCTACATATTGGAGTAAAGGATTGGTTCGAACTACAGCTTGAATGTCTAATGGATTTACTTGTGAATACAAGTCATCAACAATGAACATTTTTGCGTAAAATTCATATTTTCCGTTGTTAGCGGTAAGGTTTAGAGCTTTAAAAAAGTCAAAAAACCTCGTGGCGATATCCTCGTATTCCAAAATATACCTCCAATGTATATGTATGCCATAAAACTTTTGTTTAGGTCAAATAATGAACAGTTAGTTTAGGTTAAATGATATCGGTTAGTAAAGCAATTAGCTATTTTAGGTGACTTCAAGGGCAAAAATTAGCATATTCCTGCTTATATAAATTGTATTCATGCGATGGGGAGTTGTAGTATCAAGTAGAGCACTATCTGTGCAATAAATTGTTCTTTAAGAATCTTTTCAAAGATGATGTCATAATCATATGGCGTTCCCGTTCATATGAACGGTCGGGTGTACGATTATAACCTTGGTCGGTTTATGTCGGTTGACCCGGTGATACAAGCGCCTGGTAACAGTCAAAGCTTAAACCCATATAGCTACCTGATGAACAACCCGTTAGCGGGCACAGATCCAACGGGCTATGTTGGTTGCGAAGAAGGTGCCGATGAGTGTCAAGTGCGAGAAGAACGAGTTACTAAGTTTGGCAGTCGAATTCAGCGAAAACAGATATCGCAAATTACTCAGACCACAACCAATTCAAGCGGTGGCACGACAACGAAAACCGGATACTATAATAGTCGTGGTGAGTTGTCTGGGGTGACGGTCGAGACCGGGGATAATCGTGCCAAAGGGTTACAAGCCTCCTTTAATGGTGAACAACTAGGTATTATTGCTAGTCTTTTCAAGGGTGAAGACTATGCAGGTGCCTACGGCTATATTCTTGGAGAAATTCAGGGACTAGATGGTGTTGACGCTGATGTTACCAAGTATTGGTTTGAGAAGGCGATTGAAATAAACCTCAACCAAGACACATCAGCCAACACTTGGATAAGGGCGTTTACCACTAAAGGGTTAGCCATAGATGGTATTACTGCCACCCCGGAAATGTTGCAAGGCATTTCGAACTCCATCGCTCAAAATGTCATATCAGATGTGCTAAGAAGTGGTGGTGTTCCACAATTTAACCAGCTTGTTGTGTCTGACATTAGAGTAGCTCTGAGTAACGGTGGGCAGACTATTGGTGGCTGGGGCGGCTCATCCTATTTTTGGAATCTACCTTACGGCCCTAATAATGAAACTGTTGGACAACTAATAAAAAGCAGTCCATACGAATTAAACAAATTTAGGCAAAGCTACAGCCATGCAGTTAAAACAACTGTAGGAAGACATTGGCCAAACCCTAGTTTGTATAAAGAAGGCCCAAGGACCTTTGGTAGTATGGGGGCTTTCCAAGCCGACTGGGCTTGCGGTACCTGTTTAATTGAGTTTTAGGAGAACGCTATGAACAACTTTGCTTTTACTGATTATTTTTCAAAATTTAGACTAGCGCTTATTTTATCATTACTGACCATCATCATCTTTAGTTACAGTTATGCAGGAGAAGAGATCAGAATGTCTGAACGGAAAAGTGCGATGGTATTGATGGGAGGGGAAGCTTTTGAAATTCCTAAAAGTTACCTTTCGCCAAATGATGGGCTACCCGATAAAATCAAAAAAGAAAATATGATTGAAATTAGTTTATTTTTTCCAGATTTTTCAGGATTCGGTGATAAAGACAACATCGCAACGGTTGGGCCTTATAACCCAAATCAAATTACAGCATTCTGGACAATGGTTAATGGTGGCAGTCGACTAAATGCGAATAATAGTCTTAAAAATGCATTAAAGTATGGGCTATCAGACAGAGATGACAGCTTAGATATTGATGGGTTGACAGCCTACAAGAATGCAAACAAAAGTGGTGTGACATATCACGCTCAAAATAATCAAGGTGATGATGTTCTAATTCACTGTACTGAAGGTCCGGTGAATAGTATATGCAAATTAGAATATCTCGATAGTAAATCTAATAGAGGAATATTTGCATCATTCGATAAGAAATATCTCCCAAGGTGGTTAGAGGTGAATAACAAATTACTTTCCTTGATTGAGAAGTGGAAAGTTTAATTATTCCGCCTCATGATCTCGGTGGGATTCTGAGGCAGCCTTCCATCCGCCATCACAGAAATTTTGAAAGACACCCACTCAAACTTGAATAGCTGTCCACGCTATGTCTGTAACTGCTTTTAAGCTAATCCACGATACTCCTATTCTGTGAATGATATCTTGGTTTTGTAAAGGGAAAGGCATTGTTTCAGCGCAAATTTCAAATATACTAATTTTGCTTTTAATTAGATGATAAGGACTATTATGAAATATACATTACACACTGTTGGGGTACTTTTACTCACTTCATCCGCTTCGGTATTTGCACTTGATGTAGATAGTGTCTCCATTACTGATCCTCGCTTTGGTGCAATAGCAGACGATAACCGAGATGATTCGGCGCAGATACAAGCTGCGATTGACTACGCCGTGCAAAACAATAAGAGCGTTTACATACCAGCAGGTACATTCAATGTATCTCAAACGCTTGATGTGACGCGCATTAAGGGAGCGCACAACTCACGCGTTAAGTTATATGGTGAAAAACGCAACCTGTCTCGTTTAACCACAAATGCTAATATCAGTTTGTTAAAAGTGGCACATAATGTCGAAGTACATGATTTGACATTGATGCAAACTGCGAGCTTTAAGCAGGGCACAGGGATCGATATACCATTTGCTTCTTATCGGTCTAATTTCTCGAAATTAGACATTTCGGGGTTTAATAATGGTATTTACGGCAAATGGGTAATTTGGAGCCGCTTCGAGGACTTGTTTATCGCCAACGTTAATTATGGCATTTATTTACATGGTAACGGAGAAAATCCAGCATATTGGAACACCGAGCCTAATGGCTGGTTTAATAATGTTAACGTTTTTGACAATATATATGTAGAAGGTTCACATACAGGCCTTAAACTTGCTGCAATGGGTAGTGAGATTGCAAACTCGACAGTGCAAAACTCTCAAGTAGGTGTGGAAATTTACGGTCCAGCAGATCATAAAACTTGGAATAACCAGATTAGTAATTTCTATGCTGAAGGAGTTAAAACGGTATTTAAGGTTAAGAATTCAAGGACGCTGGATATCAATGGCGTTTTCGCGCAAGGCGGCCCAAATTCGAATCGAGCAAATACAGTTATTGATGCTGACAATGGTGGAGTCATTACCGTTAATGGATTCACTGGACAAGATTGGTGGAATCATAATGTAGTGTTAAAAAACACCAAAGTTAAAGGAAATGTACCTGCAATTGGTGGTTCAGAAAGCGCGGATTCTTCCTCTGCATACTTGCCAGGAAAAATTACTGCGAGTATCAGTTTACCAGCGAATAGCAGTTGGGTAGAACTACCTAGCAATATGAGTATTTCAGGTAATAGTGCCTATAAGGTTGTGGTTTCTGGTATTCGAGATGGCTACGAACCTGTGTTAGAAGAGTACGCTATTTATAACTGGAATGGGTCAAGCACATACGCAAAAGTGCACCAAACATCTGGTATTGGTCGCGTCAAATTTAAAGTTGATGGTGGGAAGCTACACGCGAAGTTGGATTACAACGGCGGTGGTGGTCTTTCAAGTGGTAAAGTGACTCTGGAGCGAATTCACTAGATTTTTCGTCTTTTGCGCTTTCTGGTTAGGGCTTAAATTTAATAGATTAATAGCCCTTAAGCCATTACCTCAGGGCATGGTTATGGCTTTTGTTTTAATCGTTGAATGCGTTGCTCAAAGCTTGGGTGCGTGCTTAACCAACTGTGCTGTTCGTCGCTTTCCTTGGCGAGTTTTTCGAACATAGAGATCATCGCATCATTATTACCATATAGCGCCATTAGCTTGTTGTGCGCGTACAAATCAGCCTCGAGTTCAGCTTGCTGAGAGTAATTTTGGTTGATACCTAACATTGCGCCCTGCATCATAAGATCTGAGAGCGCAGAGATGTCACCCAGTACGACACTCAAACTGACAAATACGATAGACGAGCTTACAAGGGATTCCATCACGTGATTATGCTCCACATGGCCAATTTCGTGGAGTAACACTGCGCTAAGTTCTTGCTGAGTCGATGCCAGTTCGACCATGTTATCGGTGATCACAATGCTACCATTGGCCAGTGCCATGGCATTGGCTTTATCTTTCCACTGCCTAAACTCAAGTTTAAATTCACGTTCACTCGATGCATTGGCGCCAAGCAACGAAACGAATAAAGCTCGAGTCTCTTGCTGCTTGATTTCACTTAATTTTGATTCAGAAAATTCCGAATTATCTAGCTCGTTTAAGCTGCCTTCGTCGATGATTTGGTAGATTTGTTTGGGTAGTGAGGCTGAGATCTCTTCAGCGAAGTAAGGCACGCCTTTGGTATAAAACTGATAACCACTAAATAAAACGACCACTACCGTGGCCGCTATAATCCAAAGCCACTGCGTTTCTTTAGATTGTTTGATTCTGCTGTGTATCTTTGAGCTCATCTAGCACTTCTCGCATCACATCGATGTTGTATTTTCTCACTATTTTTTGGCTATTAAATAACTGAGGTAGCTCAATTAAGCACACTAAAATTAGCAGTATCCAGCCATAAAAGAGAATAAGCGCAAGCCCTATTAGCATCAAGGTTAGATTAATAGCACCACGTGCAGTTTTACCCAGATAAAAGTGATGTAAACCTGCAGCAAAGAAGTAATTGAGTACGGCGTAAGTATCAGGATCTTTTACTAGCTGTTCTTCTAGTTGGTAGTACTGCTTGCGCGCTTCAGGACTTAGCTGAGCAACTTGATTTCTCAATGCTTCTTCTTGTTCTCTTAATGCTATTTCGTCCATGCAAACTCCTAGGATTAGATTATGGTAGGGGGTCTGATTTTACTTCAATACAATCTGGATCATTGCAGCGCCTGATCCGACAAAAACCGATACGCACGCCTTTAAAGAAGCCATATTTTTCGATTGCTTGATAGGTATATTCAGAACATGACGGCGTAAAATTACAACTTATATTGAAGTGGGCTTTTGCTCCACCATTCGCTTGATAGCGGCGAATGGCAGACAGAGCAAAGCGTTTAAGCACGTTTACGACCAAGTGTTAAGATCACGGCTTCGCGGCTCCAAAATAGCATAAAACGTTTGTTTTCGATAACTTGGAAAACAAGCTGCCAGCCATCTTGCGCTTCCATGTTTAAAGTTGCTTCAAGTTTTTTTAACGGTAATCCACTTGAGCCAAGTAACAGTGTGCCGCAGCCACCTTCAACTACATGGATAACTTTATATTCGTCGTATTGGGTCATAATACATCCCTGATTTAATTAGAATAAGTGAGATTTAATTCTATAGTAGCCAAGTAATCGCGACAATAGCGATTTCGTTGTTATTATTTTAATTACAACAAAATTTGATATTACTCATGAATAAAGCAAGATGTAGCCCCGAGTGACCACTCTACAACGGCTTCAGCATGAAGTTTGGTTGTGTCATAAAGAGGGACTTGAGTATGCACTTGCTGAACGAGCAAACCGATTTCTGTGCAACCTAAAATAACCCCTTCAGCCCCTTGTTGATAGAGTGCATCGATGATGTCTAGATAAGTTTGCCTTGAGCTTGCGTTGACTTTACCACGACATAATTCGTCATAAATTATGTTGTGAACTAAAGCTTGTTGGTCCCCATCAGGTGTTATGACCTCAATGCCGTGAAGATCTTGTAATCGTGCTTTATAAAAGTCTTGCTGCATCGTAAATCTCGTACCTAACAGCGCGATGCGTTTTATGCCGTCATTTTTAAGTCGCTTCGCGGTTGCGTCGGCAATATGCAGTACAGGCAATCCTGACGCTGCGCTAATTTCATCTGAAATTTTATGCATGGTGTTGGTACAGATCACAATGGCATCTGAGCCGGCAAGCTTCAACGACGTAGCAGCGCCTGCCAAAATGGTGGTCATTTTCTGCCAATCACCAGCTGCTTGAAGCTCTGCAATTTCGGCAAAGTCGACGCTATACAAGCAAAGCTTGGCACTGTGTAGTCCGCCAAGCTTTGCTTTAACTGTTTGATTGATAAGCTGGTAGTAGCTTTGTGTTGACTCCCAACTCATACCGCCAATTAGCCCAAGTTGTTTCATAGTGATTGCTCGTTATTTGCTGATAATAACGACAATAACGGATCTAGATTGAAACTTGAACCGTCAGCTTAAGGCGAGTTGACGGTTTTTCTTACTCTTGTGTTTTTTACGCTTTCTTTGCCACCATAAATATAACCCAGTAAAACCAAGCAATACGGGGGCGAGTCCCATAATGCACCAAATTATTTTACTGGTAAGCCCTGCAAAGTGGCCAAAGTGAAGTTTTCTAAAACTGTCGATTACCCTGTCTACAGTAGACGCCGTTCGAATATCGTAGGCAAAGGTTTGTATACCAGATTGCGCGTCAAAGCTAACCGTTGCAGCATAGTTACTAATGAACGGGTTGGCATCGGCGACGCTACCAAAAATGGTAATGTTGGTTTGCTCTGGCTCAAATGGAAATAGCCAGTAGGTTGGTTTAAGTTCGTTAACCGCACGATGGCTTTGGGTCATCATGGCATCAAAATCTAATGAGTGATTAAACATTGCGTGGCTGACAATATGGTGCTCATCTTCTTGGTGTTCAAAAGCCTCGTGATAATACTCCACTGCATTAAAGTAAACGCCAGTAATGCCGAGCGCGAGCAATACCGGCGCACTCCAAATGCCAATTACCTTATGCAGGTCGCTCATCATGACGAGCCGAGGGGCTTGTCGTCTAAAGCTAAAGAATCGTCGCCAAAATCGCCGGTATATCACTAAGCCGGAAACACCGAGCAGCGTAAAAAGTATAGCCACAGCTAAACCGATAACGACACCCATGTGTGGAAAGGTTTTACTCACATCATCAAGTAGTAAGGTGTAATGTAGGTGAAGAATAAAATCAGTAAAGTCACTGTGAATACCCACAGGCTCGCTTAGCATTTTGCCTGCGTAAGGATCTAGATACGTTTTGAACCATGTGTCTGTACCATGCTTTAATAAATAGACTCTATCAGCTTCGTAGCCATCATCGAATATTTCCCAGCTACCAATTTCATAATTTGGATGGGTGTCTGCGACATAATTAACGAGCACCTTCATGGGCTGACGTTGGACGCCTTGGTCCTGATAAGTCAATGTCGCTTGCTTTGGGAGTAATAGGCTATCTATCTCGAATTTAAACACCAACATGCTACCTGTGACTGACATAACGGCGAGCGGAAGTATCGCGATTAATGCCATTGCACTGTGCCATTTAAATAGTGTTTTACGCATTGTTTTCCTTTGAGTTAAAGCTAAATGAGAATGAATAAAGAGATGAATTAACAGGCTGAATTAACAAGGACACCCACCTTAATGCTTGCAGGCGCGTTAAGGTGGGTGTCCGTTTAAATCTTTCAGTCTATGTCCTTCCGTAAATTCTCCTAGATGAGTGACTAAAAGCGGTAGTGAAGACCAACATCGGCTTTGCGCTCTGCCCCCATCCAGCAGTTACTTTCGTCATAGCATGCGCCAACGTAACGCTTGTCACTGAGGTTACTAATGCTAAAGGTGAGCCTGGCTTGCTCGCTGAGTTCATAATCAAAGGCGATGTCGAATAAGGTATAGGATGGCACGGTATCTGAGTTGTATTTACCAACATAACTCTCGCCAACATACCGAGCACCAACACTGACTTTAAGTGCACTCAACAGGCTTGGGTAATAGTTTAACCAAAGCGAAGCGGTGTTATCAGCCACCCACACTAAGCGTTTCCCCACCAAATCTTGATCTAATTCATTTTTAGTGACTTTCTGGTCTAGATGCGTGGCATTGAACTGCACATCAACTTGTTCGTTAAAGGTGTGAGAAGCCTCAAGCTCAATACCTTTGGACTGGATTTCACCGGCTTGAGTTTTCGTGACAAAGTCTTTGCTGTTAATGATTTCGTTCTGCTTGGTGAGATCGAATAGTGCAAATGTTAGCTGTGTATCGCGAGATTGATATTTAACGCCAAGTTCCCATTGTTCTGCTTCAGTTGGTTTGAAGGCTTGTTGAGTTACGCTATCTTCTCCTGCAACGGACTCAAATGACTGACTATAGCTTACGTAAGGTCGCCAACCAGAGTCCAGCTGATAAAGTGCGGCAATCCTCCCGGTGAGTTGGGTGTCATCAATAGTTGATTCCGTTTGCCACTCGGTGCCAGCGTAGTTTTTATCAGCAGTAACATCACTGGTGAAACTGTCGTATCTAAGACCTGCCAAGAGGGTTAGCGCTGATATTGTCACTTCGTCTTGGACGTAAAACGCACGGTTACTCTGTTCAATATCGTGCGCTTCGGTATAGAAGTTAAGTGGCAAAGCGCTGACATCAAACGCTGCATAATTGGGCGCTGCTAGATTAATGTTTGGTGTGCCTGTCCCGAGAGTATCCCAATACCCTACGGTTGAGCTTAAGGTTTTGTATTCAAAACCCAAGAGTAAGTGATGTGATGAGTTGCCAACCGTAAAGTGAGTAGACAATTGGTTGTCTAAAACATAGCCATGTTGCGTTTCATCGGTTTTATATGCTGCACGGGCAAGTATGGTATCGCTATCTGCAATTAAGTTTTGGTTGTAGGTATTTTGCTGTAGGCCTTCTGCATCGGTGTAACGCCAGTTGGCAAATAAAGCCCAATTGTCGGACAAATTGTGTTCCAACTTTAGCCCTGCCATTAGCGTTGTTCTATCAAAATTAGACCAATTGATATCGCCTGCAAATGCATCGGCATCTAGATAACCGTAACTTGCACGCGTGAGCGTACCAACGCTATGTAAGGGAGTGGACGGTATGGCTTTGGGATCGTCTTGGTAATAAAGCTGTGCAGTTAAAGCCGTATCATGGCTCGGTTGCCAGCGCAGTGATGGTGCAAATACAGTGCGTTCTTCTTCAGTTGTTTTTTGCTGGCCATCACTTGTTCTTGATAGCGCAATGGCACGATAGCTCAGCTCATCGGTGATCACACCTCCATGATCAACGCCGATTTCTTTGAGCGCTCTGCTACCGACTCTCAGGCGAACCTGTGTTTGCTCAGTGCCATTGGCAAGCTTTGCGATTTGATTCACCATGCCACCTGGCGGGGCTGAGCCGTAAAGTACTGACGCTGGGCCTTTTAGCACCTCAATGGTGTCGGTGGCAAAGGCATCAACTTGAGGATATAAATTCCAAAGGTTATTGGATTGCAGTTCTAGGCCATCGTAATAGTTTCGATAAGATTCAAAACCGCGAATAGTGTATTGGTCAAAAATGGTGACCGTGCTGCGGCTTTCTGGTGTGATACCAGAAACATAGCGTAACGCAGCATTGACCGAGTCAGCTTGGCGTAGCTGCAGGGTATCTTGATCTATATGAGAAATAGAAAAGGGCGCGTTGATTGGTGCTAAAGACGACTTTGTTCCGGTACTTTTATATTGGCTGCCCTGAACTTCTATTCTTTCTAACTCATCTTTTTGGTTTTCATTGGCACTTGTGGTTTGAGAAAGCAGTGAGAGGCACACTGCAGCATAGAGCGTGTTAATTTTCATTGTTCTACTACTATGGATAATGAGAGTGATTCTTATTATATATATTTTGCACGGTTCAGTTTTGTCTAAGAGTGCACTCGTTGTGAAATTTGTTTGGGAGAAAGAGAAAATAATTGCTTAAAACGACGGCTGAAGTGCGCCTGATTTTTAAATCCGCTATCAATAGCAATTTGATTTAAGGATGCAGAGCTATTAAGTAACTCAAAATAAGCATGAGTGAGCCTAGTGCGGATAAGATATTCACTGGCACTCAGATCAGATGCGGCAAATAGTTTGTGAATATAACGTTTTGACCAGCCTGAATGGTCACATAGCATGTCGATACAAAATGCTTCATCATTTGCATGTGTAGAGATGAGCTGTTTTAACTCCGCTAGCGGCGACCTTGGTAATTGGGTCGGCTGGCAAGCACTTAGGTGCAGTACAATTTCATCTTCAAGCCATTTTGCCGCTGTTAAATTTAGCGTTGTGGCGGTTAAGGCGCTTTTGAATAATGTTGATAGACCAGAGGGAATTGTCAGTGCTTGTCCATGCAAAAGCCGCTTGCCGGTTCGAGATGCTAGCCAATTGATTGGAAAGTTGAAGCTAACGGCGTGGTATTGTGTCGGAAGGTGAAACACATGTTTTTGATTTGCCTCAAGATAAATTAATTGTGTTAGATCAGCACGCTGCAAGGATTGCTCAGTCAGCCACCAACCATTTCCTTCAGTGATAAGGATCAAACTACCATAGTTTTCAGGCATCATCGCCGCAGTTTGCGCAGTGCGATGGTAAATAATACCATCGAGCTTTACTTGCGAGATGCTACTACAGATGAGCGGCACTTCGGTGTGTAGTTCACCGTCAGACACATGGTCATAAAACCCTTGATGTAATAATTGGCTGTAGAGATCTAATACAATACTCATTAAAAACAAAAATGGCGGCTCAAACGAGCCACCACTGTACTTGTTTTTTCAATAAACCCCAAACGAAATGAGATTTATTTGTAATTAAGCTAATTAGTAGCTTGCAACAAGTGTTACACCTGAGAAGCTAGAGTAGCCACGTAACTTGATGTAATAGGTTGCACCTTGGCCTGAACTTAAACTACAAGATTCATTATTACCATTTAAGAACGGACGACAGTCATAGGTTGATGTCGTAGGAGCCGCACCTTTACGAACATACAAATCTGCATCGCCAGAACCACCAGAGCTTGCAACTGTTAATGTTACATTGGCTGGAACATCAATGGTGTATTGCAACTCTTGGCCAGATGCACCAGCTAGACCACTTACTGGGATGCCGTTTTCTAGGCAGTTGCTACCACAGCCACCTGGATCTGATGAGTAAGTACCTGTGAGGGTCGCATTTGCATACGCAGCGTAACCATTTAGCATCACATACCAATCACCTGCAGTTGGATTGGTGAAATCGCATGATTCATTGTTACCATCCAGATACGGGCGACAAGCGTAACTATTTAGCGTTGGTTGAGTGCCTTGCTGTACATACAGGTCGGCATCGCCAGTACCACCAGCAAGTGAGAAGTTCAGCGCGCTAGCGCCTGCTGGAACAACCAACTTATAGAAGGTTTGCTGACCAGATGCACCAGATGCACTGACGCCTTGGCCATTAACCAGCTCTGTGATTGGATCTGGATCTGGGTCCGGATCAGTGCCATCAGCTAGTGTATAAAGTAGCTCGTTAGGTGAACCGCTTTGTGGGTTAGAGACTTTACCTTTTGATGAGCGTTGGCTCAGCAAGCTATCAATTTGTGACGGGCTTAGACTTGGGTTTTCATCCAAATATAGCGCAACAGCACCCGCAACGTGCGGTGCGGCCATCGAAGTACCGCTGATGGTATTGGTTGATGTATCTGAGTTATACCAAGCAGAAGTAATACTTGAACCTGGCGCATAAATGTCTAGACAGTTACCATAGTTTGAGAAACTAGAACGGGCATCGCTGCTTGTAGTTGAACCCACAGTGATTGCATCGGCTGCACGTGCAGGTGAGTAATTACAGGCATTGCTATTGTCATTACCCGCCGCGACAACAAAGCTAACGCCTGAGGCAACTGCGTTATTTACTGCGTCATCAACCGCTTGAGAAACGCCACCACCCAAACTCATGTTAGCAACGGATGGGCCTGATGCATTGTTTTTAACCCAATCGATACCAGAGATAACGCCTGAATATGAACCCGAGCCGTTACAACCCAATACTCTTACGCCAACGATATTGACGTTTTTCGCTACCCCATATTCACCGCCACCAATTGTGCCTGCAACATGGGTACCATGGCCATTACAGTCTGTTGCATCATTGTCATTATCAACAAAGTCATAACCATGTGATGCACGGTTACCAAATTCATTGTGACTAATGCGAACACCGGTATCGATAACATAAGCCGTTACGCCAGTACCATCAAAATCATAATGGTAGTTTGAGTTTAGCGGTAGATTACGTTGATCGACGCGATCTAGACCCCAAGTAGGGTTAGCTTGGTCGCCGCTTGCTGTGATAGCGGGGGTCACTGTAACCACTTGGTCTTGTTCGATATAGTCAATATTTGGGTTATTAAGCAGACCTTTTAGTTGTTTTGCAGATGCATTAATGACCACACCATTTAGTACACCACCAAATTCTTTTGTAATGCTTACGTTATGTTTGTTTTCTAATGCTTTTGCTTGCTTATTAGCAAAGGCTGCAATTGCTTTGCTGTTTTGAACGTTAAGGACTGAAGGGGTGCTAAATACAACAATGTATTGATCTTTAATTGCTTTGTTTGATTCTACGCTAAGTATTTTAGCGGCTTGTGCGTTGACTGAGGTCAAACCCGCTAATACTGCAAAACTAATAGCACTTAATTTACGCATTTTGTTGTTCCTTGCATGTTGTTTTGTTTAATTGTGTTTACCAATCTCAAGGTTATGAACTTATCTAGCTGCTGTAGACGCGTTATTCACCAAAGTTCAACGCTTGATTGCGTTTGTTTTGAGATAATGAACAACGCCAGCTAAATAAAAATTGCACATAATTTCGACTGGTTACACTAGGATAGAAGTAAAGCTTAAAAAATAAACAAAAAATACAAAAAAAATTTACAATGTGTTTTTTAATGCATAGGTTAGCTGACCAAATAAGCGAGAGGTTTATCCTTGTTCTTTATATATTATCAATAAATACAGTTGGTTAATTTTGATTTTAGAGAGGGGTAACGCGACAGGGTAAGAGGAATAAATAGGCTGGAAAAATTCCAAATGAGTATAAGGTATGTGATTTTTGTTAATTTATCTTTACATTTAAGCTTGGTTTTTGACTTTTGAATTGTAAACAAGGACAAAGCCAATCAAGGTGAAAACCATGCTTATTATTAAACTTGGTTGATACAGCTTTAACTTCTCTTTGATCCTCATTTTCTATGCCGCTTTGTTGAATATCGCGGTGATATAACCTGAGGTTTGGATAAGGAATGTTCCAACTTATTGTTTCTAAAGAATAACTTAGTTTTTTCCTTGTCTAGCCAGAGAGTTTTAGGGAAAACACCGCTTCCGCGTCCTGCTCTCGCTAAGGTACCTACATCCTGTAGGCAAGGCGAATTTACGCACCAATAGCTGGCTATTGGAAGTGAATTCAACGCAGTTAGCGCTAAAACTGGCTGCTAGAAAGGCATTAATTATCCGCAGCTCAGGTTATATAGCAACTTTAAAGCCACTAAACCATCCCAAGTTAAGCCCTTTTTGCAGTAACTGCATCACCATTGCTGTGCCTTGTGCTAAATCATCACTTTGCTCAGCCGCGTATTCACAGACAAAACTAAACGGCAGCGCGTTCTTCATGCTTTGTAGACAAGCAAATTCGGCTTCCGTTAACGAGTGATACCCAGTGCGCATATCGCGCTCTCGGGCGAGTATCCAATAGTTCGGTTTTGTCGACACTTCAGGGACCGCTGTACTGTTCTTTAACGCTTGCCAGCAGTCAACCGCATTATGTGTAAATCCCAATAAATGAACGCTGGGGTGAAAAGTAAACTGCAAGTTTGGAAATTGTGCTGCTGCAATTTTTTGTAGGTGCACAAGTCCCAATTGAGGCGCATCTTCTGCGTCAAATACACTGAGTAATGTACGTTCAAATTGTGCGATTTCAGTGAGAATAGGGTAGAGCTTAAATGGCTCAAATTGGCTTAAATATTCAGGAAGCGAATCGCCAAACTGGCGCAATGAGGTCGAACACGAAGGAAAGTGCTCTAGATAGCCAGAAAACATCTCATCAAACAGGGCATCACCCAAATAAAAGCCAAGCATTTCATGATCTTGTTCTAACACTTTTTTTAATCTGATGTGATAAGCATTAGTGTATATTTGTGCGCGTTGTGCGACATTTAGGCCGCTTTGATATTCAATTTCAGCTATTAATTGGCTGTCATCGCCTTTTAGCATTGCAATAAAGGCGAGTTGCAGCGCGGCGAGATCAGCCATATGTTCTCCAACTGCTAGGGGCTATTCCTTTGGCCAAGTTCAACTCTTGTAATAATCCCGCGAGTTCAGGAAAGTTATCATCACGTTCAATCATGGTGTTAATAGGGGATCTGTTTTGAGTGTATTGGCGATACAAACTCCACACCTCTTCGCAAATAGGTTGGTCGTGCGTATCAACAATATGTGTCCCAAAATCGCTATGACCAGCCAAGTGAATTTGTGCGACCGCTTGTGTTGGTATGGCGTTTAGGTAAGTCATTGGGTCGAATTTGTGATTGCGCGAGCTTACATATACATTGTTAATGTCGAGCAATAACTGGCATCTGGTACGTTGGTGCAATTCGCTCAAAAACGCCCACTCTGTCAGTTCAGATTGTTTGTAGTTTAAATAACTTGAGACATTTTCGAAGATCATTGGGCGCTCAAGGTAATCTTGTACTTGATTGATTCTTGCGGTGAGATGTATCAGCGCTTCTTCGGTGTAGGGAAGTGGCAATAAATCATGGCTATTAAACTCGCCTAAGCTGCTAAAGCAGAGGTGATCTGACACCCATTCGGGTTCAACCCGTGCGATGGTGCGTTTAAGTTGCGCAAGGTAATTCATATCTAGGGGCGAAGTACTGCCTATCGACATCGATACTCCGTGCATCACAATGGGGTAGTGTTCTTTAATCTGCGAGAGGTAATACCAAGGCTTGCCGCCGTCGACAAAGTAATTTTCAGAGATAATCTCAAACCAATCTACTTGGGGTCGGGTGTCGATAATAGCGTCAAAATAACACGTGCGTAGGCCAAGACCAAAGCCCAGAAAGGGTACTGACATAATTGCGCTCTTTTAATGCATTGTGCGTGTTTATCTATTGCAATAATAATCTTGATAGATAAACACGCGCCGAGGTAAAAGCTTATTAGCTTTTCGCTTTGCCACCAATATCAGCACAGGCCTTTGCTGGCATGCTGACAAATCCAGTCCCTTTGCAAGAAGCGTGTCCCGCACAAGCATTACTTGCGGTTTTACAATCGTTATGGCCTCCGCAAACGTTGACATCGTGGCAGTGCACGAGGTCGGCCTTTGCGACACTGCCAACCCAAGCGTCTTTTTGATTGCCACCGACATCACTACACGCTTTACTCGGCATGGCAACAAAGCCAGTGCCTTTGCAAGAAGCTTGTCCTGAGCAGGCATTACTCGCTGTTTTACAATCGTTATGTCCACCACAAACATTGACATCATAACAATGCACTAAATCTGTTTCAGCTGTCGCAGCTTGTGCACTCGTGGAATTGTTCTCTGTGCTATTACAACCCACTAAACCCGCTACCATCATCGCCATCGCAGCGCCCGTTAATGCTTTCATGTTTTTAATCCTCTTTGTTATCTATTAACGTGCTTAGCTTCGGCCAAGGGGCTGCTTATCTTTCAAGTTTGTTTTTGCAGCAGTTTGATTGCCATTTATACAAGGCAGAGCCAGCGTAGCATAGTTGTTCTATGTAAGTCTGGCGATAACACAGTAGAAATGCCAATCAAGCGCTGCCCTTCGGGTTCACCTGAGTGTGCTTCGTTCTTTGTTGCTCAACTTTAGCTTAGCCCACTATGCGGCAAGTCGAGCGCCGCGATCAAAACTCACTCAGGAGAACAAAAATCAAACAGCAAAGGTAAGCAGCCCCTGGGATTATCGAAACGCAGTCACGTTATAAAAGACCTAGTAACCGCAAGATCCATTTCAGTGTAGAAGAAAAAATGACAATCTAACCGAATAAATGATCATTAAATTTGCTCAGGAATGCTTCATGCTCTATCTACGAAAAACCTGTTTACAGTTTATTACGTTTGTGTCGAGGAAGTTATTGAGTCAATGAAGCTTACACACTATCATTGCCGGCCAAAAAAATGATAAAGATCAAATGGAGTAGTAATGATCAAAAAACTAAGCGCGGGTATTATCGCAACGTTATTCTTTGCCGGTTGTAGCTCAGTTCCTCTTGAAACAAAAGAGCTTTCTGATAAAGCAAAGCAGTATGATGCACCGAAAGATGGCATGGCTGGTCTATACATTTACAGAGACTCAATGCTTGGTGCTGCGCTAAAGAAAGACGTTTGGGTTAATGATGATTGTGTAGGTGAAACTGCACCCAAAGTTTTCTTTTATAAAGAAGTGGAAGGTGGCAAAAAACATAAAGTGTCTACTGAATCAGAGTTTTCACCCAATGACCTATTTGTAGAAACAGAAGCTGGTAAGCATTACTTCATTGAGCAGTACATAAAGATGGGTGTGATGGTTGGTGGCGCTAATCTAGAACTGGTTTCTGAGGAACAAGGTAAAAAAGCAATCAAACCGCTTAAATTAGCGGTACAAGGTAAATGTAGTAAGTAATATAACTAAATTTACTCTCTTGTCGAGGCTAATATCTTATTAGCCTCCTATATTCATTTACTTCTTTAGCTTTTACACTTTACGAAAGTAAGAAGGCGTTAATCCCGTCCAGCGCTTAAATGCGCGGCGAAAATTAGTGATGTCGCTAAACTGTAAAGCGGTTGCAACTTGTTCATTGGAATAGCCTTGCTCAGTCACATAAAACATGGCTTGTTGACGATGCAGTCTGTCTTTTTCGTTAATAAAAGTAGTCTGATGTAGCTTGAGTTTACGTTTAAAAGTTGCAGCGCTCATGCCCATCATTTCAGCGATTTGCTCACTATGATATTTAGGATATTTTAATTGTAAGCGATGCAATTGGGCGAGAAATCCACGCTGTGGTGAGGGCAAGGTTTTTAACTGCCGAGCCACTAAATAAGGAAAAGTGCCAATTTGCTGCTGAGCTAAAGCTTGGTTACTCATTACAACGGCAAAATCACTGTGATCAAAGCTGTAAGCTAGGTGTATATGGCTCAGGTATTGCGCGACTTGTTTTGGCTTTGTATACGGAAACTGCAATGTTAATGTGGTTTCTGGGCTGCGCCACTTAAGGTAGCCACAACAAAGGCTTGCCATTGTTTCGCATAAAAATCGCGTGACCGCAGGCTTACCTTCTGCAATGGCGGGTGAAAACAGTAAATGGCAGCTTGTTTCTGTCTGGAGTTTTCTAATGTGGTAAAAAGGCAATATATCCAAACCTTTAAGCAGTAGAACTTTGAGTAATTGCTGTATGTTGTGGCAATTAAATAGCAGCTCGGCATGGTGACTGATCAGCGTATTAAGTAGGTATTGGCCGTAAATAAAACTGACTTCCTGACAGCTCGCCTGACTGACAAGGTTGCTTACTATTGTTTCAAACTGCTCATAACTAATGCAGGTTGGATTAGCGTGCAGATCGGTATAAAACAATTTACTGCCTTTCAAAATGACGTCTGCATGTACACCGTGCTGGAAAGCCAACTCCACCAAGGGGAGTGCAAAATAGCGACTCGCAAGTTGTTTTGTTTGGCACTCAAAATAGGACATTAAGCCGCAGCTACCTTGGTCTGATTCAGCTCGTTCACAAGCGCTGCTATCAGAGGTTCAAATTCACAGTGTTTGTCATCAACTTCGATACAGCTCCATCTCACTGCACTATATTGCGGCTGGTTTTCACCGTCATCATAGTTGGCATGGCGGGCGATAAATTCGGCCGCACGGTTAGCAAAAGCTTGGGCTTGAATATGGTTGGTTTGCGGGTGAACGACCACAAATTTATCTGCTGCAAAACGACATAGCAGATCACTCTCTCGCATGCTCAAAGAGAGCATATCGGCAATATCGCGCAGTAACTGATTACTTTTTTGCAAACCATGCTGGCGAGAATAAGCGGCAAAATCACATATATCGAATAGTGTTAAGCAAAATGGGCTATTGCCATTGGCAAGGCGGGATTGTTCGTGGCGAACCTGATTTTGCATATACTCAACGCTGTAGAGGCCGGTGACAAAGTCGGTCATGCTGTGGTCACGATAAAAACGCTCTTTTTTCATTAAGGTTTGATTGAATATGCTTTGTTCTTTGTACCAGTAATAGGCTGAAATACTCATCAGCACCATGCCAAAGCAAGCAGGGATCGCTTCAAAACTGGTTAAATAATGGGGTGTGAACACCACCATCTCATCTAAAAAATCCCACAGCATAGAAACATACATGGCACTCAACCCTGCAAACAGTAGGTTAGTGACGAGTCCTTTTGGTCGAGTGAGCAAGGTCACCGCAATCCAAATCAGTGTCATCAGCGTGAGGCCACCTTCACCAAGGCTATCGAGCCAATTGACGTCCGACAGTGGTCGCAGTACTGAGGTATAGGCCGTGATGGTAATGGCAACCAGTGTGAGTATAACTAGTAGCAACCACCGCGATTGATGAAGTAAAAAAGGCTGAAGTTTCATGTTTGTTGTCTAGTCAAAATGTAGAGCGATATAGTAAAAATTTGCGCTTGGTGCTGATAGGGTCAATTTAGCTCAGTAAAGGCGATGTTTTTATGACAAAAACCGCAACACTTTTGCATAGCTGCAGCTAGCAAACCGATTGTTATTCAGAGTTCAGGTTAAATATCGTTGCCAAAACCCCAAGCGCTGGGGGGTCATATCGGCTCAAATTCACGAGTTCGGCCGGCATAAACGCCCTGTTAAAGGCTGCAGCGCACTCAAGTGAAATAAAAGCGTCACGTTTTCGCACTAGGGTAGCCGCGACGTTTTAGCGGGGCGCTAAAATTCTACTCAACCTGTGCGAGCAAATAATGAAAAAAAATCTACCGACTAGCTTTACACTTTCTGCCGTTGCGATGATCTGCGCTGGACTGACGTTAAGCTCAGCTGCAAATGCTAACACCCTAACAGGGCAAGTCAGTTCCGTATCACAAAAGAGCCACTTTCAAGGGGCTAAAGTGGTGATCAAAGAATTAGATAGAACCCTTATCTCTGAGCGAGATGGTCGCTTTACCGCAACGAATGTCCCAGCGGGTAATTATACGCTTGAGATAAGTTATCTTGGCGCTGAAACCGTGACTAAAAGCATCACAATTACTGATGACCAAGTCACCGATGTTCAAGTACAGCTTGGTTCTCAAACGGGCCAAATGGACGATATTATTGTTGTAGGGCAAAGAGCTGGACAAGCAGGTGCATTAAACCGACAAAAAAATGCTCTGTCACTTAAGTCGATCGTCAGCGCGGATTCCATCGGTCAGTTGCCGGATCAAAACGCAGCAGAAGCACTGCAACGTCTGCCTGGACTTTCTATTCAACGAGATCAAGGTGAAGGCCGTTTTGTGGCAATTCGTGGGATCGACCCAAATCTAAACAACGTCACCATCAATGGTGCCAACGTGCCTTCTCCTGAAGCGGGCGTGCGCTCGGTGGCGATGGATGTCATCCCAAGTGAGTTAGTGCAAAGCCTAGAGGTGAGCAAAACGGTCACACCGGATATGGACGCATCAGCGGTGGGCGGTAGCATCGAAGTAAAAAGCCTCAGTGCTTTTGACCGAGAAGGGCAGAGCTACAGCGTAACGTTACAAGCGTCACACAATGAACAGGTGAGCGAGACCAGCCCAAAAGCGTCGTTTAGCTTCACCGATATTTATGCCGCAGGCAAAGAGGTGGAAGTTGGGGTTGCAACGGCGGTATCTTGGTTTGAGCGTGAGTTTGGTTCTCATAATATGGAAACCGATGGCGGCTGGATGGAACTAGAAATGGACGATGTGAACTCAGGAGAAGAAGTGAGCTTCTTTGGTGCTGAGGAAATGGAGCAGCGCCACTATCGTATTACGCGAGAGCGTTTAGGGGCGGCACTGAATCTTGATGTCCATCACAAAGGGTTTAACAAATACTACTTACGCATGCTCTACAGCAAGTTTTCTGACGATGAATTTCGTCAACGCAATGAGTACAAGTTTGACAAAGGCGATGTATTTGCCGATGAGCTAAGCCAAAATGCGGCCTATTTCTCAGGTGCAGAAATGGATAGAGATACCAAAGACAGATATGAAGAGCAAAGCATTTTATCTGTGGTTTTGGGCGGCGAAAACTTAGTGCAGGATTGGTTTATTGAATACAGTATTGGCTACTCGAAATCAGATGAAAGCGAGCCAAATCGCTTGGATACCTCATTTGCTGGAGAAGACTTTGCGCTAGGGTATGTACTGGATGGTAAGACACCCACGCTTGCAGCGGATGAAGCTTCCCAGCAGCTTAGCAATTTTGAAATCGATGAAATTGTCTGGGAGAACAACCTAAGTGAAGATGAAAATACCAGCTTTAGACTGGACTTAACTAAAGACTTCATTTTACTTGGTCACAATGCGCAAATTAAATTTGGTGGTAAATATGCTGACCGTGAAAAGTTTAACCGCGTTGACGCCAAACTATATGACGGCGGCTTTGATGACCTAACGGCGAAAGACTTTGCCGCCAATGAGCCTGAGTATGATCTCGGGGCCTTTGGTCCGGGTTTAAGTCGCGGCCAGATCCGCGACTACTTCTACAGTAATCGCAGTGCCCTTGAGCTAAACCAGCTTGAAACTGACATTGAAACACAAGGTCGCTCATACACCAGTGAAGAAACCGTCACCGCGCTCTATGCCATGCTGACGGTCGACATTGATAAACTCAATGTTATTGCGGGCTTTAGATACGAAGACACAGATTATGCAACGAGTGGTAATCGTGTTGAACTCATTAATGATGAAGTGAATGACGTTGAACGCGTCGAGATCAACCAATGGCAAGTTGAAGATAGCTACGACCATTTATTACCAAACTTAACATTACGCTATGAAATCAGCGATAAACTGATCACTCGTTTTGCCTATACACAGACTCTTGCGCGTCCAAGTTTTGAAGATGCAGCAGCATTTCAAATCATAGAAACAGAGACCACAGAAGATGATGGCGAAGTTGAAATTGAGCGTAAAGCCGAAGTCGGAAACCCAGACTTAGACCCATACAAGTCAACAAACTATGACTTCTCGGTAGAATATTACCCCGGCGCGATTGGCGTGTTATCTGCAGGCGTTTTTCACAAAAACATCGATAATTTTATTGCCAAAGCCGAGGTGCAAGATAACGGTCAGTGGCAAGGCTATAAAGAAGTTATTCAAAGCGTTAATGGCGGCGCCGCTGAACTGACAGGGGTGGAGCTTGCGTACACGAAGAACTTTCAAAACGGTTTGATGTTCTCAGCTAATGGTACATTTATTGACGCAGATGACAATCTACCAAACCAATCCGACACCGTGGGCAATCTGATGTTTGGTTATGAAAATAGCCAAATAAGCGCAAGGTTAAGTGCATCGTACAAGAGCAAAAGCTTTTTGTTTGAAGAGAACAAGCAGCGCGTTTTCCAAGACGACCATCTGCAACTCGATTTCAGCATGAAGTACTTTTATACCGAGCAAACTCAGCTTTATTTCAACGCGATCAATTTAACCGACGAGCCGATGAGCATTTATCAAGGCGACACTCGTTACAACTACCAATACGAAACCTATGGTCGTTCATTTGAGCTTGGAGTAACGGTAACGTCCTTCTAACAGAAAAAAGTAGAGGTGGGTGTCCTTGTAAAAGCACCCACCGTATCGAGCTAGGGTATTAGCAGTATTAGCAGAGCTGTATTAGCAGGACACCGAGCTGTATTAGCAGGACACCCACCTTATTTATATGCAGGAGGATGCAGTGGTAACACTGTGTTGGTAACAATGAAAATAACATCAGTAGCTTTACTATTCGCGCTTAGTGGTGCAGCACAAGCCGCAGAAAATATTAACTTTCTGGCCTTTGGTGATGGAGGCTATCACCCAGATTATCCAAAAACAAAGCACATTAAATCACCTAAAAATAAGGCCGAGTTTATTGCTGCTGAAAAGGCGGATTGGTTAGAAGAGCATCGCCCGCTCGAAGAGTTCAACCATGCGCCTATCTATGTTTATCCGGGAACCGAAACCGCAACGGAGGAAACCGGTGCGTTGGTGGTTGGACAGGCAATGGCCTCTTTGTGTGAGAAAAAGCCATGCAACTTTGCTATTCAGCTTGGTGATAACATCTATCCTGACGGTGCGGCGGCTAACGATGGCAAAGACGACCAAAAACGTATGGATGACTTGATTCTAGGGCCGCTAAAGCCACTCCTTATTCAAAACCCAGAGTTGGTTGTGTACTCAGCATTGGGCAACCACGATTGGAAGACGTCTCGTCGCGGCGTGAAATTACAGACCGAGTGGATGGCTAAGCAAGCTAATTTTCATATGGATGGCAAAGGTTATTACAGCTACACCTTTGGTGAGAAAGGCAATAACGTCGAGTTCTTTGTGCTTGATACCAATATGTTGCTCTCTGGTCAGCATTATTACGAAATTCCACTAAAACCGGATGGTAGTGAACAGGGACTGGCAAGTGCACTGGCGAGTGGTCAAGCCGAAGTTGAAGACATTGAAAAACATGAGCAACCTGTCAATGGGGAAGATCATAGGCAATTGGCTTGGCTTGCAAATGGGCTTAAAAACTCAACCGCAAAATGGAAAATTGTATATGGACACCATGTACTTTGGTCGATTGGTGGCACCAAATATGACGAAGCTCATGTATTACGCCGCTTAATCTTACCCGAACTATGTGAGTATGCAGATGCATATATCGCAGGCCATGAGCATGATTTGGAACTGTTAACGGACGACTGCTCACGTGTACTCCCTGGAAACACAAAGCCTAAGTTACCACTTATTATCAGCGGCGCCGCATCAAAAATGCGCGGCACGCATACACCGCTTGCTAACTATCAAGAAAAGCGTTATCCAGAGTACGACCTAGTCTGGAATAAAGCTTTTACTTGGGGCTTTGCGCATATCGAATTAGACAACCAAAAAGACATGCTCAATGTGTCGTTTTACTCAACACCAAACGATTTAAGCGGTCAGCTGGTGCCAGAGCAAAGCTTTAGCTTCGCTCACCGCAGTAAGTAACGGATCAGCAGGCGATAAACATGCGGTTTTAAGTATTTAAAAAGGGTGAAATACAGATTAAATGTAATGCTGTGTAATTGATAACTTCCGTTTTGATGAACTAGATTTAACAGGAGTTTTACATCTTAAGGAAAGCATCATGCTACCGTCATCAATTACACGCACTAAACTCCAACTACTTGGAATGTCATTATTGCTTGCTACAAGTACACTGGCTGCGCCAAGTGCGCTTGCTTACTCGAACGATACTTCTTGTAAACCGAATAACGATTGGTTTGGCAGCCCTGTGCCAAACCCTCCTGAAGGTGCAAATAGTCCGTTTGCATTTAAAGATGGTAAAGATCTCTCGACAAACTGCGATTTTCATCAGTGGTCGTGGAATAAGTTTCTTTATTTAACGCAGCCTGACAAGCGTGCTCCTGGTGGCTTGTTGATGTTTGGTTCTGGGTTTTGGCAGGTTGATAATGCGCTAAAACCTTATTTTGCCCCATGGAATGATTTATTAAATCCAACCGGACTTCGCCCCGCAAATGTGTTGATCCTTGAAGATATAAATCAAGCAGGATCAGATGGTGTTATTTACAGCAAGTTTGGTGGGACGCCCGTACATTATTCGATCCACGTTAACGATACTTATATGAAGTCAGCAACCTCCCACCCTAAAGCAGATAGCAAAGCTGAATTTGCTGTGGGGTCGGTTGAGTTAAAGGTTGCTTGGATGGATGTCAAAGCGCTGCAGCAAGTCTATCCAAAGCTTGATTTAGCTGAGCATTTTTATATTCGTAAAGCGGTTTACCAAAAAGACAATAAATATAGCGGTACGGGAGAAGTAGCGCTCGTTGGCATGCATGTTGTCGGTGTGGTTGAAAATCACCCAGAGTTTATTTGGGCGACGTTCGAGCATAAATTGAGTGCACCAGATTACTACAGCTCTGAGGGAAAGTTTAAGAAAAGCACGGCTTACTTACAGCAAGATAAAGTAGTGAGTAATAGTCACGATCTGCTATTTTATCGGGGCGGAACTGAGGTGCAAAATGCACATTTAACGTATCCAGCTTCTGAAACTACGACCAACACGTTTCGTTTATATCAGTACGGCGTGCCAAACGGCAATCCATATATAGCGGGTAATAACCCTGAGCTGGTGGGGAGTCAGACACAACAAGCTCAAGATGAAACTAACTTCAATAATATTACTGAACTAAATAGCTTAGTGAATGTAAAACTGGAACAAAAGAATCCAGTTTGGAGTAACTACTTTTACGCCGGATCAATCTGGCTGAGCACGCAAGATTACGATTTTGCAAATGGCATTAGTGGCAATATCGTGGGTAAGGGAGCCAACGAGGCGTTACGCGGCTCATTGGCAGTTGCCAATATTACTATGGAAACTTATACCCAAACTTTCAGCGATGTCACTGGCAGCGAGCCACAAATTAAACCAGCTAACTGTTTCAGCTGCCATGGTATAAGTGCAGGTAAATCAACGATGCAAGTAAGCCATATTTACAATAACTATTTGAAGTTAATGCAAAAGAGTCAGTAAGTCAGGTTTCCTGAATGCGCACAGGCTCAAAATAGTAAGCCACCGATTTTAGCGGTGGCTTATTACTTCAAGGAGTTTAATCAATTTGCTTTGTGGGTTGCTTTATCTTTTGCATTAGAAAGAACAAAAGTCCTATAAAAACGATATTGATGAACGCCATGATAAGGGCTACTTGATCCTCTGAGTGCCCGCGAAAGTCAGACAGCAAATCAGCAAAGATAAATAGGCTATAAAACGTACCTGCTACATTTAAGCCCCATCCTACAAAACGGGATGTCTTTATAAGCTGAGTGTAATCGCTAAGCTTTGCCATAATAAAGTGATACCCATACATCACACCAACGGCTGCCATCATTAAGCCGACAGCTGCATTGTCGCCTCGTTTATTTAAATAATATGCATCGAAACATAAAGCACCAACTGCAAAGATGCCTATCAAAATAACAATGGCTTTAATCAAAAATTCAGCGACTGGGTTGGGCTCTCGCTTTGTTGAAACTTGAGATCTTGTCATCGTAACTTGCTGACCATTCCGTATTACTTGTTGCGGCTGTTGTTGATAAGCTTGACCATATTTGGGTTGTTGATTTTGCACACTCACATCACTGATTGCACGAGTGGGCGTTCCTTCATCTAGAATATGCCCAACGCATTTCTTAATTAACTTTTTTATTGTCACAAAAACTCCTTGTTATAGAGATTAATTCGAGTATCACCAAAACTCTTTATCTAGTGGGCGGTTATTTTTTAGGTCATAAAAGGGGGCTTGTTTTACTAAATCTTCACCTAATATTTGAATATGGTCTTGGTGGTCAAGATAGGGGCTTTCTAGCGTTTCTTGCCAGCCTTTATAAAACGAACTTGGTATGGGCTGAGTGGTATCCATAAAACGGTGAATTTCACTCCACAGCTGCACGCTGCTGTCCATATCCTTTGGCTCCCAATCGGTTGAATAAAGTGTCTGGCGCTTAAGTGTTTTTGGGTATCGCAGTGGGGCTAAAAACGCCAAGTTATGCCTCACACCTTTACCCGAGGAGACCTTTACAATATACAGTTCAACTTCATCAAGTGTTAACGAGAAGCTCCCTTCATTATTGCCAATGGGAAATGTGACGAGGCCGGTATTTCGGAAGAAGTCTACCCGTAGTATCTCAGATGTATGGTGTTTAATTCTGTGAACTCGATAAAAAACGAAGCTTGCAAACGCCACTAACCCAATCATAAGGTAAAGGATATGAGGCTCAGACTCTTTCAGATATACGGGGAGACAAACAAGCGCAAATATTGAGGCCATATAAGCAAAAACGATATTCGCAAGTTTCCCTGCTCGCGCAAAGTCAGCTCCGCCTAATGCGATACGTAGGTTCGATGAGAGCACGTTATTATCTTGCAAGACAAAGTCTGCTTTACTATTTACAGCCACTTTTTGCATGCCTTTACTAATGTTAAAGTCTCGTGGTATCGAGTCCTCTATTTTTAGTAGCGGTGTTTCTTCTATTGGCCGATCATGCACTACCTTATCTACAGGTGCCGAGGGAGTTAACGTTTGCGTCTCCTTTTTACCCTCAGTTTCCATCACCTTTTCAACAATTGTTTTTACCAAAATAGCTATAAAAGCGAGAACTGATTGATTGGATTTTAACTTGTCTCTCATGGGTAGCCTTTAGTTAATTTAGGAGTCGCTGCAACACACCAGCAGGGCTCATGCCATAATCTTCGATTTCGACGTTAATGACTTGCTCAGCCCAAAGATCTGGCTTATCTATCTTTCCTTCTTCGTCTCTTTCTGACGCAGGTAACTTTAACTCTTGAGATGAACCTGAGTATATTGTTGCTCCTTTACCTCTAGGATATTTTCGACACCGCATTCTAATTTGAATTTTAGAATGATTGAATTTATCAAAATAGGGATAAAGAGCACTTTCTTCAAATTCAATAATTAAACCCGTTAAACTAGAATTAACGAAGATATTGGTATTTTGCCAAAAGTAATCCAACGCCGTTTGAGCTTGTCCTGTGGGTGCGACAGCAATTAATGAGCTCCAAGGTTTTCCAGCTAATAGTGGGCGAATGTCCAGCTGAATGTCTAAGTAACCAAGCTCTGATTCTGGAATATGACCTGGTATTTGCACATTAAACTTTGCAACTTGGAACTTGCCTTTGGAGGTTACCTTGTCATATATCCGAGAAGGTGTGTGTAATTGTACAACAGATACGTCGCTAACTATTTTTGGAGAAAATAACTGATCATAGAGACTATGAAGTGCATATTCAGGGTTTGTCTTCCAGCAGTAATAGGGGTTGTCACCAAACCAATCACGCTCGCCACCACCATATGCGTCACTGCCCCAAGGGCACGCTTTAATCCAAGCTTCTAGTGGTTCATCGCGTAATAGATAATAAATACCATACCCAAGTAATACCAGAATGAGTCCTACATAGCCCAGTTTACTCATGGGGTTTAAAATAACGCCTCTGGTGATCGTGGCAAGTATGGTTGGCGCGGTTTCAACTGCTAGCGCGACAAAGCCTGCTGTTACAATACTGAGGCCTGCAGCGCCACCAGAGTCACCGCGTTTAAACGCGTAATAGGCATCAAAGCCTGACAATCCGGCACTATATGCAGATGCTAAGAGGTTTAATCTAGCTGTCCATGTAATGATGTTTGCTTTTTTTGCAAACTCAGGACCAAACTTACGAACGGCGCTGAGATTTCCTTTAGCCATTTTGTACTGTTGAAATTCTTGATATTGGCGCAGGCTAGGTAACCCAACTTTCATCTCTGTGACCATTGAGAGAGTAGAGAAATGAATCGCTGCTAGATCAGCAATACTACCCATGAAGTCAACGAGTTTTCTATCTCCACTCATATCCCAATTCAAAAAGGCTTGTCGAAAGTTAGCGACTTCAAAGATATATACAATACCGAGTATACCCGCCATTCCTCCCTTTAATGACTGCCCAGATACAGACTCGGTCACAGCCGCATTTTGCCATTTTTGTAAGTTTGCGAGCCTATCAGATAACTTTTTAAGTGTTGCATGTTGATTATCTAGCTCTGTTGCATACTGTTTTGCCTCTTCTACTGCCGCATCGTATATCGCTTGTGCTGTTGATTCTGCTGACTTGGCTGAGACATCAGCACCAGTAATTTTTATCAAATATGCAATGGATTTGTTTTTGCTTTCAATCGTTGTGATGGTTTCCGCTTGATTGAGAGACTGGGTTAGAAATTCAAGTCGTTTGTTTAAATTTAGTACGTCTTCTAACGATAGTTTGAGCTTAGAGCCTCTATATCCAACGTCTATTTTGCGTTTATTACTGCCGCGAATAATTTGGTTGAGTTCTTTAATTTGCTTTTCTGCAGCCAATTTTCGAGACTGAGGATCAAGTGGCATATACCCTTCAGGAAAATTCCCGTTGAGGTAATCTTGCACTCTCATTTCCACTTCAACTAGGTACCCAGGTGCTGAGATATCGACCAAGCGCATCAAAGGTTGCAACACGTCCGCTTTTGCATCAATGAGCTTTGCAAACGGATACTTCTTCCAAGCATTGTTTACCTTCACAAAAGAGTTAACCTGTTTTCTAGAACGACTGACGGCAACTTTTGCTTTAGCAAATTTAGCCTCTAACTCTCGTAGACGCGCACGTTCCTGTTCTAATTGTTGATCAAGCTGCGCTCTGCTCATTCCATGTTCTTGCTCTGTTAAGTTTTCAAGTACACTCTTCTTATACTCATATTCAGCACGCTTTTCTTGTAACTCTTTAAATGCTTTTGCTTTTTCTCTTTCAGCGTTGATAAGGGCTTGTTCTGACTGCGCTATCTCATGTTGTGTTGCATCCATTGCCTCACGAGTTTGGGCCTTTTGTTCCCCAAGCGTTCCCGGATGTGTAGAGAGGTTATAAGCGGCCTCTGGAATTTCGAATAAACTGCCTGCTAAACCCATAATCACTTGGGAGAGGCGGCGCCCCATTTGCTCACTCTCTTCTTGTGGCAAAATGGCTTCTTGAGCATGGATCTTTTGTATTTTGGCGCTAGTTAAAGGCAATGCAAAGCGATCATATTCCGCCTTTTCGTAGTCGTGTAGTTTGTCGCCTGTGGGCTTTGGAAACAAAAATTGGGTGATTTGCTTAGCTGGTTTTGTCGGGTGTTGACCCAGACATTGCAGGATAAAATCTTGCCCCTGATAGCCTGAACTTAACTCATGCCAAAACTCTTTGTCTGTATTAAGGTGTGCAAGCGGTGCGGCTGGGTGAGGCTTTAACGCGAGAAATACATCGGTGACTAAGTCGTATGCTTCAAAGAACCTCAGATCTGATTGGTAGGCATAGTCTTTAAAGCACTCAGTAAAACCTGCACTAAGAGATTCTTGATTTAAGAACTCGACTAGCTCGTCAGAGATTTCTGCAATGCGACGAGCAAGTTTTTGGAAGGCCTTTTCTTCCAAAAACTTGAAGAATTTATCTTCCTCTAAATGAGAAGTGCGCCAGTCCTTTAATTTATTGGCAAAGTCGACGGCGTCTTCATCAGATTCTACAAGAGTCTCTCCACTGCCTTGAATTTCAATGTCTTTATCTAAAATCGAATCGGCTTGATGGTAAAAAACCTGCACCATAAAGCTGGCGAGTTCATACTTAGCTTGTTGTTGCAGATCAATTTTACCGGTTGCACTATCTAACCCTGATAATTTGTTGAGTAAATGCTGAATATCCGTGGTGAGATCTTGAATTTGTGAGATGAAATATCGAGCCACATGGATCCCGTCAAAAATCGGCACTTGGGCGATTTTATCGCGTTCTGGAAGATGCAGCTTTTGATGAAGTGTCGGGGTGTTAACTACTTTGCCTTGGTCGTTATAGCCTGTGGCAAATTGCCCTAAGTTATCCAGCTTCGTCATGCGCTGTGCTCTGAGCGCTGCTGCATCTCCTGGGGCAGGGCTATGTCTTTCTTCGTCAGCGAGTGGTGTGCCGGTATTTAAGCGCGGATCCTGTTCATTAAAACCGCCAAACAACAAGATCTGTTCCCACGACCACTGTACTTCAGACCATGCGATTTCTACGCTTACTTCGTTGCCATTTAATTTATGCGGGACGAGAATGCTGCTGGTTGGCTTACAGGTTGCTGCACGCGTGCCTTGCGGTCGAGTGTTTGGCTTATTGGCCGACTTTTTCCAACTTAAAAAGCCTTTTTGCCAATACAAATTTACATCTGAGAATAGCGCCGGAGCGTCAAAGTCTTCAGGTTCGATAACTTGTAGTTCACGCCATAAATAGCCATCGACATAAATATAGATAAATCCGCTGGTTACCGGAGAGGCCGATTGTAGTTGTTGTTCTGGCGTGTCGTATAAAAATGGATAAATGTGCACCAGCTCAATGTCGGCATCGCTGCTTTGTTGGTCTACCGTGTTTGAAGTGTAAAGGGGGACCTTATAATAGCCTTCTTTCGTGCCATCAACCGAGGTGTCTTTGAGCATCAAAGACACCACTTCTTTGTCGCTTGCATAGCCCTCAAAAACAAGTTCTCTAAAATTACCGTTAGCATTGGTTTTGGTTGGTAAAGTGTGGCTCATCCTATCTTCACCTCTTCATCGCTTGGTTTACTACTGCCCGACACTTTTATATTGATCTTATTCGTACCGTCTTGGCTTAGTGGTTCTGCGCCAATTACTACATCAAGGCCTGCAGGAGTGGCACCACCGGGTTGGTTTAATGGTGCGGGGGGCGTATTTTTATTATTAGATACCATTAAATCTCCCTGCCTAACCGCCGGTTTTCCCTCGATGTAAACATCAAAGCTGCCTTGCAGAAACTCTGCTTTTTTACCCAATGTTCGACTAGCGATACCTTTTTTATTACCGGGCTGGTCTCCCGTACTTTTTGAAAAGTTAGACTTGATATTGGCTGCACCGTTACCTTGAATTTTTACTGAGCTGGCAACGCTTGCGGTGTCTGATGAGCGGGCGATGTTGCCATAAGGAATAGGCACAACCACTTTGCCTATCTTAGTCAAACATACGTCTACTGTGCTTAACACACCGCCGCTGCCACTATGCACAGCGGTTCTACCGTTAATGAGAACATTGGTATTTGAAACGATAGCTGCTTGTCTGGCTTCGGCTTCAAAATCTCTGGCAACATCACTCTCAGTTCCTACTTGCCAACCCAGTTTAAGGGTTACCAAATCTAAGAATGCTTGTGGGTCGCTAATTGGCAGATTGACATCCATTCCCGTTATTGGCTCAATATGCGGTAGAACAGCCGTTTGGTTTTGTTCATCCCATTGTGGTGGGTCGATGATGTAGTCAGGAATAAACGCATTGACCATTTGGCCTAAGGTAAAATCGCCGTATTTGGCTCTTTCGATTTCTTCTAAAAAGGCTTGCTCACCCGCAGCACGGTCGGAAAATATCGCAATACGGTAGGCTTGTCCCAGCGCTTGATTTCGCTTTGCACTAATATTCAATGGCAGTAAGGCTGGATTGTTGTGCCGCCAAGAAGCAGAACCTGAGGTTCGTAATTTGGCAGTTTGCGCGTCGACATTGTATTGCACGCTCTGGGCTTCGCTGCCTGCACCGGCGCCGATAAAGCTCATTGTGTTGTCCTTAAATTATTCCTTTAGTCGCAGTTGTATTGGTTTTATCTAATACAAACGGCGTAATTGTTCCGCATAGTCTGCGCTTTGTCAAAGTGTGAATTATTGTGAGCGTTTATTAACGTGAGCTGTATAAAACAAGTACGAGTGGCAATGAAGGTGGAAGTGAGTGGATAAACCACCTTACTAATGCAAAGTGGTTTGGGTCGACTTGGATTGATAACTTCTGGGAGTTAGGCAAAGCTTTCGTTGATGAGTTCTGCGCTATAGCCTGCGTCGGCAATAATAGTGATGATCTCGTCTTCTCCTTTGGTGCTTGAGATTTCAACGATTTTATCATCGAGGCGGACATTCACTTGCGCTTGGCTATCAGCCGCTTGCATTGCTTCTGTGATTGCTTTTACGCAGTGACCGCAGACCATTTTTTCTACTCTTAGTCTTAACATCATTATTTCCTTTGTGGATTAAAGTGTTTGCACTGTGAAGCTTCCCTTGATGGTAAGGTCAACTACTATTTAACAATAAGCTTCTGTTAGATGAATGAACAAACAATTTTATTTGACCTTACCATGAGGGTAAGGGTTAGTGTCCAAAAATGAGAGTTAACGCGTTTGCGGAGATAGAAATGGACAAGGTAATAAAATTTAATGTATCGGGCATGACATGCGCCTCGTGCGTTGGCCGAGTTGAGAAAGCCTTAGAGAAAGTGTCTGGCGTTGTCAGCGCCAGTGTTAACTTAGCCTTGGAAGCGGTGTCTGTTGAGGGCAGTGCGGAAGTGTCGGCGTTGGTGAGTGCGGTTAAAGATGCTGGCTACAAGGTCAATACCAATGAAGTGCAATATCAAGTTAAAGGCATGACTTGCGCGTCTTGTGTGAGCCGAGTGGAAAAGGCGGCGCAAACATTACCGCAGGTAATTAAAGCCGAGGTCAATTTAGCGACTGAAAAGCTAACCTTAACTTTAGTGGCAGAGTTACCGTTCGCTGAAATCGAAGCCAAGCTTAACGACGCCGGTTACACTGTGGTACAGCCACAAGCAGACCCTGATGAGTCAAGCGAACAAGTGGCAGCAATTCCCTTTTATCGCGCTGATTGGTTCCCGGCAGTGGCGTCACTGACGCTCACCTTACCTATGGTGTTACCCATGTTTGCCATGTTGTTTAACCAAAACTGGATGCTCCCGGCGTGGATGCAATGGGCATTGGCCACGCCTGTTCAGTTTTATTTTGGTGCGCGTTTTTATCGTGCAGGATGGGGAGCAATAAAAGCGGGGACGGGGAATATGGATTTGCTGGTGGCCATCGGCACCAGTGCAGCGTATGGCCTGTCGCTGTATTTGTGGTGGACATTCAGCGGTGAGCATGGCGCTCCACATTTATACTTCGAAAGCAGCAGTGCTGTGTTGAGTTTGGTGCTGTTGGGCAAGTATCTTGAACACCGAGCCAAGCGACGTACAACCAGCGCCCTTAAAGCGCTTGAAAGCTTAAGGCCAACATCGGCTATGGTCTGGCGTGATAACAGTTGGCAAGAAGTCCCAGCTGCGGCAGTAAAAAGCGGCGAACGACTTTTGATCAAACCTGGTGAGCGTATACCGGTTGACGGCGTTGTGGTTGAAGGCCACTCACAGGTAGATGAAGCGCTTATCAGCGGTGAAAGCGTGCCTGTTTATAAAGCACAAACAGATAAAGTTACTGGTGGTTCGGTGAATCTTGATGGCGTGCTTGAAGTGGATGCAACCAGTGTTGGCGCGGAATCAACGTTGGCAAAAATTATTCGTTTGGTAGAACAAGCACAAGGCGCGAAAGCACCAGTGCAAGCGTTGGTGGATAAAGTGAGTGCGATATTTGTACCTGCGGTATTGGTGATTGCACTCATTACATTTTTTGCATGGGGGCTAAGTACTGGAGATTGGCCAACAGGTATTCTGAATGCGGTGGCTGTTCTTGTTATTGCTTGCCCGTGTGCGCTTGGTTTAGCAACACCTGCCGCGATTATGGCAGGCACTGGCACTGCCGCGCGTTATGGGATCTTAGTAAAAGATGCTGGTGCATTGGAGCAAGCAACTGCCATCGATATGGTGATTTTTGATAAAACGGGCACGCTTACGGTGGGCAAACCTGAGCTTAGCAATATGCACACTTTTACGTATCATCAAGACGATGTGTTACAGCTGGCGGCATCGTTACAGCAATACAGCGAACACCCGCTTGCCAAGGCTGTGGTAAACAAAGCACAAGAAAAGCAATTATCATTACTTCCTGTAAGCGACTTTAAAGTGGTAGCGGGTAGAGGCGTTAAAGCACAATACCAAGATAAAACAGTCTATTTGGGGAGCGGTTTTTGGATGCAAGAGTTAGGCTTAACTTTACCTGCGCTACCAGAAGAAATACCCGGTGCTTCTTTATCTTGGTTAGTAAGCCAAAATAGTGAACTGAGCAGCGAGTTTTTGGCGCTATTTTACTTTACTGACGAGCTTAAAGCTCATGCCTATACCGCGGTCAAACAGCTTAAGCAGCAAGGGATCAAAGTTGCAATGTTGACTGGAGACAGCCAAAGTAGTGCACAGTACAATGCTAAATTGCTGGAACTGGACGATTATAAAGCGCAAGTACTGCCAGAGCACAAAGCTGAGTATATTGCTAATGCCCAACAGCAAGGTTACTGTGTGGCAATGGTCGGCGATGGGATCAATGACGCCCCAGCGCTGGCACAGGCTGATCTGGGTATCGCAATGGCTACCGGTACGGAAGTGGCGGTAAGCGCGTCGGCAATGACGCTGATGCGTGGCGAGCCAAACTTAGTGGCATCTGCTTTAGCGATGGCAAAATTAACCTATCGCAAAATCAAGCAAAATCTATTTTGGGCATTTATCTTTAATGTCATTGGCATTCCATTGGCAGCACTGGGTTACCTTAACCCTATTTTTGCAGGTGCGGCGATGGCGGCCAGTAGTTTACTAGTCATTAGCAATGCGTTGTTATTGCAACGTTGGCAACCAAAGGAGTAAACGTCATGGAAAAACTGATCACAATCGGCGAAGCCGCGCAGCGTACTGGGCTCTCGGCAAAGATGATCCGCCATTATGAAGCAAGCGGGCTACTAAAGTGCAGCAAACGAAGTGAAGCGGGTTACCGGCTGTACGACTCGCAACAATTACAATTGCTAGGTGTGATAAAGCAAGCACGCAAATTGGGGTTTCCTATTGCGCAGATCCAATCTTTACTCGATTTGTTACAAAACCCAGACCGTACTAGCCGTGAAGTCAAATCGATAGCGCAGCATCATTTGAATGAGATTGAACATAAAATCAATGAACTTCAGCAAATGCGCGAGACCTTGAAACAGCTGTCGGACAACTGTAGTGGTGACGAAAATGCAAACTGTCCAATTTTAGATGGGCTTTGCCAAAATAGCCTAAAGTAGCCGAAGGTTAGAATAGCCAAACGTTAAAAAGCCAGTCTTCAATGATGAAGACTGGCTTTTTTGTTGTGCAAAATAGCGCTAAGCTTCGAGTAATTGTCTTGACTGAGTAAGTGCGAGCAGTGCACTTTGTAATCTTGGCAGCGCCGCTTCAATTTCACTCGGTGAAATCGTACAAACGGCAGCGCGATACCAAAGCTGTGACGCTTTAGAACGACAGCCGAAACTGGCGAATGGCACCAGTGCTAATCCTGCGCTATCAATTAAATATCGACTGACATGATCTGCATTTTTGAGTACGTTTCCATCGGGGGTTTCCATATTGATGGCGTCGATCTTCAAGGTCATATAAATGCCGGCATTTGGTATAAATGAATCGATTGCTATGCCTGCGCCTTTCATATCCTGAACACCCTGATGCAGTACCGCCATTGAGGCTAGTATTTTTTCTTTAAAGCCGGCTAAATAACTTTGTAGATAGGCTTCATTTTGAAATAACACCGCGGTGGCAAGTTGCTCTGCCGTCGGGGCCATTGCACCTATATGTTCTTGGATCACCTGCATTTTTGCTATCACTTCGTGTGGGCCTGTCGCCCACCCAACTCGAATACCTGTTGCGGCAAAAGCTTTGGTGCCAGCATCAACCACAATTAAGTAAGGCTTGATATCTGGGCAAAGCGACGCCGGATGATAATGCTTAACCTCTTGCATTGTCAGCATCCAGTACACTTGGTCGTAGATAACATAGAGCGGTTTGGCGTTTATCGTTCTGCGGCGCACGTTTTCTGCGACAACCATGTTGCAGATTTCACCGAGCTGTTGCTTTGAAAACATGGAGCCATTAGGGTTTTGTGGTGAGCATAAGGTGATAAGGCGCGCATCAGATATATGCGCTTGAAGTTGTTCCGCGGTAGGTAAAAACTGATTTGCTTCGCTGGTTTCAATTGGCACGTGCTTGCCACCACACATGGTGGTGTAAAACATGTTATTCCAAGAAGGCACAGGGTAGATCACCTTGTCTTCTGCGCCCACTGTGGCGAGCATCGCAGAATACAGCAAAGGTCTTGCACCGCCAGAGATCAGCATCTCCGTATCTGGTTTATAGCTGACGTTAAAGCGCTTTTTAGTTTGTTTTGCTACCTCATCGCGAAGTGATAACACCCCCTCAAGCGGGGGATAATCATTTTGCTTGTTCTCGTAAGCTTGTTGGATCTGTGTGGTAAGGTAGTCGGGCATCGGAAATTGTTGCGTGTCAAAATCTCCAATGATCAAATCACAAATTTCTTTCCCCTTTGCAAGCTGCTCCTGCACGTAAAACTCAAGGTGAATAATGTCCGAGTAATCAAGTGCATTGGCTAAATTTGATAGGTTTTCCATTGTTATATTTTTCTCCTTAAGTATTTGTTCTGGAATAATTTAGTATTATTTAAACGAATAAAGTTAGCGCTGCGACTTCTCTAACTTTGTTGAGTGCGAAGTCAATTTCGGCTTCTGTAGTATGCCTGCCTAGGCTAAAGCGTATGGTTGCCTGTGCCAGTTCATCCGAAAGCCCAAGTGCGGTTAATACGTGGCTTGGCGATAGGTTGCTTGATGAACAAGCTGAGCCAGTACTGACTGAAATGCTTTTCTTTAATAAGCTCAGCATTTTTTTACCGTCGGTGTCATGAAAAGAGACGTTACAAACATGGGGGAGTCTTTCTTCGCTCATGCCATTGACTTGCACCTGTTGCAGCTCCAGTAAACCATCTTCGAGCTTGTCTCTTAGCTGCTCAACTTTGTCAATTGCGCCATTGCTCAGTTCTCGCTGTGCAAGTTCCACAGCCTTGGCAAAACCAACAATGCCAGGCACATTTAACGTGCCACCACGTAGCCCTTGCTCGCTTCCACCACCGGTGATCTGCGGTCTAATATCAACCACTCTATTGCCATGCTGATGTCTTAAATACAGGCCGCCAACCCCTTTAGGGCCATAAATTTTGTGTGCCGAGCAAGTTAAAATATCAATAGGGCAAGTGGTCAGATTGATATCGACCTTGCCTAGCGCTTGTGTGGCGTCAGACATAAATAGAATGCCATGTTGCTTTGCAATAAAGGCAATGTCGTCGATTGGATTAATGGTGCCAATTTCGTTATTTGCGTACATCACGGTGATTAAAATCGTTTCAGGCGTGATTGCGGCCTTCATTGCGTCAATATCAAAGCTGCCATCTGGTAGCGGCTCAAGATAAGAAACGCGAGCGCCTTCATGTTCTAGATCTCTAAGTGTTGCAAGCGTTGCTGGGTGCTCAATCGACGAAGTAATAATGTGTTTGCCTTTGTGATTACAAGCACGAAACACGCCGCGGATCCCTAAGTTGTTGCTTTCAGTCGCGCCAGAAGTAAAGATAAAATTTTCAGGTTGTGCGCCAAGTGCATCTGCAATTTTTTCACGCGCTTGCTCGACCGCTTTATGGGCGTTCCAGCCATGTAAACCATACATGCTCGCAGCATTACCAAAGTCGTTACAAAAGTAAGGTAACATGGCTTGTAACACAGCTTCGTCGCACGGTGTTGTGGCGTTATGATCCAAATAGATAGGAAAGCGTAGCGACGCTTCCGTGGTGGACTTACTCTCTAGTGCTGTAATGAGTGACATAAAAAATCTCCGTATAAAATTGGGGCAACAGTCAAATTGAAGCGGATAAATGCGTGCGTTACGCTTCGCAAGCTTCGGCTAGGGTGCTGGTTTGGGTGTTAATGGAATAATCTTCCATATCAAAGTCAGACAAGAAGATATTGGAGATCTTAACGATATTGTCGCCAAGGCTTTCGTCTTGTAGGAAAAGTCCTAATGCTACTTCAGTACCGTTCACGACTTTGTGAAAGTCATCCATTTCAGAGAAGTCCATAATGTGGAATACCCCTGCCTGAGGGTTCATTTTCAGTGCTTTTTGGTATGTATCTTTATAGTGCTGCGCCATGATAAGCGGGCATTTTGCAGTCCATATATCCTTATCTTTTGACTCAGCTAAAACGATGTCTACTCCCTTACTGTTTTCAAATAGAATTTTAGTTACACCGTTGCTCGTTGCGAGTGACAATTGTGGGAAACTTGCTAAATCTTGCGAGATAATTTTACGTAAAGATTGGATCCCACGGTTTTTACAATTGCGCTCACCCTGAAGTACTAAGCGGTCGCGTTTTACAATGCTGTAATCACTTAATACGGCTTCTAGCTCGTCAGGTAATGGCGCAAGCCCTTGGCTGTCGGTGGCCATTGCTGGGGATGCAGAAATATCACAAGACTCACTACCACACTGTAAGCCCAGATCGTCTATCAACACGCCAAGCACCACTTTAAGTTTTTTCTTGTGCTCTAGAATCGCGTTGTTCGCGACATTTAACACCTTTACCATTGAATCTATTGAGAATTCGGTAGCGGAATAACGCGGATCAAAATGCCCACCTTCTAGATAAAAGGCGGAGACAGTCGGGTAGTGTTCAGCGACATCCATACGGATCATCTCTAGGAGCTTTTGCTCTACTTTTCCAACCATTTTTTCTTTTAATTTCATTTCGTTAGTCTCTATCTGTAGTTGTGTTAAAGGTGTTTAATACCTTTGAGTAACGGCCTAATTAGTTTGTTTACCGACAAGCATGTGCCAAAGCGGTAACGCACGAAGTAATTAATTTCCATGCCCTACTAACAAAGTGAGGTTAATAAAAAGTCAACTTCACCTTAAGGATGAATCTGCCAAGTTAAATAACTGTAAAGATTGCCACGGTGGTAAGGTCAATGTTTGTTTGCGTAAAAATTGAGTTTTTTAGAAGTTTTTTTGTGAAACTTTCATTTCAATTGTTTTAATCGAGTCAGCGCCAATTGGTGAAAAAGAAAACCAAGATCATGCTAAGTGACTTGTTTAATTAATAAACATCTTTTAGGCGGAATAAGAAATCAGTAGGACTATGCAGATTTCTTCACCGAGTTGAGTCATTGCCGTTTGCACGGCATTTGCGTTAATCAAAATAAATGCGATTAGCTAAGCATTTTGGCTAAAAACATTGGGTTACATATCTATGCTTGTTTAGTGAAAAGTGGTTTTTGCAGTTGCTGTAATGTCTCTGTAATCGCTTGTAACTCGGTGTAATAGATAAAATCACGACCCTTAAATATGCTTTTAAAGTAATAGCTTAAAGGAGCATATTAAAATGAATAAAGAACTAGATATTGCCATTGTGGGTGGCGGTGTTTCAGGTGTCTATAGTGCATGGCGTCTTCAACAAGAGCTTGGTGATACACATCGCATAGGCTTATTTGAGTATAGCGATCGTATCGGTGGTCGTTTGTACAGTCGCACGCTTCCAGGGTTGCCCAACGTTGTGGCTGAGCTTGGTGGAATGCGCTTTATTCCTGACGATCATGTGATGGTGAGTACGCTGGTGGATGAGCTAAAACTCCAAACCAAAGACTTTCCTATGGGCTCAAAGCTGCCTTTATACCCCTCAAATGCAGAAAGCTCTCCTGAAGCAGGCAGTGAAAACAACCTCTTTTACCTGCGCGGACAATATTTTAGATATCGTGATTTCGCCGAGTGTCCAGATAAAATCCCATACCAGCTTGAAGAAACAGAGCGAGGCTATGGACCGGAAGATCTTCAAGTTAAGGTCATGAACCTCATCTGCCCGGGCTTTGCCGATATGTCTCTTGCAGAGCAGATGAAAGTCAAAGTGTTTGGCAAGGAAATCTGGCGCTTTGGCTTTTGGAACTTGCTTGAGCATGTGTTGAGTAACGAAGCATACCTGTTTATGAAAGAAGCGGGGGGCTACGATGCTAATGTGGCGAATGCCAGTGCGGTTACTCAGTTGCCTGCCACTGAATATAGCGATGATACGGTATTTAAGACCCTAAAAGATGGTTTTCAGGCGTTACCGCTGAAGTTATGTGAAGAGTTTGCTGCGGCACCGGGCTGCCTTGACCGCTGTAAGCGCGTTAACATGTTGCATCGACTTGCAAAAATTGAGCTGCACCATTGTGGCGAGTATCGTTATGAACTCACTTTTCAACCAACACAAGTGAATAGCAGTGGGAAAGTGGTTGATAAAGATGCTCCAGCGTACAGCGTTAAAGTGAAGCGGCTTATTTTGGCTATGCCAAGGCGCTCGCTTGAGCTAATTGAATCGCCGTTCTTTGACGACCCTTGGTTGAAAGAAAACATTCCATCTGTACTTATCCAAAAAGCGATTAAGATGTTTATGGCATACGAGCAACCTTGGTGGCGCAGTTTAGGCCTTGTTGCTGGTCGCTCTGTCACTGACTTACCAATCCGTCAAACTTATTACATGGGCACGGAATGCGATCAAAAAGCATGCCTTGAATACGAGACCAACGAAAAAGGCGAACAGGTATGTAAAGTAGAGCACACCTATGGTGAGCCCAATACCAACTCGCTGCTAATGGCTTCTTACAATGATATTGGCACTATTCCTTACTGGAAAGGTTTAGAAAAGGGCGAGCATTACCAAGGCTATATGCCAGCCTATGGTGCACAAGGTTATACCGAAAATGAGATAGTACCTAAAAACCAGTATCAAATTACCACCGGGATGGTTGAAGCGGCACATCGCCAAATTCAAGCGTTACATAATCAAAAAGCACTCCCAATGCCATATTCTGCAATCTACCAAGAGTGGGGGGATGATCCTTATGGCGGTGGCTGGCATGAGTGGAAAGCCAATTATCGTCTCGATGAGATCATGTGCAGAATGCGCCACCCGGTTGCGAGTGAAGAAATCTATATTGTTGGCGAAGCGTACTCCTATGAACAAGGCTGGGTTGAAGGAGCGTTAAATACGGCTGAATCAACATTGGCTGAGTTCTTTGCTTTACCAACGCCTAATTGGTTATCCAAAGACAAAGTCCAGTATGAACAGTGGCTTGAGTCACACCATAACTACTTACCAGTAGATTGCCGTAAAGGTGACTGCTCGTGTCAGCATTCAGCGCAACAACCAAATGCTAGCTCAGACACGCTAGACGAAGTCACTGAGTTCGCTTATCGAGGTATTAATCATGAGTACCGCTAATTTTACGGTTGCTGACCATTTACTGTGGCGGTTAAAGCAGTTGGGCCTTGATAAGGTGTTTCAAGTGCCTGGTGACTATGTGCAAGAATTTATGACTGCTCTTGATAACTTTCCTGGTATTGATGCAATAGGTGATGTAACCGAGCTAGGGGCAGGCTATGCGGCGGATGGATATGCAAGATACCGTGGAATTGGCGCGGTGTCGGTGCAATACGGCGTTGGCACGTTCAGTGTATTAAACGCGATCGCCGGCGCTTATGTCGAGCGTAATCCTGTTGTCGTTATATCGGCAAGCCCATCGGCTGAAAACCGTGTAGATATTGAAGAAACAGGCGTGTTATTTCATCACTCTACCGGCGACTATAGCGCTGATAAAAAGGTGTTTGAAAATGTCACTGTCGCCAGTGAAATTCTTTCGGATCCTGCTTCTGCTCCTGAGATTATTGATAATGCGTTACGCCTTGCCATGAGTGAAAAGCGGCCTATTTATCTAGAAGCATGGCAAAACGTGTGGGGCGCAGCTTGTGATAAACCAGATGGCCATTTAGTGATCCCAAAACCGGCTTCTAATCCTGCGATGATGGCAAGTTTACTCGATAAAGTAATCAACCGACTCAAAGAGGCTGAGAAGCCATTGGTATTATTAGGCATTGAGATAACGCGGCTTGGCATACAAAGGGAAGTTGAGAACTTGCTCTGTAACCTCAATATTCCGTATACCACGACCACGCTAGCCAAATCAGTATTAAGTGAGGCGCAAGGGCTTGGGAAGGAGTTGTTTGTTGGCACCTATGCGGGTGAAGCATCATGGCCTGAAACATTTGATTTTGTTAGTAAACGAGATTGCATTTTAGCGTTGGGCGCGATATTCACCGACGATTACCTGACCATGTTAAAAACGCAAGGTAACGAATTGATCCGCGTGAATATGGGCGAAGCAAGAATTGGTAACTGCGAGCGTTTTAGTGGTATCGATTTAGCACAGTTTATTGATGATTTAACGGTGTATGCCGAGCATTACCCGATGCAGCATCATGCGCTTTGCTCGTTGCCGGAAAATCCCTATTTGAAAAGTCCCGTACAGGATTGCGATACCATCAGCTACGAAAACTTCTTTTGCACATACCAAAAGCAGCTAGCCCAATGTCAAAAGGTGCGTGACTGCAACCTTATTTTAGGTGAGAGCTCTTCGCTTTATATGGCGGCTCGTTTAACTGGCATTGAAGAAAGTCGCTTTATTAGTGACGCTGCTTGGGGGTCGTTAGGTCATGAAACCGGTTGTTCACTCGGCACAGCCTTGGCTGACAATCGGCGTAGTGTAGTGGTTGCCGGCGACGGTGGGTTTATGATGATGTGCCAAACACTGTCTACCATTAGCCATAACAAACTCAATACTGCAGTGTTTGTAATGAGTAACCAAGTGTATGCAATTGAGCAGTCGTTCGTTGATATCTGTGCGTTTACTCCTGCGGGCGCATTTGCACCATTTGATGATCTGCATCGTTGGGACTATAAATCATTAGCGAATGCGTATTCTGTTGAATATTTGAATGTAGAGACCGTCGCGGATCTAAATGAGGTTTTTGCTGCGCTTCATGAAAACTCATGTAAGCCGTACCTCATTAAAGTCAATATTGATAAAAAAGATCTCGCACCGGCGATACAAGATCTCGCCGAAGCCATTACGGGTAACAAAGTGGACGACTGTCCATGTGGAAATAGCACAGCGCAAGGAAACAATAATGCCTAAACAATCCAATAAACCAATCCCTGAATATCAGTTAGAAGAAGCACAAAAGCGTATCGACCGCTATTGGCGCGCGACACAAGGATTTATACTCGCGTTAGAAAGCAAGCATGGCTTTTCTGCGAAGCAGTTGCTTACTTTATTACCAACGGGGGATACTTCGATGGAGGGCTTTAGAGAATATCAAGCTAAAGCGCTTATCTTTAACACACGATTTCAGTTCTCGCCCTCGGTGATTGTGATGTGTAATAACACCGATGATGTAATGCGCGCCTATCAAGAGGCGATAGCGTTTAACTTACCCATTCGGGTGCGCTCTGGCGGCCATGATCACGAAGGGGAGTGTAGCGGCACAGATGTGGTGCTACTGGATTTAAGCGGTTTAAAAGACTTCTCCATTGAGAAAGAAGGTGATGACTATATCGCTCATATTGGCTCTGGCTATCGCTTTTATCAATTAGTCCCAAAGCTTGCAGAATCTGGTTATAAAGATATTCCGCCGTTAACCATTCCACACGGTACCTGTGCCACGGTTGGGTTAGCTGGGTATATTCAAGGCGGTGGTTGGGGCCCGTGGACGCGAGCAAAGGGGATGTGCTGTGAGTCACTCGTTGGTGCGACTGTTATTTTGCAAGATGGCTCGAGAGTTGAGGTATCTGAAACTGAAAACGAAGATATCTTATGGGCGCTACGCGGAGGCGGGGCGTTAAGTTATGGAATCGTAACGGAGTTTAGAGTCAAAGCTTTTGAGCTACCTGACGAAATCCACCGCTTTGAAATTAACTGGAATAATGAGGCGGTTGGCTCTACAGACTTAGCAACTTGGCAGCTGCTCGGCCAGTGGGAAGATGCGATTAACGATACGGGAAAGGATACCGAGAACTTAGTTGGTACTAACCTAAAAATCAACGCCATACCAGATGTTAGCGAGTGTGAAAAATCATCTGGTTACGAAAAAGCGTTAGCGCACCCAAGCACTATGTACGGCTATTGGCAAGGCTCCGAAAAGGCGCTGGTTCAGTTTGCTAAGCGGTATTTTCCTGCTGCTAAAGTGCAGGTGACGGGCACGGACACCAAGCAGAATTATAGTGAAGCATTGATGTCTGACTGGTCACGAAACTCCTTGGCTAATCTCAAAAAACTGGGATTAAAAGGAACGTTAGCTGCAAGCCTGGATGGGGAACCATTTACACCAGATTTTGATGCCCCAGCGCCACACAAGATCACCTCAAAGCTAGTGCGTGAGTCTGGCCTTACCGAACAAGGCAAGTTGGCGCTATTGCGTTCACTCACATCGCCTTTACTGTTTGCACAAAATGCCCCACTTGGACTATTTAGTTACGTCACTTTAGGAGCCATTTCGGGTAAGTTTTATGCCAATGATACGTGTGATGATGCTAAGAAGCGTGTTGCCTTTCCTTATACTACTGCGCAGTACACCATTCAATACCAAACTTGGTGGAATACCGAGTTAAAATACGACGGTAGTTACGACAGCAAACGCCTTGGTCAAGCAAATCCAGTATACCGCTATGTAAACCGTGCACTTGATTGGATTGAAGTTAGCCGCGACACCACTATTGAAGGGGCATACGGCGCGTTTATCAGCTTTAAAGACGCATCCATCCCGACGAAGACCTACTTCCAAGAGAATTATGAAAAACTCATTGAAATCAAAGAGGAGCATTCGGGTTTCACAGTTAAATTAGACTGTGGTAAAAAGGTTTACGTTAACTTTAATCGCCTAAGAACCCGTAAGACAATTATTTAACAGTGTTAAATACGAAGAGCAAAAAGCCAGTATCGGCTTTTTGCTTGGTTTCACCTTGAGGTAGGAGATGTTTCACACAGCAATTTTGTTGTTTTTATATTGGATTTTTGGCTGGTGAGATGAGGGGATTTCTTCGTCAAAAATTCGTTGGAAAACATAAACTGCTCGGCGAGTGAATCGCCTCCTACAAGCCTATTTACGCTACGCAGTAGGAGCTGTTTTACACTGCGATTTTGTCGCTTTTATCATGTGCTTTACGCTGCGGCCTTGAAAGCATTTTAAATATCTAACACCACGACTTCCATTTTGTCTTGCGTATCGTAAGGCTGGATCTGCATTTTTAATTGGCTCTCAGAAAGCAACTCCAGCTGACCTTCTGCGGCTTTGTATTTGCTATGAACGACCTTTACTGCATGAATACCAAATCCGATTTCTCGCTCTAAGCGTAAAACTAAACCATATGAGGTGGTGGCTCCTCGGTCGGTTCGGTAAAGCACATAGTTATCGTCATTGACGTTTAGTCGATTAAGTTCGACAAAGGAGTGGTCGACGCCGCTTCGTTTGATCTCGGAATAATCACCAGCAGCAAAGATGAATACGATGAAACTCGGCACTGCTGCTGCCAAAGTGACTAAGAAGCCAGACACTTTGAGTAACTTGGTGTGTCGAAATAACGACCACAGCAACACAGAAGCGGGTAAGATGATGGCCAGTATCATAACGAAAAGGTAATTATGCTGAGGAGCCGCAAATCTTAATTCCCAAGGCAAATTACTCATATTTAGGGTGACTAGTAATACAACAATGACCAGCGCGATACTTGAAAATCGTTTCATAAATTAAATCTAAACTATAACAAAATCAGTAATACCAAAAATAAGCCCCAGATTATTTAAACAAACTGAATTTCCCAGTAAATTCTTTAAGCTCTGTGCTATCGCCAAACATGCAAATGCCAAAGTACTCTAAGTCTTGTTCAGGTGTTTCTGCGGTGGCGCTTACTTGCTGTTCGGATGTGCCAACAATCATGGTATCTGTAAAATCGGTAAAGGGGATGTTACGAGTCACAAGCTCTGCTCGCATTTTTCTGATTTTATTACTGTTATCTGCTTTAAGCACAATAAATGGGTAGTGCGAAATCGATGGGTGAATGCCGCCATCTTTGTCTTGGTACGGTAAAAAACAGAGCTCATCGGTATTACCAATTTGGTCAATGAGCCCAGCGCTCATATGGCCAAGCGCATTAAAAAGCCGACCAAGTTCAACTTTTTTATTGAGCACAGCAACAAATCGCTTTGAGTTTTCGTCCGGTAAAACGGAAAAATCAGTCATAGACTTCCTTGAGTTAAAAAAGAGGCGCTTAACCATATCATAATAAAGCGATCACCGCGCTTCGGTGTCGATAATTGATTGTAATTCCTTAAAACTTTCCTAAGGAGAGACAGTAAATTTTGTAAGGCCAATCAGTTGTCCTGAATTGGTGACAACATGCACCTCCCACTTACCTGTTGAGTCGGCGGGAAAGTTGGTTTTATGGCTCCAAGCACGATAGCCTTCCTCGCGTCCACCGCTAATATTTAAGGGGATTCGGTCAACCACTTGTTTGTTGTGTACCCATACGTGAAAGATTTTTTCGTTTAGTCCTCGAGGTGCTTTTACCGCACTCCAACTGTATAAGCCTTGTTCGTGAAGCGAATGGGTATCGAGGTGTTGGATACTGTTCATTGGCTTTCGTTGTTGCCTATCAACCTCATAAGCCAGTGCTATGTCGGTGAGTCGTAAGGCCGCAGGGGGAACCCAGCTACGTAGCTGCCACAAACCAGCGCTAAGTGCACTTAGCAGCAGAGCCAATAAGGGAAAACGCCACCATTTTGCGTGTGGCATAACATTGCCAAGACTCGGTAGGGTAAGAATAATGGCGGTGACTAGCGCTATTTGTATACTTTGATCGGTTGTCAGGTGAAGCAAAATTGGTAGCGTAACTGAAATCACAACAAACAAAGCAAAATTATGGAATACCATAAACAGCACATTGTGCCGGGCTAGCTTTTTGTAATATATCGGGTCCACAACGGAGATCAACGCGCAGAGTGCAATTAAGCAGGTAAACGCGGCCTGTGGATGATTCCATGTTGTGGCAGCCAAGAAAAAAGGCAGTGCGAAGAATAGACTTTCCTGTTGCACCATTTGTAGGGCAAAGCGCATGAAGTTGGGTGACAACACAATACCAAAACGTTGCTCCACTTGGTCTCGAAGCCAGTTATCAATAATAAGCCACAGCCAACTGGTGAGTAAAAGCAGAGCGATGATCTGTGAAAACGACTCTTTACGTTCAACTAAAATAAAGCTCGCGATACCGCTACAAAAAGCCAGCACGGCCATCAGGCCCGGCCACTTCTGCATCATCAAAATAAATTTTGTTATTAGGTTTTTGAAATAACGCATGGAAATAGAAATTGCTTGCTGATTTTACCATTGAAGCATCTTAACCATGAATGCAATATGAGCTTGAATACTTTAAAGATTTGTACGTTTAGCATTCGCAAGGGGAGTGGACAGGAGGTTTTCAGTTGTTGACTTTAGATACGCGAGATTTTTAGTGTGATCACAAAGTCTATTAACCTGTGTTTTCCGTTGATGCAAAAAGTGATTGGCTGGAGCACAAAGCTGACATGCTGCACTTTGACTCCAGTCTAGAGGGTTATAGTTTGCTTGTTAAGGGTTTAGACTGGCCAATCAATTCGCTTGAATTTTTGCCTGTTTTTTGATGAATTGCAACAAAGTATTCAATTGGATACTTCAGTTTTGATAGTACCATTTTAGGTGCATTGCGGCTTATATCTACAGGTGTAGGCCAAGTAATAGAAACGCTTCCAGTCGTATTGTTAAGAATGCAAGGGTGGCTTGTACCTCTGAAGCTAGTTACGGAGGTTCCATCAATATTGGCAAACAAAACTGAGCAAGTATATAGCTTGTTTTCTGGGCTGAAATTTTCAATAGCGTAATCGAAAGAAACCTTAATTTCATGTTTTCTTTGCTGTAAGTTGCCAACTTCTTCAACTTCTAGATTGGACAGTGATGCAGTGCTTATTTTTATTTTTGAATAATCTGTTGTTGCGCAACCACTGAGGATGAGCAACGATGCTAAAATAGGTAATATTTTCATTATTTTCTCCATAAAATAAAGTCAGTAATAAGTAGTTAAAACCTTCCATAATTTGCTCTTGTCCAAAGCTTATTTAATGAAAGATAACGTAACGTGTAGATTTGCATTATAGGAAAAGGTAACGAAAAATTAAACTTCTGTCACTGTATTTATACAAGTGAGCTGTGCATCGCAGGTTTTAGCGGCTGTAAATGTATTTTGATTTTTTCGCGAATATCACTCGACTGGTTTTGGCTTAACTTAAAAGCGCCATGCATCGTATTGATTTTAATCTTGAAAAAGTTAATGGCGTTAAACAGCGATTGGCGTTGATTGGCAGGCACGCTATCAAGCTGCCAATCACTATTTGAAAACCGCTCAAAATGCGTTATTTGCGCTTGCATTGACGCGTATTTTTCATCGTCAATAGTAATAAGCGCGAGTTCACCTTCAACTATCACATTTGCGTACAACCACGTGGGGAGCTTAATGTCAGGGATAACTGCGGGTGAGAGGTAATGATCTTCACAGTGGAAAACAGCTTGAATAACACCGACTGTGTGGAAAATCGGGTTATCTTTTGTAGCGTGTCCGAGCAAATAAGCATGGTCATCACTTAATGTTAGCGGTACAAAAACCGTCTTTATCTTGCCTTCCTGTATCACCGTCAGCGTTGCCAGCGGGTGTTTTGTGATCACAGAGCTGAGTATGTTTGGATTGCTTTCAACGTAGTAGTTTCTTGGGTAGCTCATAACTTTTCCTCCAACCTCGCTTTCACTTCAGGCCACATCTCGTCGGTGATGGCAAATCGTGCCGTATTACGATAACTTCCGTCAGGCAGGCGTCTATCTTTTAACGACAAGCCCTCAAAATGGGCACCTAGGCGTGCGATGGCATTACGAGACTTATGATTACATTCATGCGTTTGAAATTGCACACGCACCAGTCCAATCGCTTCAAAGGCATATTTGAGCAACAGGTACTTGGCGTGGGTATTAACGTGCGTGCGTTGAAATTCAGTACCAATAAAAGTATGGCCGATTTCGGCACTTAGGTTGAGTTTATCAAGTCTAAACAAGCGGCTATTACCAGCCAGTTTATCTGAGTCTTTGTCTATGATTGCAACAACAAGCTGTTCGCTTTCGTCAAACTGCGCAGAGCCGTAAAACCATTGCTCTATGGTTTTTTGATCGCGACAATAATTATTAAATACCCACTTCCAGATCTCGGTTTTCTTGCCTCGAGCCAATAACTCAGGTAAATGCGCGGCTTCAAGTGGGGTGAGCTTAACGCGATTGGATTCTAGCGTTTGTTTTGAAAGCATCAATATTCCATTCATTCTGTGTTTTTAATGCTTGCATATTGCGCTGATTTTGGTTGATATAAAACAACCAGATTTAATAATTTAATTAGACCAGTTTTGATTTCTATTAGCCCAAAAACACAGTCTCAAGATGTTAAACATAAACGCTTAGCAGATGTTTTACGCTGCGCCATTACCGAAGGTAAACTCACCCCCGGTGACAAACTTCCTTCCGCCCGAAAGCTGGCTGAGTTACATGGTATGAATCGGCACACGGTGATGAATGCCCTACAAAACTTGGTAGCTGAAGGCTGGCTGGTGGTTAAAGAGCGTAGCGGCTATCGAGTCAATACTGAACTGCCTATTTTCAGTAGCCAACAGATAACTTCAGAGGTGCCTTCTACACCACAAATCGTACCGCAATTTGCTAAAACACTGGCACCAGTAAGCAGCACTAAGCGTAAAGCCTACCGCTATAGTTTTGCAGGAGGCTTACCAGATCTTCATGCTTTTCCCTATGATGAGTTTAAGCGGTTTTTGGTAAAGGCGTGTCGCAAAACCAATGTCAGTCATTTTCACTATTCAGACATTGCGGGGTGCGAGTTACTGAAATCCCAAATTCAGGCATATTTGCGCCGAGCAAGGGGGCTAGTATGTGATGATTTACTGATTTGTAATGGCTCCCAAGAAGCACTCTCATTGGTGGCAAATGCATTTATTAATCCAGGTGATGGTGTTGCCATCGAGATGCTTGGTTATCCACCTGCGCGGCATACTTTTACCAATGCAGGTGCTGAAATTTTTGCTTTAGCACAAGACGCAGAAGGCATTAAAGTGGAAGCCTTGGCGCGCTGCCTTGAACAAAATAAGGTGAAGTTGTTGTATTTAACGCCACTGCATCAATATCCAACTACAGTGACTTTATCTGTACCGAGGCGCATGGCGATTTATCAGCTGTGCCAGCAGTATGGCGTGTTTATTATTGAAGACGATTACGACCATGAGTTTCATTATCTCTGCCCGCCGTTGCAGCCTATGGCGGCAAGCGACCCAAGTGGTATTGTGATTTATATTTCTACCTTCTCAAAAATCATGTTTGCCGGTGCTCGTGTGGGCTATATGAGTGCACGGGCAGATGTGCTCGCGCAATTGGTGGCACGTAAACAGCTACTTAATCACAAGAATGATGCCCTTACCCAGTTGGCTGTGGCTTACTGGATGGAAGAGGGCGGATTTGAGCGCCATTTACACCGCATGACCAAAGCCTATCAAGTACGCCATCAGGCGATGGGGCAGCACCTTAGTGAGCTTAAAGCCAAATTAGATATCGACTTTGAAATGCCACAAGGCGGCATGGCGTATTGGGTAAACAGCAAACGCGACGTCTCGAGGTTATCTGAAAAAGCGCTTGAAAAAGGGATTTACGTACAATGTGAGCCTGAATTTACCCTCGATAAGGCTAGTAGTTTAAGTCATATTCGCTTAGGCTTTGCGGCGCAAGAAGTCGAGCATCAGCAAGCTGGGCTGAGTGAGTTATTTGCTTTGGTCGCAGAGCTGGAGAAAAAATCATGAATAAGCAACAAGCACTGGCCGAATTTGTTACATTCGGCACACACAAAGCGCAGGCGTTAAATATCCTATTGAGCGATAACAGCGCAGTATCGCTTGCCATTAGCAAGGCGATGTTAAGTGTGGTATTAGCAAAATATCTCAGCGGTGAAATCGACGAAGATGACCTCGAAAATTGGGCTGGGTTTGTTGAACTGCGTGACGAGATTGATTGCACCCTGATAGAAGATTACCTCTATGCGTTGAATAATCCAGAGCTGATGGGTGGAATTAACCTCGATTCCATCGGTAACATGTTGAAACTCATTAAAGGTTAAACACAAAAGGAAATACCATGAGATTAATAGCGGCTGCATTGTTTTTATTAAATTGCCAAATCGCGTTGGCGGGAGGAGGTGTATGTGAAAACCCTATCTCAACCATAGACATCAACGAGTGTGCAATGAGCGAGCTTAACGTCAGAACTGAAACACTTGAACGTTACTACCAAAAAAGCCTTGAACATAATGCTTTTGATGAGCAACTGGTAGAAGCGATTAAAGCCTCGCAGTTGGCGTGGCAAAGCTATCTCGATGCACACTGCGGCGCGGTATATACCCAATGGCGAGAAGGTACTATTCGCGGTGTGATGGCACTTGAATGTCGTAAGGAATTAGTAAAAACCAGAACCCATACTCTTTGGGCTAACTTTTTGACTTATATGGATAGTACGCCTCCTGTGCTGCCAGAACCTGAGTAAACGCGTGGTTGTGGCGATAACTTTTCAATCGCCTCTTGGGGATATTACTCCAGCAGTGGTTGTGCCTAACTTAGTCGGGAGCAACCTCTGATGATGTTTTACTCCTCAATAGCATCACGCCTAATCCAATAAACCATAGGATTTGTCCGAGACCAAATATAGCCGTAGTAATCTCAAAGAATGGATTTTTGGCTAGGAAAGATAAACCAGAAAGTAAAGTTAAAACCCCTGCTAGACTCACAAGCAAACCCCAATAATGAAGCTGTGGGCTAAATATTTTATGTTTGAGACCGACGCAACTGATTGCCAGCACCCAAATCGCGCCGACCAATTCAATGCCACCGCCAAGTGCATCTACCACTATTGAGATGGTGCGATTGATCGTTAATGCAAGCGCCGGATCCAGCTCATGAAATTTTGCAATCGCTTCAATGCTGGTTAAAAAAACCATGGTACTGGCAAGGACAATCGCCGCCCAAATATAGCCAACTACACTAGCAAACTTCATACAGTCAGGTGACATTGTGTTAAAGCGTTGATGAATTGCTTGCACCAACACAATCAGGGAAAAACTGAAAATAATCCCAATCACGATATAACCAAGAAAAAAGGTATCGCGATTTTGCACAAAAAAATCTAGATATAACGCTGGCGTATTGTGCTCACTAGAGTCCAGCACCCCAAAAAATAAAACAAAACCAAATAAATAAGTCGCGGCTTCTGTGAGTGCTGCGACACCTCCCCATTTTTGTAATGACATAGCGATTCCAGTTAATTTGATTGTTATTGTTGTGCTCAGTTTAGCAACATACTAAGCATCAGCTCCAGAATAGGGCGTCTTTATTTGTAACAATAGTTTATTGAGCAGGGAAGGGGATTCGGAAGAGGAGAAGAGCACCATTAGGTGCTCTCTAAGCCATATTAAAGATGAACGATGCTATCTGCATTGCCATCAGGATCGTTCGATGCTTTACCATCAGTACCTGGGTTACCATTTCGCATCATGATCACAGCACAGGCCGCAGGTGAAGCCATTGAAGTGCCTGACATCGTTGTTGTTCCGCCACCATTTTTCAGTGATAAAATGCCAACACCAGGAGCTGCATAGTCTACAGGTGGGTTGCCATAGTTTGAAAAGCTTGCAAAACGGTCATTTGAATCGGTCGCTGAAATAGTGAATACACGGTTGTGTGAAGCACTAGCTGGAGATACATTTGCCGCGTGCTGGCTTTCGTTACCAGCGGCTACCACAAAGAAAGCACCAGATTGTTGAGCTGCGCTTTCAACAGCATCATTTAGCTCTTGGTTGAAGCCGCCACCCAAGCTCATATTTGCGCAGTCGCCAGGACTTGCATTGACCGCAACGTGATCGACACCAGCTAAAACACCTGACCAGCTGCCTGAGCCACGAGCATCTAACACTTTTACTGGAACTACAGTGGTGCCCGCTGCAACACCCACTACATCAATATCGTTATCGAGCGCGCCAATCGTACCCGCTACGTGTGTGCCGTGGCCGTTGCCGTCGTCCATACCTGCATTTCTACCGCTAGAAAAAGCAGAGAAACCGCGGCTTGCGTCAACGTTTAAATCTGGATGATCTAAGTCGATACCGGTATCAATCACCCAAGCGGTATAACCGTTGCCATTCACGGGACCGCCAACACGCGTTACGCTCCAAGGTGTTGTTTGTGGGTTACTACCACCACCTGGTTTTCCCTTTGCTTTTGTCGGGCTTGCATACACTTTACCATCGGGAGTAAAGCGCATCACATCGCTATTTCCTGCAAACGCGGATTTAGCTTTGTCACAGCTCATGTTCACGGCCATGCCTTTAATGGTATTTTTATAGACATGCTTCGCTTGTGCATTCGCTTTTGCGACCATGCCACGCGCTTTACCTTCAACATCAAACTTTGAAACATCATCTTTAAAACGCACGATGCAGGTATTTGCAATTTCGGCATCCACGGCTGCGCCTTGATACGTTGCATCTTGTGCAAAAACGGTAGTAGCACCAAACGTCGACATGATGGACAAAGTAAGTAGTGTTTTTTTCATCTTATTGTTCCTATTTATAATTATTTTAAAATTAACCTTTGAAACAGGTTGGTAACAAAGTTAGCTGTATATTAATAATTGTCAAAGGTGGAACGAAAAAAATATCTACTTTTTCCTATTTAGGTGCATAAATGAGTAGTATTTTGATTTTAACTTATCAAATCAAGTTGAGTTTATGCGCTGTATTGGAGTGGGTGTGTTGTTAGTATTGGGCTGCATTCTAGTACTTAACTTGAGATTGGATGAAGAATGAGCAAACTTATTGTATTTAAAATTTGCCTTAATCACCCGCAGCTCAGATTACTTAATACATTAATGAATGGGGGGGATTGGAAAAGTGATATTGATTGCTAAGCCTGGGTTTCTGCGAACCGCTAAGACTTCCCCACGATGTGCATGGACAAGCTCGTGAACAAGCGCCAGACCAATTCCAGTTCCTTGAGTCGCTCTTGTGAGCTCGTTACCAGCACGGTAGAAAAGTTCGAAAATTCGTTTTTCTTGGGATTCCGTAATACCTGCACCATAATCGCGGATCTCTAGTTCTAGCATATTTGTTTGGCCGGATTGGCGACGGAATATGAAATCGACTTTTTGTCTTTCTATGTCGTTAATCTTAGCTTGGTCATAAAATTTAATCGCATTGTCTGTGATATTTATTATTATTTGTGAAAAAGCATCTAAATCCATGTTTAACATGGTTTCTTCAGGCGCAACAAGCTCTGTACTTATATGTTGTTTAAAGTTGTGTTTCAGCATCAAAGAGGATGCTTTTGAATGGATGATATCCATTAAAACAGCAACGCTAACTGGTTGTGGTTTAACTGTTTGCTTTTGGTGATGCAACTTTGTAAGTTGTAAAATATTATCTATCAATCTACTTAACCGTTCGCTTTCGCTGTGTATAAAGTCATAGTATTCAGCTTGATGTGTTGGCGATTGTACGATACCAGCCTGTAGCATCTCACTGTACATTTTTATGGATGTCAGTGGTGTTTTTAACTCATGACTAACAGAAGAAACAAAGTTTAACCGTTGTTCAGCAAGTTGCAGTTGCTCAAGGCCAAGTCTATAGAAACCAAAGCAGCCAATAAGTAAGGCGCTAAAGAGTACAGCAAGAAAAGCACCTCCTAAAAACATATTCTTCGAGAAAGGCAGTGCTTTTGTCGAAATTAATATATCGTAATTCGAATAAGGCCACTTTAGCGTACTCGAGTCAATTATTTGTTGCTGAAGGTTGATATTTGTTTGTTCCGGATTACTTACGATGACTTCATTCGTTTCAGTTTTTTGATAGAGGAAATATTCATCGCCGGCATTCCCCTCATTATCTGTGAGTTTCACGAGCACAGAGTCAGAAAAGCTGCGTAGCGCCAAAATATCATTAATGTGTCGTTGTAAGTAGAGCGTTCTTTCGACTAAGAAACCTTGTATTTTGGCGCTCTTAGAGTTAGTTATTATTCTGTAAAATAGTAAGTTATCAGGCACATCAAATGTGATATTCCAATGCTGCTTTTTGAGATTTAGGCTATTACCCAATAATGCATTGATGCGCGATGATTGAGAAACCAATTGCAGTATTTCGAAGGCTTTTTTTTCAAACGGTGATGTGGAATTTATTTGTTGTTCCATCCCAGCATAGAAATTAATTTCTTTGATCCAAATCGGGCTACTAAATTGGTGATCTGCATTTATTTGAAAAAAGCCAACCAACCCAGGAATGTTTGGTTGAGTCGCCGGAGATACTAACGGTGAACGTAATTTATCCGTTTGATTAGTCTGTGAGTTATATGAGTAACTGTAATAGTCGAACGCAGTAGCGGGAATAGAGTCATGCGCTATGAGCTTTCGAAACAGTTTTGTGTTTGTAACTTGAATCAAATTACGGGCTTCTTGGCGATAACTATCTAGCTGAGACTCTCGAGCAGATTGATAGCTAAAGTACAATAACAGAGCCATAAGAATCATGATTAACAGCGTGATTAAGCTAGTTAGCACCCGAAGCTTTTTAACACCTTGAAGATAGTTCAAAGGCGTATATTTTGCCTCACGACTAGAGGTTAGCCACTTAATCAGCATGAAGTTGGTATCCTTCTCCACGATGGGTCACTAAATATTGAGGAGATTTGGCATCATGTTCAATTTTCTTTCGAAGTTTTGCGATGTGTATATCAATCGTACGAGTGTCTATATCGCGAGTCTCTTTATAACCCCACACTTCTTTAAGCAGTTCGTCGCGAGAAACAGGGTGCTTTTGACGATGTAGGTAACACAGTACCTCGACTTCTCTACGTGTAAATTTTGTTTCATTGTTTCCTAACTTACCCGTTAAAGTTTGCGTGTTGATTGTGATATCAGGGCTTAATACAAGCGTTTGCTCTGCTCCTGTCCAACCCGAACGACGAACAAGGGCATTAACTCTCAATACCAGCTCTGATGTGGAAAATGGCTTTGCAACATAGTCATCAGCGCCTAAAGAAAGACCGTTGATGATGTCTTCTTCACTATTTTTAGCTGTCAACATTAAAATAGGTTGTGAAGGAGACGACTGCCTTAAATTATTACAGATATCGAAACCATTCATGGATGGAAGCATTACATCAAGGATAACGCAGGCATAATTTTCGTGAATTGCGCATTTTAACCCTAATACACCATCAGATTCACTATGTACATCATAGCCGTGAAAAACGAAAAGGTCGGTTAATCCGCGTAAAATGGCTGGTTCGTCTTCAATAATGAGTAATTTGGGTTTGATATTCAACTACAGCATCCTCCCTAGATAGTCCTAGTCCTCATTATACCTGTTAACTCGCTGAGTTAAATGCAAACTTTTGTAAACTTTTAGCGCGGTTTATTTTACCTTTCTTGTCTTATTAAAACTCATTGAAAGACCTACATTGGATGTTAAAGGTCGATGATTTCCAAATTTTTAGGATAAGTAATGGATATAGTTCGAAAAGATAACAAGAAAGGGGTTAGCAGACGAGTTAAGTGGGGCCTTGTTATGGTTACCTGCCTCACTTTAGCGACCATGTTTATGTTAAATACAAGTAATGCCTCCTACTTAGCTAAGAAGGAAAGTTTGTTAATTGATGGTGTAAAAAGAGGTGAGCTGAACATCAATGTGAGGGGAACAGGCGTACTGGTACCAAAGGAAAAGCGTTGGATGGCGGTGAGTGTTTCAGGACGAGTAGAAAGAATACTTAAAAAGCCTGGAGCAGTAGTGAAGCAAGGTGAGCTTATTTTGGAACTTAGTAACCCTCATTTATCGCAACAAATGGAAGAGGCTAAATGGGAACTACAAGCGTTGCAATCAGAAGTACAAGCAAGAAAGGTTGCGTTGGAATCTGAGTTACTCGATCAAGAGATCAGAGTAATGAATGAGAAGCTTGGTTTTGAACGCAGTAAGCTTACCTTAAATGCGCAACAAGAACTGTTGGAAAAGGGGTTCGATGCAATTTCGAAAATAGACTTCGAGGAAGTCAAAATGGATGTGATGCAGTATGAACAACAATGGATGTTGGAAAAGCAGCGTTTAGAGAAACGTAAAGAGAATTTAGCGGCACAGATTGAAGCTAGTGAAGCGCGATTAACTATGATGCAAAAGGCTGTAGATAGATACGCTCAACAAGTAGATAGTCTAAAAGTGACAGCAACGATGGATAGTATAATTCAAGAAGTACCTATTGAGCTTGGGCAGGAGGTAAATGCAGGGACCAACTTGGCATTGCTGGCTAGAAGTGACATCTTTATTGCTGAACTTAGAATTCCTGAAAAACAGATAAAAGATGTTGTTGTAGGCCAACGCACTATTCTCGATACACGAAGCAGTAAAATAGAAGGCAGTGTACTTCGTATTGACCCCATCGTATCAAATGGGTCCGTTCAAGTAGATATTGAACTCACGAGCGCATTACCTAAAGAAGCTCGCCCTGAGTTATCAGTTGATGGGGTCATAGAGATTAATACCATTCCCAATACATTGTTTGTTAGAAGGCCAATGTTTGCTAATAGCTTTAGTCAGATGGAAATTTATGTTTTGGAAACATCGGGAGATTTTGCGGTAAAGCATCCAGTGAACTTTGGTTTTATGTCGAGTCAGTATATTCAAATAGAAGGTGGTTTGAAGGAAGGAGACCAAGTCATCGTTTCAGACGCCTCGGGTTGGAAACAACACGAACGTATTCAAATTAATTAGGAAAGCCAATGAGTAAGAAGAATAAAACTCTAGTTAAACTAGAATCTTTAGACAAAGTTTTTTATACCGATGAAGTAGAAACCCATGCGTTAAAAAACATTAACTTAACAATATATTCTGGAGAGTATATTGCCATTACGGGACCTTCTGGTTGCGGAAAATCCACATTACTTTCTCTGCTTGGTTTGTTAGATACGCCAACGAAAGGAATGTACCAATTAGCAGGTCATGACGCATCTGATATTGATACTGATGAGCGAGCTAGAATTAGAAATAAAGAAATTGGTTTTGTCTTTCAATCATTTAATCTGATTAGCGATTTGACAATTGAAGAAAATGTAGAGCTACCATTAACATACCGAACAGACCTGACCGCTGATCAGCGAAGACAGTCAGTAGTATCCGCGTTAGAAAAAGTAGATATGGCGCACCGAGCAAAACACTACCCATCTCAATTATCGGGAGGACAGCAGCAACGAGTAGCAGTCGCGAGAGCGATTGCAGGTAATCCCTCTATTATCTTAGCTGATGAGCCGACAGGTAATTTGGACTCGAAAAACGCTGAAATGGTGATGAAATTGTTGGAGGTTTTAAATAAAGAAGGCGCGACTATATGTATGGTTACTCACGATCCTGCATCAGCGAAAAGAACACAACGTATAATAGAAGTGTTTGATGGTGAAATTGTAGGGGACATATCAAATAACATCGGATCAATAGGGGCTCATGCGTTAAAGGGATCGGAATATGAACTATTGGATTGATATAAAGTACGTATTCAGGGGGTTGTTGAAAAAGCCACTATTTTCATCAATGTCGATACTCATAGTCGCGGTAGGATTGGGGCTTTCTATTTATACATATACGCTTCTATCACAGTTAATATTTAAACCTTTAACGTTAAATGGCGACACTCCAATCGTTGCAATTGAAGGTGAATATAGAGAAGCGCATGGGCGAGGGCAGAGAACGGATCCTTTCCATTTGAACTATATTAGTCAAGAGTCAAAACTCATTGATAATATGAGCTTGTATAGGACGGGAACATCAACCATTAGTAATATTAACAATGGGCAAGGTTCAATAAAAGTTCACTCTAGCCATAGTGATTGGAATCTTTTTGAAGTTGCGAAAACTCAACCAGTTTTGGGTAGAGGTTTTAGCCCTGAAGATCATGAGATTGGCGCAGAGCCTGTGGTTGTAATAAGTTTCGAATTGTGGGACCAATACTTTGCTCGAAGTAATGATATTTTAAACATGAACCTTAAGGTTAATGGCATTTCTAAACAAGTCATTGGCGTGATGCCTGCTGGATTTTCATTTCCGGCCTTTGCTCAAGTTTGGCAACCATTAGCTGTTAACCAGTTCGAGCCTACTCACCCTTCTGATGCCTTTCGAGACTCGCTTAATGGTGTGGCTCGATTAAAGCCTGATGTCTCTTTGAGTCAGTTTGAAAAAGAAGTAGGTAACTTAGTTACACGCCAATTCCTCGCTTTACCGCAAGAGTTTAGTTGGCGAGCAGATTCTCCAGGTGGCTATATCAGAGTTTTTAACTTTAAAATGACTGACGACGGTGTTGCGCATCACTACCCCATATTTATCGCCATGTCCTGTGTTGTTGTTCTGATATTATTCTTGAGTTGTATTAACATTGGCAATTTGCTTTTGGCTCGAGTGAATGAAAGGGCAAAAGAAGTTGCAATTCGAATTTCTCTTGGGATCCCTAGAAAGAGATTGATCTTACAAATGCTGTGGGAAAGCTTATTCATTTGTGGCTTGGGTGCGATCCTTGCCTTTATATTCGCATCTTTCGGTACAAGCATTACAAATGAAGTGTTAGACGAGATATTTTCAGTCAATGGAGAACGTCCTTTTTGGTGGGTGTTGTCACTAGAAATGGACGCAATTTTGGTTCTATTACTGTCAGTGATCTTTATGGTTTTTGTAACCGGCTTTATTCCCGCAATGAGAGCATTGGCACAAGATGTTAATGCCGTGCTAAGAGATGGAACAAGAGGTGCTCTTGGGAAAAAGGCTGGCAGAATGAACAAGTTGCTTGTCATATCAGAAGTCATCTTATCCTCAGTTGTGTTAGTCGTTGCGACGCTTCTTCTAAGCACTGGCTATGCGGCTCAAAATGCAGACTATGGGGTAAAAACACAGCAGCGATTGACTGCCACTATTCAATTACCCAGCACTAGCTATCCAACATCGGAGCTTAAAAAAAGAAACGATTTTTATTATCAGCTCAAAGATAAACTGGAACAGCAGCCAAACATCAACGGTGTAGGATATTTTACCAGTTTACCTGGCACTGGCGGAGGGAGTTCACATTTTGAAATCCAAGGTAGAGAAGCGCTTGTTTATAATGAAAATCCAATGTGGAACTTTGAAGTTGTTAGCCGAGATGCTTGGCAAGTCGTTGGTATGAACATTATTGAAGGCAGAAGCTTCGAGCTGAGAGATGTTGATAGTGGAGAATCTCCAACAATTATAAATGCTTCAATGGCAGAGGCGTTATTTCCAAACAATGATGCGCTTGGTCAAAAAGTAAGAACGGTTGATGAAGGTGGCTGGCATACAGAATGGCGAACAATTGTTGGAATTGTGTCTGATAGTGTTCATGGACCAACAATGCAATCGACGAGTGCTTGGCATACTGGCTATGGATTAATGGATCTAAGAGGATGGACCATGGAAATTGTGATTCACTACAGTGGCTCACTTAATGCTGCAGAATCGGCTCTCAGGCAAGCTGTAAATGGCATGGATAATGAGGTGACGCTATATCATGTGCAAAGCTATCAAAGTTTAATCAAACAGCCGATGCTATTAGTGAATGCAGTAAATACGATTTTTCTTTGGTGTGGCGTTGTCGCATTAATGCTAGCCGCAAGTGGCATCTATGCCGTTTCCTCAAACAGTATCATTATCCGTACGCAAGAAATTGCTACGAGGCGTGCGTTAGGAGCCAAAAATTCAGACGTCATTAAATTGTTTCTTAAAGAGGCTTCTCTTCAATTAGGCGCTGGGCTGGCTTTCGGTATTCTTATGTCTTTATGGGTTATAAGTCAGATCACGAAATCAATGATTATCGACGGTAATAGCTATGTGATTGGTTTGGTAGGAATACCAATTTTCATAAGTTTAATCGTACTATGGGCGACCTATTATCCTAGTAATAAAATGGTTAAGCAGGAACCTTGTGAAGGGTTAAGGCAAAGCTAATAAATAGAATAGACTCAATCGGCTGCTTGGTTGAGTCTATTTTTACTTGTCTTTTTTCGCGCTGTGGAGCTTTTCTATTGGCGGTTAGTTTCCGAGTAAAATACCTCTTTTTTCCAATCGCTTGAGCCATAAAATTACCACTCACTTTCACTATTTTTATAACTCCACCCAATTTAGTACAGCTATTTCATAGAATTTTATGCAGCCTCAAGATAACCAATTGGTGTCATATCGCCAAGTGAATCATGAGGTCGCTCATAATTATAAATATCTAACCACTAATCAGTGATTTCACGTACTTCTTGCAGTGACTCAAACAAGTATAAATCGAGCACTTCTTCACGATAACTTCGGTTAAACCTTTCCACAAAACCATTTTGATAAGGGCTGCCAGGTTCTGTAAATTCCAGCTTGATGTTATTTCCCATAGCCCAAGTTCCAAGTGAAGTGGAAGTAAACTCAGGGCCGTTATCGACTCTAATTTGTTTTGGTTTACCGCGCCAAGCAATGATCTGTTTTAGTGTCCTAATCACTCGTTCAGAAGTTAAGCTTGTATCGACCTCAATCGCCAGTGCTTGTTGATTGAAATCATCGAGTACATTCAATGTTCTAAAGCGATGTCCATAGCTTAATGCATCACTCATAAAGTCCATTGACCACGATTCATTATGTTGTGCCAGTGCACTTAATGGTTCAGGTGTTCTTGTTGGAACACGGTGCTTTCCCTTACGTCTTAAGTTTAGTTTTAGCATGTTGTAAACACGTTCAACACGCTTTTTACTCTTTATTGCGAAGCCTTTTGAATAGCTTAGGCAGCCCCACCTAGGATTGCGCTCTACCAGCGCAAGTGATGCGTCGATAACTTCATTATCTAACGGTCGTTTATGTTTGTAATAAAAAACTGAGCGGCTTAGACCAGCCACTTCACAAGCAAATACGACGCTGACGTTAAATTGAGCTCTAAAATGCTCTACCCAAGCTCTGCGGCTACTTGTTTTTACAGCTTTTTTGCGATGATATCCTCAAGCATCGAGTGCTTTAGGCTAAGCGTTGCAAACATATCTTTTAGCTTACGGTTTTCTTCTTCAGCTCTTTGAGGCGTTTAACATCAGACGCTTCCATACAACCATACTTTGAGCGCTATTTGTAAAATGTACTTTGGCCGATACTATGTTTACGGCAGATTTCAGGCACAGGAATACCTGACTCAGTTTCCTTGATCATGCTGACAATTTGGGTTTCGGCGAACTTGCTTTTTCTCATCGTAAATTTTCCTATTTTAGTTAATGGAAAATTCTACTTATGAACTATTTCATTCTTTGGGGAAGTTACAGGTGAGGCCAAAAATGCGACCATAATATGTCTACATTTCGGCCTTGTTTCGAGCTGCAAGTTTTTATCACAAATGTCTTGGGGTCATCGGGGATTAGCTAATGTTATCTGCTTCTACTTCTTTTAATCTGTTTTTTCTGAAAAGAACAAAAACGAGTCCTCCACATACACCACCAGCTACTTTTGCTAAATGCTTTACCCAGTACTCCAAATCATATGTGTTTTGATAGACTCCAGCTAATTCAGCTGAAACAGTAATGACAATGTAGGTTAGGATCATGACAACTCCAACTAAGGCTCCATTGGAAACATAGTTCGTGCGTTCTCTATAGTTGATAAGCAAACTGCCTATTAAAGTGATAAAAAACAACATGATAGAAACTAACTCATGATTAAGTGGAAGCTTAATTATTGATGGGTTTACATAGCTAAGAAATACGATTGCTAATATCTCAATAAAAATTCCTAAAGCGATTAGCTTTTTACTTTTGCTCATTATCCCCTCGCTTTACTGGTTTAATTTTTTCTATAATAATGTCAAATTGGTATTGTTTATACTCTGATTTTTCAGAAGAAACATCCTTCGCAGTCATCATTTCAGTTTCCTTTTCCGTCCTATCTAAAATCAGAGGATCTTCAATGTTGCCGGGATGATTAGGAAAGTACATCTGCGTTAGCAATGATTTATAACCATTCTTGCTAATTTTGAAGTGTATATGAGGTGTCCTGATCATATCAGTTCCTTCAATTGGATACATTCCCGGCATTACCGTTTTAATTTTGAATCTTCCTTGGTTATCAGTTTTTAGAATTGCCCAACACTGAAAGTTCTCATCTATTGGCTTATCATTTGGATCGTGTGGGTGATGATATTTTCCAAATGAATTAGCTTGCCATAAATCTACAGTTACTCCGCACAATGGGGTCATATCATTATCATAAACTTTGCCAAAGACTTCGATAATTTCACCTTTTGCAGTTCCAGTTTTTCCTTTGATTTGAGTTAAATCGGCGTCTTTATCATCTTGTGGAGTTATTGGATAATATGGACCTTCCATTTCTGTTGGTGTCGGCTCATTTGCCAATGCCCCTTTCGCGATAAAACAAGCTGAAGTACCAATAACTAATTTTTTAAGTACTTCACGTCGTTCTAATTTTTCCATAGATCTGCTCCTGTTCGAATGTCAGTTATTTTTGAAAGTTAAGTTCTAAATTTTGATTGTTCTAATTTAGTTCGCAAACAGGTGCAATACCCCTGTGTCAAATTCGAGGTTTTAGCCTGTGTGATGCATCAAAATATTTTCTTACACCCCCAAAGGTAGGTGCGCTCTGTACTATAATAAGTAGGGATTTAAATTCATTACTGCATTCTTAAATTAGCATTTGTGTTAGTGAGTTGTCTATAACTTGTTTAAAAGAAAGTCATGTGACCTTGACGCTTTCCAAATATCTAAGTTAGTATCATAGGCCAAAATAAAAACTTGTTGCAGGTATACGCCTCTCACTCGAATTTTCTTTATTGCTCCGCAATTTAGCTTTATTAGCGTTGAAAATGTGTAACAACTAATGTTGTTTAGTCGCCGTTTAGAAAAAAGAGTTCTGTCTTTAAAGCATTTTTAGTGTTTGTCTCACGTGTGAGATGTTTTAGAAAGTGAAGAAGTGAGTGTCTAGCGGACATATTCCTACTCATCACTTTAGGCTGATGTATTGAGAAAGCGTATCAATAAGAGTATTTAACTATCCACTGATTTGAATCTTAAAGCGCTGTAGGAGAAGTTGTGGTGAGTGATACAAAACCTTTAACTGTTGTAATTTAATATACCTATAAGAAGCTCAATCATGAAGAAATTATATAAACTTCCCGCGAGGATAGACCATATAGCTATTGCCGTGTTGGATTTAGAAGAAGCGTTATTTTTATATCAAGGAGTCCTAGGATTTGAGCTAATTGCAAAAAGGGAGGTATGTGGTGAATTCTCAGGAATGCTATCTGCAGAATTAGATGCTCATGGTTTTAATATTGTTTTGATACAGGGCACTGGCGAGTCGTCTCAAGTGAGCCAATTTATCTCAAAGTACGGTCCAGGTGTGCAGCATATCGCTGTAGAAGTAGAGGATATCGATGCACTAGTAAGTACACTTGAAAAAAAAGGCATGGAATTCGCTACCAGTATAATTAAGGGGAAAAACTTGCTACAGGTATTCACCAAGAGAGATTGTAATAGTGGGATGATGATCGAATTCATAAAGAAAAGAGCAGAAGATTCAGGGTTCGAGAAAAACAACATAGAAGATCTTTTCCAACAATTAGAAGCGAGTGGAGCGTTTTAAAAATGTCACAGGTAAATAATATTGTTGATTGTATTCGATACAATGCCTTAAATAAGCCAGATGAAATTGCATATGAATTTTTAACCGATCTGGTATCACCAACCACAACCATAACTTACGCTGAATTGTACAAAGAAGTTAAACAAATATCGAATGGGATCAGTAGGCATCTTGCTCAAGGCGATTGTGCATTACTTCTCTTTCCCCCGGGGATAGAATATATAAAAGCTTTTTTCGCATGTTTAATGGTTGGAGTCATTGCAATACCTTTGTATCCTCCAAAGAAGAACAGTAAGGCTGACAAAGTATTTAAAGTTGCGGAGCTTTCAAACGCTAAGATTGCTTTAACGGCTGATAAAGACATTATTCCACTACGAAATTTGTGGAAAGAGAACTGTAAAAGTAATGTAAAATTCTTGAGCACAGGCGTTTTGGTATCTGAAGAGTTGGATTCAAGTCCAGCTGGATTTGAAATTGATGTCGATGCACCGGCTTTTCTCCAATATACTTCGGGATCCACGGGCAATCCAAAAGGGGTAATAATCACCCAAAATAATATCTTCGCCAATACAAAGTATCTGGAGAGACTTTCGGGTGCTAACGAAAAAGATGTTTTTGTTAATTGGCTTCCTTTGTTTCATGATTTAGGGTTGGTAACCACAGTATTATTACCAGCGTATTTGGGGTGTAAGTCTGTGCTTATGGCACCTGCTACGTTTGTCAAAAATCCAGCTATATGGCTAAAAGCGATAACAAAGTTTGGCGGTACAATTGCTGGCGCTCCTAATTTCGCTTTCGATTTGTGTACAGATAAAATTCCTACGGAAGAACTCGTTGATATTGACTTATCACAATGGCGGATCGCTTATAATGCGGCAGAGCCAGTCAAGTATCAAACTTTACAAAGGTTTAGTGAGAGGTTTTCAGCTGTAGGCTTTAACTTTGATAGCTTCTATCCTAGTTATGGCATGGCAGAGTCTACAGCATTTATCAGTGGTGGGAATGGGATAGGCACGCCAAGTACCCTATTGGTAGATAAATCATCTCTGGCTGATAACATATTGAAGGTGAATGAAAAGAATTCAAATAACAACCTTACATTTGTGGGAAATGGTTTCACAGATGATGAGCACTTATTAAAGGTGGTCGATCCTGATACAAATATCGAGGTAGAAGAAGGGGTTATTGGAGAAGTTTGGTTCTCTGGTCCTAGTGTTTCTCCGGGATATTGGGGATTAGAACAGGCGTCGAAGGAAACGTTTCAAAATACTTTAAACAGATTTAGTGATAGAAACTTTCTAAGGACTGGAGATTTAGGTTTTGTATTCAATAACGATTTGTATATTACCGGTCGAAAGAAAGATTTAATTATTCTTAATGGCAAGAATTATTACCCTCAAGACATAGAAGAAACAGTTAAATATTGTCATAGAGATATTCATCCAGGTCATACTGCAGCGTTTGAGTATGGTAATCAACTGGTCGTAGTTACTGAGGTGACGCGTGAGGCACTGCGCGCAAATAACTTTAAGCTTTTGACACAAGAAATTTCACGAAGCGTGTATGTGGAACATAGTGTATCAATTCACGATATTATCCTATTACCTCCGTATAAAATTCCAATGACTTCAAGTGGAAAAATTCGTAGAAAGGAAACAAAGGAGCAATATACGACTGGTCGATTACCGAGTATCTTCAATAAAGTCGGTTCAGAGCAAGCAGTAAGGCCAAGTGGAACAATAGAGAATGAAATATACAGGATATGGACTCAAATTTTAGGACTACCTAATATTTGTGTTGAAAGGGGATTCTATGAATTAGGTGGAAGCTCGATTCAAGCTACTCAGATTGTAGACGATGTTCAGAGCTTTTATGCAACACTTAACTTGGACGAAACAGAATTGTTGGAATGTACGAACATCAAAGAGATGGCGCAATTGATAACACTCGTAAAAGTGAAACAAAACTCTTCTAGTGATCTTCGTGGGGCGGTAAGAATATGAATGCAAAAGAACTAATTGTTGAACTTTTTCAGCGTCAAATCATTGTAAAATGTGACGCTTCTGAATTACTTTTAACGGGAAATATTGAAGCGCTTACAGAAAATGATTATGAAAACCTCAAAGTTTGCAAAGAAGACATCTTAGCATTACTCAATAATACAAAGTGTTCAAGCTTGTTAAGTTCAAAGCCATTACAGCTAGAGCAATATGAAGCACAGGCAACAAGCGGACAAAAGGACATTTTTTTTCTAGAATCACTTGTTGGAGATAAAAGTTATTATAATCTGCCTATTTGCTTCTCATTACAGGGAGTAGTTTCAGAAGACGCGCTAAAATATTCCATAACATCTATTTGCCAAAAGCACCATATTTTCAGAACAATCTATCGCCTCGATGGCAGTGAATTAATTCAGGTTATCGAAATGTTCGACGACGATAAAGTTCATTTTGAAGTCATCGATCTGGAAGATGAAGAAGTAGATATGTTCCTCGCCCAAGAAGGAGCATTTAAATATGACTTAACGAAAGATTGGCCTATAAGGTGTTTTCTCCTAAAGTCGCCTTCTAGGCAAATATTGAGCTTGAATCTTCACCATATAGCTGCAGATGGCTTTTCAGCAAAATTATTAACTAAGGATATCTCTGAATCGTATTATAACTTTAAATTGAAACTAAAAGGCTTTAATGATGACCTAAGTAACTCGCCAAATCAGTACGCCCGATATGCTGAGTGGTTTCAGAGTTACCTGTCTAGTGATGATGCTGAAGAGGCCCGAAATTACTGGAAGAGTTTATTATTGGATGCGCCAAAATGTCACAACTTCCCTTTGGAGTTCAATCGACCCTCATCCCTATCAATTGATGGTGATACTGCTAGTTATAATCTTATCGGTTCGTTGAAAGACAAGGTTTTGGACTCGGCAAAAAAATATGATATTTCTGCATTTTTCCTATTACAGTCACTATTTGTCGGCTTTATGGCTAGATTAGGGGATGAAAGTGACCTTGTTATCGGGGTGCCTTATTCAAATAGGACGACTGGGGCATTTACGAAAACAGTAGGTATGTTTGCCAACACAATCCCTTTTAGATATAAGTTTGATGGTAAGACAGACATTTCTCACGTCATAAATTCGACGAAAGAACAAAATCAAAAAGCATTAAAGTATCAACACTATCCATTTGAGAAGATTATTGAGTGTGCCGGGACCGAACGAGATGCGTCTTATAACCCTTTATTTCAAGTACACTTTGTCTTGCAAGACGATACATTAAATCAATTTTCTTTGGCTGATCTTGAGGTAGTAAAGCTTGATAGCCGACAGCCTGTAGCCAAGTTTGATTTCTCAGTTCATAGCACTTTTCATGACGATAGAATAGCTCTTAATTGGGAATTTAATACTGAACTTTTAAGCAAAGCAAGAGTTGACGCCTTATTTGATTACTTTGCTCAGTTTATTGAGCACCATTTGGATAATGAATTTGATAGCATACATGAGTTTACTTTTAACGAAGAAACAAGCTTACAGCGAGTGAATAAAGGTAATTTTGCCGACTATAAAAGTAATCCTGAAATTATTGAAAGCCATGGATACTCCCAACCTCAAGCGGTAGCGGTTGTTGATGGACAAAGTGTATTGACATATGAAGAGTTAGTTACGAAAGCAAACAAACTCATTGCAGGCTTACAAGAACGTGGAATCGCTGCTGGACAATCCATTGCGGTATATATGGAAAAGAGCCTAAAGCAAGTTGTCACTATGTATGCAGTAATGAGAGCTGGATATGTTTATATACCACTTGATCCTAGTTATCCAGAAGATCGGTTAGACTATATTAGAGCTGACTCTGGTGCTAACCTTTTACTGTATTCAGAAGATCTCGTACCACCTAACAGCCTGATAAAACAGGGCAATGATGCTACCTTTGAATCACTAACAGAACACAATAGAAGTGCACAATTACACCGTATTCAAGAGTCCGAAATTGCTTATGTAATTTATACATCAGGATCGACAGGTAAGCCTAAGGGAGTTATGGTTCCACATGGTAGTATATATTACTCACTCCAAGCCAATCGTAATGTATATAACTTTTGTGTCGACGATATGATGCCGACGGTTGGCTCACAAGCGTTTGGGGTATCTTTACTTGAGACATTCGTTCCACTTATTTCAGGTGGAACAGTAAAGATATTGAAAAAGTCTGATGTAACCAACTTAACCAAATTAATCTCATCTACACAAGATGTAACTGTTATGCATATGGTTCCGAGTCTAATGATGCCATGGCTTGAGATGATAGAATCAGAACCGTCTTTATATCCTAATCTAAGACTCTTATTAGTCGGTGCGGAAGCGGTTCCCCCGATTTTATTAACTAAGTTGAGCACTTGGCGTAGTAAAGTAATAGTAAGAGTCCTTTACGGCATGACAGAATCTTCAGTTGTCAGCAGTGGATACTTATCCCATGAACACGACGGCGGTGGGTACTGTATTGGTAAGCCACATCCAAATATGAAGTTCTATACAATGAATAGCTACGGAGTGCCTCAGCCTCTGGGGGTTTCTGGAGAGTTATACGTTGGTGGCTTATCACTAGCTAATGGATATATTGGGAAACCAGAATTAACAGAGCAAAAGTTTGTGTACAACAACGCTATTGGTGAGAGATTGTATAAAACGGGAGATAGAGCAAGACTTACCCGTTCGGGAAATTTTGAGTTCTTAGGAAGGGTTGACCACCAAGTCAGTTTAAGAGGGATAAGAATCGAAACCGGTGAGATAGAGAGCATCGTAAACCAACTAGAGGTTGTTAAAAAATGCCTTGCTCATGTAGTCCCATTGGAAAGTGGCGATAGCAAATTCGCGTTGTACTACACGACATATACAAATGGCTCTAATACAGCTATCGAAGATGAAATTAGAACCGCGTTAGCGAAGGAAATTCCAGAGTCTATGAGACCGACTGTATATATGCATCTAACTGAGTTTCCACATAATCCAAATGGTAAATTGGATAGAACGAAGCTACCTAAGCCGGTGAGCAGTGCCGGAGCGATAGAGCCATCGACCGAAACCGAAATCTACCTTAGTAATCTGTGGAGTGAAGTATTAGAGCTAGATCACATTTCGGTTACGGATAACTTCTTCGAATTAGGTGGTCACTCACTGATGGCAACTAAGTTGGTAAACTTGATAAACAAGCACTTCCATATTTCACTACCACTTAAGAGCTTCTTTGAATCTTCGACGATTCAAGGGTGCGCGTCGATAATTGATCAGGAGTTGCTTCAAGTTAAGCGAAGCCAGGCCGTACTCGGAGGAATAAGTAACGAGTTAGAGGAAGAAACTGATGAATTCATTATCTAGAGATTATTATGAAATTAAATAATGATTTAACATTAATGAAGCTGCTTTTTTCAAACTCACCGAGTAAGTTATATGCTTCTATCTCATTGAGTATCATATCTGGAGCCCTATACGCTTTGATCATTCCGAGTATATTGTCAGGTGTTTCTGGTGAGGCGAAAGCTCATAATTACATTTCCAATCATATTAGTGTTGAGGCATTCTTTTTTGGATTGATAGCCTTGGTACTAATAACCAAAGCTTCATCAGTTATTCTTGTCAATAATTTAGCTAAAACTGCCGTTGCTAGATTGAGAATAGATCTCTCGAGGAAGATAAATAGCTCTGAAATAGCGCATGTCGAAGGGTTAGGGTTGTCTCGCATTCTAAATGTTCTGACTGAGGATATGGGGAGACTTACAAATGCTGCTATCGCGATTCCAATGGTACTTGTTTCAACTGTGACAGCAATAGGTATGCTTATTTATCTTGCTGTAATTGATCTTGAGATATTTATCTACACAATTTTATTTATTATATTCGGGCTGGTTTTGTTTCAATTTCCATTAAGTAGAACTAAGAAATTTTACTCTAAGTCAAGAGAGTTAAAAGACGTTATGCAGGAAGGATTTCGAGGTTTAGTGTTTGGTGCTTATGAATTAAAGCTAGATAAAAGAAAATCCGAGAAATTTTTAGATAGTGAAATCACGTCCCCAACTCTGGAATCTTTAAAACAAGAAAAAAAAGGTGATTTTATACTTCACTTAGCTGGTAATTCAAGTGAGATTCTATGCTTTTTCGCGATTGGTATTGTTATATTTTTACTTCCTAAAGGCCCTGATGTAGAGCAACAGAGTACATATGGAGTCGTTATGGCTCTTCTATATATAACAGGTCCAATTGCAAGCGTGCTTAGTCTAATGAATCAGTTGAAACTAGGTGAAATTTCTTTAAATAAAATTAATGAAATATATTCTAGTGGAGAAGTTTTAAATGAAGAAGGTCAAGAAATAGATAAATGTTGGAATAGTATTAAATTGAAAAACATTGAATATTCTTATGGGGAAGAGGAACGTAAATTTAAGGTTTCTGTTGAAAATCTCGAGTTCCATAAGGGTAAAGTTTATTTCATTGTTGGTGGTAATGGTTCTGGTAAATCGACATTGTGCAAAGTTGTGTCAATGCATTACACGCCTAGCTCTGGCACCTACTATTTTGGGAGTGACGAGATTAACCTCGAAAATATTTTTTCTGCTAGGGGGATGTTTTATTCAATATATTCTGACTATTATTTGTTTAATGGTTTTTATAATAGCCTGAGTTCTAATGATGTTGAAAGAATAAAATACTATATGGATATCTTCAAGTTGAAAGGGAAAACGGAATTAGTTGATAACAAATTTTCGACAATAAAGCTTTCTGATGGCCAGCGTCGTAGGCTAGCTCTTCTTATCGGTATCATCGAAGATAGAGATATATACATTTTGGATGAATGGGCTGCAGATCAGGACCCAGAGTTTAAAGACTTATTTTACAATTATGTGATTCCGGACTTAAAGAGTAAAGGAAAGACAATAATAGCGATCACACATGATGATAGATACTTTCACTGTTGTGATGAAATTATAAAAATAGAAAGTGGGGAAGTGGTAGAGTCAACTCCGTTTTATCAGGAAGCAGATTCTCCATTAAATGAAAAAGAATCTGCTGTTTTTTAATTTACTAGGTTTTTTATGAATATAAAAAATATAATTGATAAGTGCTCCGTTCTCGGTGTGACTTTATCGGTTGAAAACTCAAACTTAAAAGTAAATGCTCCAAAAGGAAAAATGGACAAGTCACTGCTTGAGGAAATAAGAAATAATAAAGCACGACTAGTTACGTATATAAAGAGTAAAAATGCTGAAACCGAGAATGAAGAATTTGTAAGGGTTTATCCTCAACAGAAGCTTGGGAAATTGTCTTCTGGACAAGCCCAAATGTGGTTCTTAGCCAATTCGAACCAATCAAGCGACTTTTATCAATTTTATCGTGTTCTGCATATCAATGGCACTCTTTCTGTCTCAACGTTAGAAGATGCATTTACGCTTCTAATCAAACGCCATTCAATTTTACGTACTTGCTATCACGAGAGCAATGGATACTTGACTCAGGAAGTCGTTGAAGACTTTGGATTCTTTTTAAATCATTTACCATATAACAATGGCAGCAACTCATTTCAATATATTGATGCAGAACGTGAGAAATTTAAAACCTCAAGCTTTACACTTGAATCGGGTTGCATGTTGAAGGCATTATTAATTCAAACTGACATTGAGCAATTTGAGTTACATATCAAGATTCATCATATTGCCTCTGATGGGTGGTCAATAGGTGTTATTGTTAGAGATTTGAGTGAGTTTTATCAAGCTCTGATTAGTAATAGCGAGGTTAATAAAGATCTGCCTTTACAGTATATCGACTATGCTGATTGGCAGCAAAGTAGCAAAACTCAAGACGCAATCGCTGACAACCTGTCTTTCTTTAAAGAATACTTAAGAGGGGCTCCGCAAGTTCATAGTCTTCCTACTACTAATAGGTCACTATCAAACTTACAAAAGGCAAAACGTAAAACTATTCATTTAGATCATCAACGTTATGAAGAATTAAAGAGTTTTTGTAAAATACATCATGTTACTTTATTCAGTGTACTACAAACAGCAACGTCGTTTATTCTATCAAAGTACAGTGACAGCAAAGATATCCTTATGGGGATCCCTGTAGCAAATAGATCGGCCGAAACGTTAAGTGATACGGTCGGATATTTTGTAAATACGTTACCATTTAGAACGAAAATCAAGACTTCATCTACGTTTATTGAGTCTGTTAAATATCATAACCTCCAATTTTTAGATTTAATTGATAAGCAAGTAGTGCCATTTGACGATATTGTTAGTCATTGCTTGTTAGAAAGGGTTGAGGGTATTTCTCCATTAATACAGATACTTTTCTCTTTTCAAAACAATGAAATACCGGATTTGCGTCTTGGTAATGGTAGAATTGAAATAGAAGAGCCTGAAACTGACTACATTGAGGTTGATCTAGATATCGAATGTGTAGAGGGTAACGGAGGACTCTGTATTTATTGGACTTTTGCAGAATCTGTACTTTCAGATGAGTTGGTTCACTCAATGACAGAAAGTCTAGTTAATCTAATTTTTTCAATCACTAATAACGATAACTCGAAATTTTCTGATATTAAGTTTCTTTCCGATATAGAGTCAAACCTACTGATAAATGACCTTAACAACACAGCGCAGCCTTACCCAGAGAAGGCCTGTATTCATGATTTATTTGAGGGGCAGGTAGCGAATGCGCCAGAGCAGACGGCGGTGGTATTTGAAGGTCGTACACTAAGTTATAGAGCGTTGAATGAGAAAGCGAACCAAGTAGCGCATTACCTACGTTCGGAGCATGGTGTAGGGCCGGATACATTGGTTGGGTTGTGTATAGAGCGGTCGCTGGAGATGGTGATAGGGATAATGGGTATCTTGAAGGCAGGGGGGGCGTATGTTCCTTTAGATCCGAATTATCCGGCAGAGCGACTGAGTTACTTACTAGCAGATACAGCGGTTGATATCGTGTTGAGCGGTACGAAGGAGCGGGATGTACTGGGAGAGTTTGCAGGTGCGGTCCTTTGCTTAGATGGGATGGCGGATACGACGGGATATGCATGTGCAGATTACAGTAAAGAGAACCTAGATAGGGAGGAGATAGGGCTTACCTCAAGTCATTTAGCATATGTAATTTATACATCGGGGTCAACGGGACAACCAAAAGGCGTGATGGTTGAGCATAAGTCAGTGGTTAATTATCAAGAGCATATACGAGAAGTGTATAGCATTACAGAGTCTGATAATGTACTTCAGTTTTCAACGGTGTCATTTGATATTTTCATAGAAGAATGCTTTGGAGCCCTATGCCAAGGTAGTACTCTGACACTAAGAAATGAAGAATGTATGCAAGGGCTACAGGAATTTATAGCATTTTGTAATGATAAAAACATCACTTTAGCAAGCTTGCCGACAGCATTTTGGGCGCAGCTAGTTCAACACACAAATATGGAAGTGGCAAATTCATTAAGGATGGTGGTCGTAGGGGGAGAGTCTTTATCAATACATACGGTACAGAAACATCGAGACTGCTTTGGTGATACAGTTAAACTAATTAATAGCTATGGCCCAACAGAAGCGACGGTTACCGCTACAAGTCTGGACACTTCGCTTTTAGAGGAGTCAGCTCAGGTAGTACCGATAGGAAAGCCAAATATCAATAATGAAGTTTTAGTATTGGATAGTAATAGAGATTTGTGTCCAATGTATTGTGTTGGTGAGCTTTACCTAGGTGGCGCAGGTATAGCTCGGGGGTATCTGAATAAAAGCGAGTTAACGGCAGAGCGCTTTATAGATAATCCGTTTTATAGAGAAGGGCAATCCGGCAGCAGCAAGCGTTTATATAAGACAGGGGATTTAGTTAGATATAGACCAAGTG
>NZ_JAKRFX010000011.1:0-189064 GCF_022347825.1 Pseudoalteromonas sp. OF7H-1 | reverse complement strand
TCATCTAGCGAACTAGAATCTGCTGTTAGAACTCAATCTGTACGAGTGCCCACACAGATGATTGCTTCATATTTTTAAAGAACATTTCGAAACATTTCGTTGTTTCGAGGGATGTGCATTCTAAGCACTCCCGATTTTTTGTCAACACTTAATTTTGAATTTCTTGAGAAGAAGTTTATAACTTAAGTTTTACTTGACGCTAACTCGTTGCTGCTTTGCTTTTCAGCGTAGTGCCCCGTGTCAGTGGGGTCGCATTATATGGCGATCCGATTTTAGTGCAACCCTTTTTTTAAAGAAAATTGCGAAAAAACGTTTGTTCGAGCAAAAATGAAGCGAAACGCTTATTTTTGACACTTTTGCTTATCTTTTTGCAGTTTTTTCGTACTAGAGTTTTACAATTCAACACTCTACACTAGTGACACAAGACACGAGAGATGAGTAATCTAGACATGCTTAGAAGTTATAAAGGTAAATCCCCGCGCTTGGCACAAGGCGTTTATATTGATGAATCATCCATTTTGGTCGGTGATATAGAAATTGGCGAAGACAGCAGCGTTTGGCCATTGGTTGCAGCCAGAGGCGATGTGAACTACATCAAGATAGGGAAACGAACTAATGTTCAAGACGGAAGCGTACTGCATTTAACAAGAAAGAGCACTTCAGTACCTGACGGTTACCCGCTTATTATTGGTGATGATGTGACTGTTGGTCATAAAGTCATGTTGCATGGTTGCAAACTTGGTAATCGTATTCTCGTAGGTATGGGTGCAATTATTATGGACAACGTCACCGTAGGAGATGACGTTATTATTGGCGGTGGTGCACTTGTCCCGCCTAATAAAAATCTTGAGTCCGGTTTTTTATATGTCGGTAGTCCGGTAAAACAAGCCAGACCCCTCACCGAACAAGAACTACAATTTTTAAAAGTGTCCGCCCAAAATTACGTGGAACTGAAAGATGAATATTTAGAGGAAAGCTAAGCTTATCTCTCCCGCCTCATTAAACGCTTCATCCTCTATTAACTGCTCAGCCTGCATTTCATAATCGAATTGATGCTGAGCAAAGTGCGCTATTGCGGCTTCCTGCTCAAGCTTAGTTGCAATTTTACAGCTGATCAGCTGACCACTGGCCATCGCCGTAAACGTTAATTCTCCCTGCTGATAACTGATGTCATCATTAAACAGTATTGCTTGGTTCATATTTACCCTCTAATAAGTCTAAATGTTTCGGACGTATCAGGTCTCACCCCTCGCCATTGGTAAAACGCTTCTGCGGCCTGCTCAACTAACATACCTATGCCATCAATCAATTGCGTTTGTTGATTATGTTGCGCCACCCAGCCTAAGAAACTTGTTTGCTGGTCGCTGTAGAACATATCGTAGGCAACTAAGCAGGATGTAATAACAGTAGGGCTAACATCTGGCACTTGCCCTGTGATGCTCGATGAGGTGGAGTTAATCACAATATCGAAACCAATGTCGGGGGGATTGTTTAAGCCACACCCTGTAACCTCTCCATACGAGGCAAATTGCTCTGCTAGTTGCAATGCCTTTGACTCAGTACGGTTGGTCACGACGATCCGTTTTGCTCCGGCCTGGAGGAGCGGATAGATACAGCCTTTGGCGGCGCCACCTGCACCAATCAATAGTACGTTAGCTCCCTCAAGTTTAGTTTGGTGTTTCATGAGATCTCGTACCAGACCTGCACCATCAGTATTATCGCCTGTAATACTGCCATCTTGCTGTTTGATTAGGGTATTGACGGCACCAGCGAGCTTAGCTCGTTCGGTGAGGGTATCCGCAAAGGCAAATGCCTGCTCTTTAAAAGGTAAAGTCACATTCGCACCACAACCACCTTGGGCAAAAAATGTCGATGCAGTTTGAATAAAGGCATCTTCTGATACCAAAATAGCCTCGTATTCTAATTGCTGCTGGCATTGCTGTGCGAATTGCGCATGGATTGCTGGCGATTTAGAATGTTTTATCGGATTACCGAATACCGCGTATTTGTCCATCGTTATATGAGCGCCTTGAAAGAGTCATTATGAAGCAGTTAATTAAACGTATCTTTAATAAAGATGCAACCGTAGAACAAAAGAATAGTGCCCCCACTCCAGAAAAAACACCTTATGAAATCATTGGTGGAGAACAAGGCGCCCGCGATCTTGCCAACCGCTTTTACGATATTATGGCAACCGACCCCTATGCAAAGCCGCTTTACGATATGCATCCACAACCATTAGATAGGATCAGACAGGTATTTTTTGAATTTCTTTCTGGTTGGTTAGGCGGGCCCGATTTATTTGCAGAGAAATATGGTCACCCACGCCTAAGAATGCGCCATATGCCCTTCTCTATCGACCAAGATTTACGGGATCAATGGATGCACTGCATGAATAAAGCATTAGACTTAGAGGTAGGAAACCCATTATTAAGAGAAGGATTAAGGCAGTCCCTCGCTCAGCTTGCGACACATATGATTAATCAAGAATAAGAGTAAAGTATTAGTTAATTAAAATTACACGGCTATTTTGCGCTAGGTCAAATCCCGCTCTTGAGTAGAGATGCATAATCACTGTTCTAATTGTGTACAGGTGCGATGCGTGTGAAATCTATTCAACATAAAATTTATGCGTTACTGGCAGTGACGGGCGTGCTCGTCTTGATTGCCAGTATCCTTAGTAGCAGCAGTCAACAAAAGACGCTCGCTGAAGAAACCGTCGAAAGTAATATTAAGCTACTGGCAGATAATTACTTTGACTCTATCAATACTATGATGCTGACCGGCACCATGGCAAACCGTGAAATTCTGAGTGATAAAATTCGCAATCATCCAAATATCGAAGATGCGCATATTATCCGCTCCGAACAAGTTAATAAGCTTTACGGTCCAGGTAATGCAAATCAAGCACCTAACTCTGAGGCTGAATTTGATGCATTGAACGGGAAAGAAACCTTAGTTATTGAACAGCGCGACGGTAGTCGCATCATGACTTATTTAAAGCCGATGGTGGCCAAAGAAAGCTATAAAGGAACAAATTGCTTGGGTTGTCATCAGGCAAAGGAAGGCGATGTGCTCGGTGTTGTGCGGATCAGCTACTCTTTGGATGATATTGATAATACGGTACACACTAATACATGGTTTAGCACTGCGCTTCTCTCTGCTATCTTTATTACCACCTTTGTGATTTTAGGCGTACTTTTTAGGAAGCTCTTTATAGTACGACTAAAAACGCTAGGCCGAACCATGCGCCTCGCAACGACGAACAAAGACTTATCATTACGAATAGACGACCAAGTCGATGACGAGCTTGGACGCTTGGCGATTAACTTCAATAAAATGATGGATAGCTTTAAAGACAATATTGCGCAGTTATCCAACTCTTCAAAAATACTTATTCACTCAGCAGAATCTATATATGCTTCAGCGGAAACTACCGAGCTGGCCATTCAAGAGCAAAAACAAGGGACGGACTCTGTTGCAGCCGCAATTAATGAGCTTGAAAGCTCTTCAAGTGAAGTAAAAAATACCACCCACTTTGCATCAGAAAAGTCGGATAGCAGCAATCACCTCGCGGAGGAAAGCATGGCTGTTGCTAATCATACTGAGCAAAGTATCAACCAATTAGCACAAGATGTAAGGCAAGCTGCAGAACAAGTTTCTCAGCTCCAAGCACAAACTCTTGAAGTGGGTAAAGTACTCGAAGTGATCAGTAGTATCGCGGAGCAAACCAACCTCTTAGCGCTCAATGCAGCAATAGAGGCCGCGCGCGCCGGGGAAGCAGGAAGAGGGTTTGCGGTTGTTGCGGACGAAGTCAGAACACTTGCGACACGAACACATGACTCAACCGATGAAATCAAACGCACTATCGATAAGCTACAGTCCGAGGCACAGCAAACCGTGGCAGCAATGAGTGCTTCTTGCGAAGAAGCAGATGACCGCGCACATCAGGTCAAGAAAGTGGCACAAGCGCTTAAAGACATCTCGACACAGATGCACGAAATTAATGCCTTAAACCTGCAAATTGCCGATGCCACTGAGCAGCAAAACCTGGCCGCTGAAGAAATCAATCGTAGCGTAGTGGCGATTAGCGATAATGCTGAGCGCTCGCTAGTTGATGCCCACGGCTCTAAACAGATCAGTGAAGAGTTGCTCACCCTTGCGCGCGATTTGGATGAGCAAGTGCGCGGATTTAAATTAAACTAAGTGAACCGCTAAAAGTAAAAAAGGAGCCGAGGCTCCTTTTTTACTCTATTACATCGCCAACCAATTCTTTGGCGTAAGATAATTATACAGCTCAGCTTCTTTCGATCCTGGCTCTGGCTGGAAGTCATATTCCCAACGTGCCAATGGTGGCATCGACATTAAAATAGACTCGGTACGTCCACCTGTTTGTAGGCCAAACAATGTGCCTCTATCCCATACCAGATTAAATTCAACGTAACGGCCTCGGCGATATAGCTGGAATTGACGTTCTTGTTCGCTATACGGTGTATCTTTGCGTTTTTCAATAATAGGTAGATAAGCATCAAGGAAGCCATTACCAACAGCTTGCATAAATGCAAAGCTCTTTTCAAAGCCCCACTGGTTTAAGTCATCAAAGAATAAACCACCCACACCTCGAGTCTCATCTCGATGTTTTAAATAGAAATATTCATCACACCACTTTTTGTAGTCACCGTATACCGCGTCACCAAATGGTGCGCACAAATCCTTTGCAACTTGGTGCCAGTGCTTCACATCATCAAGAACTGGATAAAATGGGGTTAAATCAAAACCGCCACCAAACCACCAAATCGGCTCTTCACCTTCTTTCTCAGCAATGAAAAAACGCACATTGGCGTGGCTAGTTGGAATATTGGGATTCTTCGGGTGGATCACTAAAGATACCCCACAGGCATGGAAGCTTCTGCCTGCTAACTCTGGACGGTGTGCCGTCGCTGAGGCTGGCATGGAAGCGCCAAAAACATGTGAATAGTTTACCCCGCCTTGCTCAATAACATCGCCATTACGGATCACGCGAGTGCGACCGCCACCACCTTCAGCACGCTCCCAGGCATCTTCAACAAACTGGGCGTTACCATCAGCAGCCTCTAAGCCTTGGCAAATATTATCTTGTAGTTGTAATAAAAAGGCTTTTACGGTCTCTAGGTTTATTTTACTCATGGTACTTTTTATCCTCGGATCACTTGGCCAGTCATTGCATTTTTAATGACGCTTGGGGTCGTATTACCACCTAACTCACCTTCAACATAATAGCCAACTTGTGAGCCAAACTGGCTACGAGCTTCTGACAACGAAACAGCCGGAGTTTGACCAGTTATATTGGCACTGGTAGATACAATCGGCTTACCAAAGCGTTGACATAACTGCTTTACAATGGGATGGCTAGTAACACGAATAGCGATAGTATCGTGCCCCCCTGTTAACCAATGCGGCGTACTGGCTTTCGCTGGCAATAACCAAGTAATGGCGCCTGGCCATGACGAAAAAATATCAGCGCGCTTATCCATCGGGATTTTATTGTCATCCACATAGGGCAAACATTGACCATAATTGTCGGCGATTAAGATTAACCCTTTTTCTATGGGTCGAGATTTGATTGTTAGTAACTTAGTGACCGCATCTTGGTTATCAGGATCACAACCTAAACCATAAATGGCTTCCGTTGGATAACAGATCACTTCGCCAGCTTGAAGTGCTGACTCAGGCGTTGTTATTGTCGCAGCATCCGCTTTATTGTCATTACTCACGGTATTTCCACTATCTTTTGACATGATTTCTGTGGGCATTGTAGCACAGCTTTACCCGCTCGGGTTTTCTCCACCAGCACGGGCCAATGACACTCAGGGCAAGCCTGCTCTACAGGCTTGGCGTTCAAGGTATACTTACAACTTGGATAAGTGTCACAACTATAAAAGTGTTTACCAAACTTATTTTTACGCTGAATTAGGTTGCCTTTTTGGCATTTTGGACACGCTGGTAACGCCGCTGTGGGTGGCGCATCTTCATGACCAATATAGTGGCAATCAGGATACCCAGTACAGCCAATAAACATGCCATAGCGGCCATTTTTTATCACTAAATCTTTGCCGCACTCAGGACAAGCCACATCTTCTAGTACTTTAATTACATGGCTATCATGATGTGCGAGTGGGCGAATATAATCACAAGTTGGATAGCTAGCGCAGCCAATAAATGGACCATTTTTACTGTTTTTGATTACCAGCTCAGAGCCACATTCTGGGCATACTTCATACTCTTTTTCTAATGCATGTTTGTCTGCATTAAATAATGCATGGTCTATTTTACTCATCGCTTTACCACCGCCCCCTTGTGCCAGTATGCGCCTAATATAATAGCCTCGTTTTTAGGGTCAAGGAAATGATGGAAATTCCCCCTTGCAAGTATTTGATATCAATGTTTTCAACTAAGCAGGAACATTATTTGAAAGGCGGTAAGCTGAGCTCAAGGCCTCAACTTACCGAAGGAAACTTGTCATGCTAGAGCAGAGTTAATGAACTACAGATGCAGGCTCGGTAAAAATCAGATCTTCCATCTGCGCATAAGCATGTTCTTTACCCGGCACATTAAATAGCACCATTAGTATCACCCATTTTAAATCATCTAGGCTGATATAGGTTTTATCCAACGCGAATAAACGATCCATCACCATTTCTCTGGTGGTACTGTCAATCACTCCGACCTGTTCCACAAACATTAAAAAACCACGGCTTTCAACGTCTAGCATATTGCATTCGCTATCGGTGTAGATCCGTGTCGCATGGTCCGGTTTAGCATTTAAATAGGGGTTTTCGTCACTGTGTTGTAAATCTGCAAGTTGCTCAAGCCAATCAAGCGCTTTGTATATTTCGCCTTGATTAAAGCCGGCGCGAAGGAGTTCATCGGTGAGTTCGTTTTGTTCGACAAAGATTTCTGCCTCACTGTGAATATAGTTCTCAAATAAATACATTAAAATATCAAACATCTTCTTAACCCCTCGCGAGTTTTATGTAGCCGTCGAGTACACGCTCTACTTTATCTTCGAGTTCTAGGTCCAATAGTCTGGCAATCACCTGCTCTACTGGCCACTGGGTCCTTTGCGTTAAAGTGTCGACTGACGTCACCTCAAAGCCAAGGTTTTCTAATACGGGACATTGCTCCTCTTTTTGCTCCCCTATTTCTATACTATATAGACTGTTTTCACAAAAAAAGCTCACTTCTTCCAAAATATCCTCAATATTTTCGGTGAGTTTTGCCCCTTGCTTAATCAAGTAATGACAACCGCTACTTAATCGATTTTTAATTGAGCCTGGGATCGCAAACACTTCTTTGTTTTGCTCCAGTGCATAGCGTGCAGTAATCAGCGAGCCACTTTTTACTTCGGCTTCAACCAACAAAACACCCAAAGATAAACCTGAGATTATGCGATTACGCCGCGGAAAATGATTACTATTTGCTTGAGTGTTTGGTAAGAACTCACTCACCACCAAACCATGCTGTACGATGTCTTCATAAAGTCGTTGATGGCGTTTGGGGTAAACAACATCAACACCAGTCCCTAGCACGGCAATGGTTTCTCCTTGAACATCAAGTGCACCTTGGTGCGCTGCGCCATCAATTCCTCTTGCCATACCCGACGTCACCACCAACCCTGAGCAACTTAAGCCCTGTGCAAATTCATGTGCAAGCCCAAGCCCAGTTCTCGTTGAACTGCGACTACCAACAATCGCAATTTGTGGTTGTTTTAATAACGCAATATTCCCTCTGCAAAATAGTACTAAGGGAGGATTACAGATCTCTTTTAGTTGCTCGGGATATTCAGGAGAAAACAAAGATACAACATCAATTTGCTGACGTTGACAGTAAGCCAGTATGTGCTCTATACGAGACCAATCTGTGCTCGCTAAGTTGGCAGCAATAGTTTCTGGTAGCCCAAGCTTACAAAGCTCAACCTGGCTTAATGTGAATAATTGCGTAAGGGGGACTTGATTAAGTAATGCGGTGATGGTTTTGATACCCAGTCCTTGGCACAGGGTTAATGCCAAAGCTTGAGCTAGTTTAGCTTGTTTCATACTCTCTCCTTGAGTTTACTGACTCACTCAAGGAGAAATTCTACCACTTAATTACTGGCAGTTTCCTTGAATGCTTGTACATGATCACCAACGCGGATCGGCTCCGAAGTTTCAACAACCATAGCGTAGCTTAAGTCTTCATACACTTTAAAGATCATCAACTCACCGACTTTTTCCTTTGGCATATGCCATACTACGCTGTCGTCATCGTTTTCCTCACCAAACCAAGATCCCATTTCGGTGATCAGTTTGTCGAGTCGTGATGCATCTTCAATATAGCGCGGACCGTGCTGGCTTTCTATAACTGTAGGCGATTGCCTTACGATATCAAGGACATGTCCCTCTTTTAGCTGCGCTTTACTGCCTACATCCAGCACCACTACGCTCATGGTACTAAACTCTCTGAGCTTATTATCGCTCGCAATAATACGGCCCAAAGTTTGTTGCTCGGGGCGAGACATAGAAAACTGTGCCGGAAAACTTTGTCCTGTAGATATGGGTAGCACAATATCCCCGGCCCTAACCTCTTGTTTGGCAACTTCTAACTGTAGCTTTGCTGGACGCCCCGCCACGATATCTCCCTGCTCAACCACATGGCCTAAACCAACTAACACGGCTTCCAAGCCAAGCAGTTGTTGGCTGTCTAAGGTACGGTAGCTTTCACCACGACGATAGATGGCATAGTGCCCGCCTTTGACTAAATCAGCTTTAATGTACAAAAGATGACCCGGAGTCGCATTTTTAATATTACGGTTAGCCCCGAGAACAATTGGGCTATCAGAAAATTCCGACTCAGAAAGCGCCTGCTCAAAACGCAAAAAAGGTTCCATGATAGGGAGTGGTAACGTAGGAATGGCAGCTGCTTTTTGGTTAACAATACGCGTATGCGGCGACAGTTTCTTCACACCCTTGTCTAACATCAGCATAGGATTACCATTTTCATCGTAGAGTAGCTTGAGACTATCTCCTGGATAAATTAGATCTGGGTTTTGAATACTAGGGTTCCACTGCCACAATTGCTTCCACTTCCATGGAGAACGTAAGTACATTTTTGAAATATCCCACAAGGTATCGCCTTTTTTCACCACATAACGCTGCGGCGCATCTGCTTTTACAGACAAAGTGTCCGCCTTCACAGAGAAAACTGAGCAGCCAGCGAGTATTAATGCAGCAATCGGATATTTCATGATGGCTTCCTTGTGGTTATTTTTGGTTATTATCCACCAAAACCTGTTAAAGGGGAACTTGAATGGCTAAAATAAGACCATACACTAGCTTACAACAGCTTACACGATAAATTGATTTAGGGTAATCATGGCCATATTAGAAGTTTTAAAGTTCCCAGATGAGCGTTTACGCACTGTCGCACAGCCTGTAGCAGAGGTTAATGACGAAGTACGTCAAATAGTTAAAGACATGCTGGAAACGATGTACGATGAAAATGGTATCGGCCTTGCGGCTACGCAAGTGGATATTCATCAGCGAATCGTCGTTATTGACGTTTCTGAAGCGCGCGACGAACCGCGTGTGTTAATCAACCCAGAAATAACCAAACGCGATGGTTCTACTGTGAGTGAAGAAGGCTGCTTGTCAGTGCCATATTCATACGCAAAAGTAGACCGCGCTGAAACCGTCACGGTAAAGGCAACAAACGAACATGGTGAAACGTATGAATTAGACGCAGATGGTTTGCTTGCCGTTTGCATTCAACACGAATTAGACCACTTAGTTGGTAAGCTATTTATCGATTACCTATCGCCACTAAAGCGTGATCGTATTCGTAAGAAGCTTGAAAAAGAAGCTAAGCTCGCTGCAAAGCAAGCTTAACCAATCTCCAACTAACTGACTTTAGGGTATTTCGTGAGTAATCCTTTGCGTATCGTTTTCGCAGGCACGCCTGACTTTGCAGCGCGCCACCTTGACGCACTTATTCAATCACAACATGACGTCGTGGCAGTGTACTGCCCACCCGACCGCCCAGCAGGACGCGGGAAAAAGCTCAAAGCATGTGAAGTAAAAGTGCTAGCACAAGAGCACAACCTGCCAGTGCTACAACCGCAATCATTAAAAACACCGGAAGCACAGGCAGAACTAGCTGCGCTTGATGCCGATGTCATGATTGTTGTCGCCTACGGAGTATTATTACCAAAAGCCATTTTAGATACTCCTCGACTTGGCTGCCTGAATGTTCATGGCTCAATTTTACCACGATGGCGAGGCGCAGCGCCTATTCAACGTGCTATTTGGGCTGGCGACAATGAAACTGGTGTAACCATCATGCAAATGGACGAGGGCCTAGATACCGGTGATATGTTGCACATCGCCCGCTGCCCTATTACAGCTACTGATACCAGTGCAGATCTCTACAACAAGCTTGCTGAACTTGGCCCTGACGCGCTTATTGATACGCTAGCACGCTTATCTGCGGGCGAGATCACGCCAGAAAAGCAAGACGATACACTAGCGAATTATGCTAAGAAGCTAAGCAAAGAAGAAGCCGACATTGACTGGCAGATGGAAGCTGCGCAAATTGAACGTAACATCCGCGCATTTAATCCATGGCCGGTTTGCTTTACCAAGATGGCAGGTAACAGCGTCAAGATTTGGCAGGCGAAGGTAGTTGACGAACAAGGTGATGCAGGACATGTGCTACGTGCGGACAAGCACGGTATCGTAATTGCCTGTGGCACACAGGCATTGGAAATTCACACCTTACAACCACAAGGTAAAAAGCCCATGTCTGCACAAGACTTTTTGAATGGTCGAGCCGACTGGGTAGCAATTGGTGCTAAGGTTGGTGACGCGTGAGTAATGTACGCGCACTCGCTGCCCAAACCCTATTTCAAGTCGTCGATAAAGGCGCGTCGTTAAGTGCTCAATTACCACTTGCCACCAGCCAGTTAGACGGTAAAGACAAAGCCCTGCTACAGCAAATTTGCTACGGCGTATTAAGATATTTGCCTTCGCTTGAACACTATTGCCAGCAATTACTTGAGCAACCGCTTAAAGGTAAGCGCCGTGTTTTCCAGTTTTTGCTGTATGTGGGTATTTACCAACTACAACATATGCGCGTACCAGCTCATGCTGCAGTAGCCGAAACGGTAAACGCACTTACGCCACTAAGAGCGCCCGGCATGAAAGGCTTAGTTAATGCAATTTTACGCAGCTTCCAACGTCATCAGGTCGAACTGGAAACCAGTGCAGCCGAAATCCCAGCTTGTTTATACAACCACCCGGGCTGGTTTATCAATCAACTAAAAACCGCTTACCCAACTCAATGGCAAGCTATTTTAGAAGCGAATCAACAACAAGCACCTATGTGGCTACGTGTAAACCAATCGCAATTCTCTACTGCCGATTACGCAGCTCTGCTAGATCAAGAAGGGGTAGCCTATCAGCTTCATAGTGAATACCCTGACGGGATCTTGCTTGATAGCCCGATTGACGTTTATGCGCTACCACAATTTGCCGCTGGCGCTTGCTCAGTACAGGACGCCGCCGCCCAAAAAGCCGCAAGATTATTAGCGCCACAAGCAGGTGAAAATATTCTTGATGCTTGTGCCGCTCCAGGCGGTAAGACTTGCCATATCTTGGAGTTAGCTGACGCCAAAGTGACTGCAATTGACGCTGATGGTGATCGCTTGCAACGTGTAGAGCAAAACCTTGAACGGATCGGATTGTCGGCCAAATGCCTTGAGGGCGATGCAAGTGACCCTGAAACATGGTGGGATGGCGAGCAATATGATCGCATCTTATTGGATGTACCTTGCTCTGCAACTGGCGTTATTAGAAGACACCCGGACATCAAATGGCTAAGACGCGCTTCTGATATTGATAACTTGGTGACGTTACAGGCACAAATTATTGATAAAATCTGGCCATTGCTTAAGCCCGGTGGCACACTAGTTTATGCTACCTGCTCGGTACTACCACAAGAGAACCAGCAACAGATCGCACGCTTTCTTTCTGTGACCCCTGATGCGACGCTTGTACCTTTGCATGATGCAGACACACAAACACAACCAGGCTTGCAGCTATTACCCGGATTGAGTGATGGGTTTTACTACGCAAAGTTGACAAAACAATAATAGAAAATCGACCGTAACCAATATGAAAATCATCATCTTAGGCGCCGGCCAAGTCGGCGGGACACTGGCAGAAAACCTCGTCGGTGAAGAAAATGAAATTACCGTTGTCGACATCGATGGCGAGCGCTTAAGAGAGCTGCAAGACAAATACGATCTACAGGGGGTCACTGGCCACAGTGCTCACCCTGAGATCTTACGTCAAGCAGGTGCTGAAGACGCCGACATGATAATTGCCGTAACCAGCTCAGATGAAGTCAATATGATTGCGTGTCAGGTTGCCTATAGTATTTTCAATACGCCGACCAAAATTGCGCGGATCCGCTCTGAACAATACTTAAAGTACAAAGAAAAGCTGTTTCATAATGACGACTTACCGGTCGATCATTACATCGCACCGGAGCAGCTAGTAACGCAATATATCCGCAGGCTAATAGATTATCCAGGCGCTTTGCAGGTGCTGCAATTTGCCGAGGGCATGCTGTCACTCGTGGCGGTTAAGGCTTATTACGGCGGTTTACTCGTTGGCTATGCACTTTCTGCATTAAAAGAGCATATTCCAAACGTCGACACCCGTGTTGCCGCTATTTATCGTCAGGGCAAAGCCATCAAACCACTCGGCACCACTGTAATTGAAGCCGATGATGAAGTCTTCTTTATCGCCGCAACCAAGCATATTCGTGCGGTCATGAACGAGCTACAAAAGCTTGAACGCTCTTACAAGAAAATTATGATTGCCGGTGGCGGTAACATAGGTGCGGGATTGGCCAGTTCATTAGACAAGAACCATAGCGTTAAGCTTATTGAACGCAATCAAGCTCGTGCCACGCAATTGTCTGAAACGCTCGATAATACGGTGGTTTTTTGTGGCGATGCCTCAGACCAAGAGCTGCTATCAGAAGAACATATAGAGCAAGTAGATGTGTTCATCGCGGTGACGAACGACGACGAAGCCAACATTATGGCTGCGATGCTTGCAAAACGTATGGGCGTACAAAAGACTATGGCGCTTATTCAACGTGGTGCCTATGTCGACCTCGTGCAAGGTGGCGACATTGATATTGCTATCTCACCACAGCAAGCGACTATCTCAGCGCTCCTAACCCATGTTCGCCGTGGTGATATCGTTAACGTTTATTCATTGCGTAAAGGTGCAGCAGAGGCCATTGAAGCTGTCGCACATGGTGATGAAAACACTTCTAAGGTTGTCGGTCGTGCAATTCGAGATATTAAATTACCACCGGGCGCGACTATTGGTGCAATTGTCCGTGATGAAGATGTACTGATCGCACATGACGATACCATTATTCTCTCTGGTGACCATGTGATCATGTTCCTGATCGACAAAAAGCAAATCGGTGTTGTGGAAAAACTCTTCCAAGTAAGCGCTTTATTCGTTTAAAGCGCCCTAGGTATCTTGTTGATCTTGAAAAATAGACAAATCGATTAGGTAATCTTTTAATACACTACGGATTATGTCCGGAGCTGAGGTTAAGTGAATACCTAAAGAGACGATTTTATCATGACTCTTTATGCGCCGAATATCGCCCTCTAGCGTGATCTGATTCCCTTCTTTTCCTTCAATGAAAACCTCACATTTCAGCCCCTCTTCCATATGCTCGGCATCAATCGACGTTAAGTCTAGCTGTAAACCAGCAAGTGAAATGTCTTTTATCACCCCAACATCTTTACTGCCATGGCAGTGAAATTTTGCGGGAATTAAGGTTGGCACACGGTTTTGCGAGCGGAGTTTGTAGGTTTGTACTTTTTCGGGTAAATAAAGAAAAATAAGCCGCGCGGGATGGACTGAAACCGCTTTTATTTGCGATTTGAATGCAATGACTTGGCCATCGCCATTCTCGAGCAAAGCTCGGACGATAACCGAAGTCCCTTCCATCACAAAGTCCAGCGCCGCGCCTAATCGCTTAGGGTTGGGATGGTTAAGAATTAAAAATGCCCCTTGGAGCATACCGACGTATTCTGTTTTTACTCTTTTGCTATTTGCCGGTAAACAAATTTCTAAGTCAACAATACTTCCAGCGCTGATAGCGGTGAGCAAAGTATCCTGCCCAACCTCCTGAGTTTTTAACATGGATCCAACCCTTCCTGAGTTTACTCTACTACTTTTTTATTGTAGCAGTTTTAGCGGAAGGCTATTTAAAACTGAATTCAGATTAATTACAACTCTTCGACTACCAACAATACCTAAAAAGGGGTCAATTACTTTACTAAAAAATGGCTTTTTAGCATTAATGCGCCATCTCTTAGAGTCATCATTCTGCTTTGTACTTCAAGTGAGCTTTGTGGCAATGCAAGCTCTTCTGCTTCAATAAATAACATCATAGGTTCGCTATTGCGCTTAGCAACAAATAATATACCCGAGACATCACGCTTGAATAAACAGCCCACTCCCTCAGTCTCAAAATCATCGATAATTGCTGGTATCTGGCGCTTTTGCCAGAGCTCATTTTCTGAGATCACTTGAACAACGAAACGTGCACCGCTCTCACAGCCAACTTGATGAAATAAGTCATAGCTCTGGGCACGACCTAATGTAAGCTGATTAAGCTGCAAGTAACCGACTTCATCGATTAAGCTATTCAACTGTATTACGCTTCGTTCTATAAGCTGCATACCTAAACCCTGCTCATGGCTAGCAGCAAATCCCTTTATCACTTTAAATCCTTTATCTGAAAAGCGTGTGGCAAGCAATATCGTCGCCTCCAAGTTAAATCGTTGTAAAAATATTGACACTTGAAAACCCCGAAAATCCGAGTTTTTGAAATTTTTTATTAACTTTTTCTTTGCGAAGTTCAAAAATAAAATGACAATTTGTCACTAGAGTGGCAGAAAAGAGGTAATGACACAGTCAGTTGTAGGCTCTCAGCAAAGGAGCCCACAACTTAAGCACAGTTACCCACGCCAGAAGGTAGGAGTAAATAAGACTAACAGCGTGAAGATCTCTAAGCGACCAAAGACCATTGCAAGCGTAAGGATCCACTTTGCGGTATCACTAATATCACCATAATGCGCCGCAACGTCTCCCAACCCAGGCCCCAAGTTGTTTAGACAAGCCGCAGTTGCTGAAAACGCAGTAATGTTATCGAGTCCCGTCCCGAGCAATGCAATCATAATAATCACAAATACCAGAGCATAGGCCGAAAAGAACCCCCACACAGCCTCAACCACTTTATCTGGTAGTGCCTTTCGACCCAATTTTATCGAGTATATAGCACGCGGATGCACTAAACGATTAAGCTCACGGATCCCCTGTAAATAGAGCAAGAAGACACGTACAACCTTCATACCACCACCCGTAGAGCCAGCACAGCCTCCAATGAAGCTGGAGAAAATCAAGAGAATAGGTAAAAACAGCGGCCAGGTTGAGAAGCTATCGGTCGCAAAGCCCGCGGTAGTACTAATTGACACAGCCTGAAACATCGCTTGATCTAAGGTCTCATCACCCGTTTCATAGACATTGTTTGACGACAATACCGCAAAACAAATCACCACCAACGCTAACTGGATAAACAGAAAGACTTTAAACTCAGGATCTCGCAAATAGGCTTTAATATTGCGACTAGATACCGCAGCATAATGTAGCGAGAAGTTAATGGCAGCAATCAACAAGAAGACGACACAAATAACATTAATAAATGGATTATCGAAGTAACCCATAGAAGCATCATAGGTTGAGAAGCCGCCGATGGCTATCGTGGCAAACGCATGACAGATAGCATCAAACCAATTCATTCCTGCTATCCAATAAGCCAGCGTACAAGCCGCCGTTAGAGACACATAGATATACCAAAGGTGCTTGGCGGTATCGGCAATACGCGGTGTCATTTTTGAGTCTTTAACTGGACCTGGTGTTTCAGCACGATATAACTGCATGCCACCAACTCCAAGCATAGGAAGAACGGCTACGGCCAAAACAATGATCCCCATACCACCAAGCCACTGCAACTGCTGGCGATAGAATAATACCGCTTTAGGTAAATGTTCTATGCCCGTCAAGACCGTAGCCCCTGTAGTTGTCAGCCCAGAAAAAGCTTCAAACACGGCATCTGCTAGAGATAGATTCGGTTTATCTAAGAAAATAAGCGGCAATGATGCAAACGACCCCAGTACCAGCCAGAATAAGACAACGATTAAGAAGCCCTCTCTGGCTTTAAGATCGCCGTTTTCCTTGCGGTTTGGGTAGTACGCAAACAAACCCATTAGCACACTAAAAATGAAAGCTAAAACAAAAGGTACACCACCACCATCTTTATATATCAAAGATACAATGGCTGGTGGCACCATAGTGATACTAAATAGAGCGACTAACTGCCCGAGTATTTTTATTATGGTACGAAATTGCATTTTGTACGCTGCGCTTTTTGTTATTTAACCAGAGGTTAATTAGTGAATGTAAAGAAGTAGAACCTACTCCTTGAGTTGCTTAAATAATACAACACCATTGGTTAATTCATAAATAGCATCAATGATTTGTTGTGTTTCACGACTATCCACTGCTATTTGCCAAGTAATATTAGCAGCGTATTCTTTATCTAAATTTAGCACTGTAAACTGACTTTGTAATAGCTGCTCTATCACACCTTGAAGATGGTAATCACTGTGGCCAACAATAATAGAAGCCGGTACCTTTTTAGTCGTGCTTAGCTGTGCTAGCGCGTTATTAAGCGTACCACCATAGGCTCTGACCAATCCCCCAGTGCCGAGCTTAATACCACCGAAATAACGCGTCGTCACCGCAGTGATCTCACCAATCCCTGATCCCATCAGCACATTTAGCATTGGCTTACCAGCCGTCCCGTTAGGCTCGCCATCATCAGAAAACCCTAGTACATGGCTGCCACCAGGGGGCCCAGCTATGTGTGCCCAACAATTGTGTCTTGCATCGGGATACGCGTCATTAATCTGCTTTATAAACGCTTTAGCATCTTCGATGGTTGGCGTGTGGGCCAAATGCACGATAAACGTGCTTTTCTTAATTTCCTCATGATGACTCAGTGACTCACTCGGAATGAAATATTCAGACATAATGTTCCAAACTAAAAGGGAGCCAATCGGCCCCCAAATACTTGCTTTTAGCGCTAGAAATCAGCTTACTCGAGACCGAAATCTCGCGTCATATTTTCTAGTCTATCTTCATGCACAATGATGTTATCTTCAATACGGATACCACCGTAAGGCTTCAGTGCATCAACTTTATCCCAATTGATATACTGTTTGTTTTCTGTTTGCGCCAAGTCTTCCAACAATGAATCGATGAAGTATAACCCAGGCTCAATAGTGAACACCTGATTAGCCTCTATCTTACGAGTACAACGCAAGAACGGGTGACCTTCAGGTGGTGCTTGGTGCGTACCGGCTTCATCAGCCATGAATCCGCCCATATCGTGTACCTGTAAACCAATATGGTGACCGAGACCATGAGGGAAGAAAGTGGAAGAAATCCCCTTCTCGACGATGGCCTGAGCATCAAGCTTAACAATACCAAAGTCACTCAGCACTTGCGCCACGCGATTATGACAATCGATATGCAGCTCACCGTATAGTTTGCCCGGTTGCAATGCTTTGCCCAACTCAATTTGGTGATCGTTCATGACTTTCACCAACTCGGCAAACTCGCCTTGTTTAGCAAAATCATAAGTACGGGTAATATCTGACGCATAACCGTTAAAGTTTGCACCAGCATCAATCAAAAATGATAAGTGCTTACTCGGCGCTTTACGCTCAAAATGGGTATAGTGCAAAATCGCACAATTTTCATTCAAGGCGACAATGTTGCCATATGGCGTATCGTTTTCCATATGCTGAGTTGCATTAAGATAAGCTTGTTGAATTTCAAATTCGGAGCCACCAGCAAAGAAGGCATCGCGCGCCGCCATGTGGCCAAGCACACCAAGACGGCTTGCTTCACGTAAACATGCCATTTCATACTGAGTTTTATATGCACGATGATAATGCAAGAAGTTCATCACCGCCTCTGGATTCACTTGAGTAAAGCCAAGCGCTTGTGCAACCTCTAAATATTCACCGATATAGGCATAGTTTGCTTTGTCGTATGGCAGTAACTGTTCAACCTGATCTGGCTTAACCAGCAGTTGAATATCAAAATACTCTGCCCAAAAATCTCTCGGCTCGTCAGGCACTTTATGCCAAAAATCAACCGGACGATAAAAAATGAGTTTCGGCTTGTCACTGCCATTGACCACAATCCAGCAATGCGGATTATCGATAACAGGCAACCAAGCTTTAAATTGCGGGTTAACTTTAAACGGATAGTACATGTCATCAAGGAATTGACGCTTTGCTTGCCCCGAATGGATCACAAGTCCATCCAGTCCTTCTCTTTCTACTATCGTTCTTGTACGCTGTTGCAACGTGGCAATATGCTCTGCGTATAAATTTGCTAACTTATCCATGGTGTACCCATTTTCAAAAATTCACATACTATCGAGTCTATCATAGCTGCTACCTAAAAACGACGAACTGAGTCTAAGCACCAGCCATGTGCGGTTATTTCACAATTTTCATATCCAAGATACTTGCCAATATGTTGCCATCACGACCAAGACGGGTATGGTAAACCTGTCGATATGCCATCACATTTTTCACGTAGTCACGTGTTTCTCGGTACGGGATCAGCTCAATCCAAAGTTCAGCAGGCATGGCCTCTGACGGCAGCCAACGCTTAATTCTATGATAACCCGCGTTGTACGATGCTGTCGCCAAAATCTCATTTCCAGCATTTTTACGCTTCAAATACTCTAAATAACTGGTCCCCAAACGAATGTTTGTGGCCGGATGATAGAGGCGATTTTTTGCCACGCGCTTGCGGTTATTAACGTATTTGGCGGTGCTTGGCAGCAGCTGCATTAAACCGTGAGCATCCGCACTCGAGCGTGCATCCGGTGCGAAAGAGCTTTCCCTGCGAGCAATCGCAATGCTCCATGCGATATCGACTCGATTACGCTCACTATATTTAGTGAACAGATCTTTAAACGCCATCGGGAAACGTAAATCAACGTAATCCCAAGCTTTGATCTGTGCAAGAGTAAAAATAGTGCTGTCGTACCAATCAAACTCAGCAGCCAATATGGATGCTGCAAGCTTTTCCTCTTTGCTTGAGGTGTTAGTAAGATAGTTCCACTCTCGGCGTGCTTGAGTATACCTTTCCAGCTCGTATAAAGCCTTTGCTCGCTTAAAACCAGGCGCATGAGATACTCGTTCTACAATGCTGGGGTCAACATTTAACGGCTCTTCATTTAGTGAGACTGGTATTCCCAACCGGGCAGCGGCCAAAAAGCCGTAGTAATCACGCTCTTGTGCTAATTGCTGCCAAATCTCGTTAGCCTTAGCCAACTCGTTACGCTTCGCGAGGCTATATGCAAGCCAGTATTGTTGACCATTGCTAAGCTGCTCGTGACCCACGAATAAGGCCGAGATCCCTTCCCAATCTTGCTCTTTCAGCATGTTACTCATCAGCCACTGTAGTAGCTTTTTGTCCTGCAACGATTTAGGCACTTTATTTAGCCAAAACCGCGCATCTTCATGACCTTTAGACGCAAGCGCCAGAGCAAAACGATAAGCAACACTATCCTTTTGCTGCTGGGTAAAGGTAAACATATCCTGCATCTTCTGCCAGGCACGTAGCGCTAAATCAGGATCGCGCCAAACTAGGCGTCTTACACCATATACCGCAATTTCGGCTTCTTTTTCGGTGCGTTTACTAAACCGATAAAGCCCGGCAGCGGCACTCGGATCTTGGCGAACCTTTTTATAAAGCTTGGCAAGATACGCCTCTTTTTTTGGTAACAGCTTCTCAAGATAATCTAGCAGTGACGTTTGACCGGATTGCGCAGCACTGGAAATACGCTGCCAGACACGATCAGGCGTTCTATACCCCGCCTTTTGCCATTGGCTAAAAAGGCCATCACAGGCTTTAGGCTGAGACTTTCCTACCGTCCAGATATCAGTTACTTGATCAAGAATGGCTTTTTTTGGCGCGCCTAAGTCCAACTGATACGCCAAATACGTACACTTGAGTTCAGTATCGCTGGTCTCACGATAAAACTCGATGAATCGTGCTTTCTTTTTATGACGCTTTAAATAATCGAGCCAAGCAGAGCGCACTGGCCATTCTAGTGGGGTGTGTTCGTATACCGTTAAAAAATGCTGAATTTCTTGCTGGTACTCAAGTTTAGGATGGCGTTCATAAAACGCCTTTTCAACGTACGGCTTAAGTGGGTGATCGAGCTGCGCTGCTACCGCTTTAAAATTACTATAATTACCAGACCAAGCGACACGCTCAGCCTCTTTAAATTCGTCGTGAGTGCTATCGGCTGCACAGAGCCAGCTCACCATACATAAGCTGCCTGCAGCTAAGCGGGGTAACCAATATGTCATGCAAACCCTTTTTTATCTGCCAAAAGAATACACACCTAAATTGAAATACAGCCAAATTATGCTTATCTAAAGATGGCGCTGAAGACCAAAACTCGGCTTGTCACTTGCGAGCATGCTCATAAATGACACTAAATGCGAGGTGCGTTAAGCCACCATAGCAAACCGACTCAGGTATTTCAGTAAATGTGCGGTAAATTTTTCATTGCAATTTGCCGCCAAAGGATCCACACTGATTGAAATTACAACTCATCGTACCAGTGTAAAGCACGGGAGAACATGTATGTTAATCAAACGCGAGTCCTTTGTAGTTGATTTTTGCAAAGGCAATATCGCTGAGTTTAAGTTTTGCCTACCAGGCTCAGTAAACAAACTATCTCAGCAAGTACTAAAGGAAAGCCACGAAGCGCTTATCGAATTGAGCCAGCGCGACGACATCGACGGCTTAATTTTTACCAGCGACAAAGACCACTTTATTGTTGGCGCTGATATTTTTGAATTCCTTCCGACTTTCCAACGCCCAGAAGAAGAACTTGTTGGTTGGATTAAAACCGCAACCGATGTCTTCGACGCAATAGAAGATTTACCTTTCCCTACACTATCGGCAGTAAATGGCCTTGCGCTTGGCGGTGGTTGCGAGTGGTTGCTCGCCACGGATTACCGTATTGCAACTGACAACGCAAAAATTGGCCTACCAGAAGTTAAGCTTGGCATTATGCCGGGCTTTGGTGGTACCGTAAGACTTCCTCGCTTAATCGGCGCTGACAACGCAATGACGTGGATCACCACAGGTCAAGAAAACCGAGCGAATGACGCACTAAAAGTGGGTGCGGTTGACGGTGTAGTAGCTGCTGACAAACTTATGGCTGCCGCTATTCGTACCTTGGAGCAAGCTATAGCAGGTAAATTGGATTGGCGCGCGAAACGCCAAATCAAGCTTGACCCATTGAAGATGAATCGTGTTGAACAAGGCATGAGCTTTGGTATGGCTGAAGGCTTAGTCATGGCAAAAACCAAAGGTCATTACCCTGCACCAATGATGGCGGTACAAACGCTTAAAGCAGCAGCTAACCTTAGCCGCAGCGAAGCGATGGCACTCGAAAACCAAAACTTTGCTAAGCTTGCCAAAACGGCAGAAGCCGCAGCGCAAACCGGTATTTTCTTAGCGGATCAATACATCAAAACGGTTGCCAAGAAACAAGCGAAACAAAGTAAAACAGAGATCAAACAAGCTGCGGTACTTGGTGCTGGTATTATGGGTGGCGGTATCGCTTACCAATCAGCCTACAAAGGTACGCCAATTGTCATGAAAGACATCCAGCAAGGTGCCCTAGACCTTGGTATGGGTGAGGCTGCAAAACTGCTTGGTAAAAAAGTACAGCGCGGCCACATGTCGATGGACAAGATGATTGCCACTTTAGGTAAAATCAAAGCTACGCTCAACGATCACGATCTACAAGGCTCAGACATCATCGTAGAAGCCGTTGTTGAAAACCCTAAAATCAAGAAAACGGTATTGGCGAGTTTAGAGTCGCAATTACCAGAAGGTACGATCCTAACTTCAAACACATCGACTATTCGTATTGATGAGTTAGCCACCGCACTTGAGAAGCCAGAAAACTTCTGTGGCATGCACTTCTTTAACCCAGTGCCAAAAATGCCATTGGTAGAAATCATTCGTGGCGAGCAAACATCGGATGAAACCGTTGCCGCAGTGGTAGATTATGCCTTAAAGCTTGGCAAGTCTCCTATTGTTGTTAACGATTGCCCAGGTTTCTTCGTGAACCGTGTTCTGTTCCCTTACTTTGCAGGCTTCAGCCAACTTGTTGTAGAAGGTGCTGACTTCGCAAAAGTAGATAAGGTTATGGAAAATGTCTTCGGCTGGCCAATGGGTCCCGCGTATCTACTAGACGTAGTGGGTATCGATACGGCAAACCATTGTACTGGTGTAATGGCTGATGGCTTCCCTACTCGCATGGCACGTAAAGACAAAGATCCTGTCGCAGTACTTGCGGGTGCCGAACGCTTTGGTCAGAAAAACCAAAAAGGCTTCTACCAATACGCACCAGATCGCAAAGGTCGTCTGAAGAAGAGTAAAGACGACAGCGCGCTTGAGCTGATGAGCGGTATTTGTGACGCCCCAACTGAATTTGATAAACAGACGATTATTGAGCGTTGTATGGTGCCAATGATCAATGAAGTGTTACTGTGTCTGCAAGAAAACATTGTTGCTTCTCCGCAAGAAGCAGACATGGCACTGATCTACGGTATTGGCTTCCCTCCATTCAGAGGTGGTGCATTCCGCTATCTAGACCAAATCGGCCTCGCAAACTTTGTAGCTATGGCTGATAAGTACGCTCACCTTGGTGAAATTTATCAAGTTTCTGAGCAAACTAGACAGTGGGCAGATGAAGGTAAAGTGTTCTATCAAGTGGAGGGCCAGTAACATGGAAAACGCGGTAATCGTAGATTGTATTCGTACCCCAATGGGCCGTTCAAAAGGCGGTGTATTTAAGCATAAACGTGCCGAAGACCTCAGCGCACACTTGATGAAAGGCCTACTTGAGCGTAACCCTCAAGTAGCACCAGACTCAATTGATGACATTTACTGGGGTTGTGTACAGCAAACGTTAGAGCAAGGCTTTAACGTTGGTCGTAACGCTGCCCTCTTAGCTGGCATTCCTCACACCGTACCGGCGGTAACCGTAAACCGCCTATGCGGTTCGTCAATGCAGGCATTGCATGACGCAGCTCGCGCTATCATGACCGGTGCTGGTGACACTTACCTTATCGGTGGTGTTGAGCACATGGGTCACGTACCAATGACACATGGTAATGACTTTCACCCAGGCCTTGCGACATCAGTTGCACAAGCTGCCGGTGTGATGGGGTTAACGGCTGAGTACTTAGCGCTAATGCACGGTATCAGTCGTGAGCAGCAAGATGAATTTGCCGTACGTTCACACCAGCGCGCACATGCCGCAACCCTTGAAGGGCGTTTTGCAAAAGAAATCCTACCAATGGAAGGTCATGATGCCGATGGTACACCTGTACTTGTCGAGCATGACGAAGTTGTCCGTCCAGAGACAAGCCTAGAAGGTCTAGGACAGCTACGTCCTGTATTTAACCCAGCATCGGGTACGGTAACTGCAGGTACCTCTTCAGCGCTGTCTGACGGTGCTTCAGCTATGTTGGTCATGAGCGAGTCTAAAGCAAGAGAGCTCGGTCTTCCTATTCGTGCTCGTGTTAAGTCGATGGCAGTCGCAGGTTGCGATCCTTCCATTATGGGTTATGGTCCAGTTCCAGCATCACAAAAAGCCTTGAAGCAAGCGGGCATTACTATCGATGATATTGATGTCGCTGAACTAAACGAAGCCTTTGCAGCGCAATCACTACCAGTGCTAAAAGACCTAGGTCTACTAGATAAGGTAGATGAGAAAGTGAACCTCAACGGTGGTGCAATTGCACTCGGTCACCCACTTGGTTGCTCAGGCTCACGTATTAGCACAACGCTTATCAATCTAATGGAAGAGAAAGACGCGAAGTATGGTCTTGCAACTATGTGTATTGGTTTAGGCCAAGGTATCGCTACCGTATTCGAGCGCGTAGATAACTAATTCCAACCAGCTGGTACTGGGCTTTTATAAGACAATACCAGCACACAACTTCAACTTGGTGACCAAGGCAAAACGGCACAGCTGTTTTGCCTTTTTTATTACCTGCATTTGCCTCACTTCAGATTGGCTAATACCAATTATCTTAATTAAGTGGTCTATTTTGAGGCGAGAAAATTTTGTCGATAACACCGCTACCGCGTCCTGCTATCGCTGAGGTACCTACATCCATGTAGGCAAGGCAAATATTTTGCTATTTAGTTGTTCTAAATGAGAAATTTTTAACGCAGTTAGCGTCAGATTTGCTCCTTCAAATTGAACAAGTATTAAGACTAATTGGTATCAGACATGAGTTATCCAAACTTGAGCTTACTTACAACATGCGGTTAAAATAGCAATTTCCGTAATTAGCAACGTAACGAACAAGGCCACCCACAATGAGTTTTGATAATACCGACCATACCTTAGATGCAGTAGGCTTACGTTGTCCAGAGCCGGTAATGATGATTAGAGGCATGGTGAGACGGATGAACTTAGGTGAGACGTTGTTAGTTATCGCAGATGATCCATCAACGACAAGAGACATTCCGAGCTTCTGTGAATTTATGGATCACACTTTGGTAGCCAAAGCAGTGGCTGAATCTCCCTACAAATATGTGATTAAGAAAGGTCAGTGATCTCCTCTTTAACACTATTTGAACTCATGAGTCATAGACAATAAAAAAGCGGCATCTGCCGCTTTTTTAAGATTTTACAATCACCACCTTTGGTGAGCGAGGATTACGATAATCTAAGCGGATTTCGTACCAACCTTTTTTACTTGGCTTGAAACTAAAGTAGTTATACACCGTGTTACAATCCGCGACCAGCGGTTGTCCTAGCGTTAACTGCCCTTCACTCTTATAGCCACAGTTGTAGCCTTCACTCCACTGCTCATCAGCAATTTTAAATTCATACACTTTACCTGGGCTCATAAATCTTGCTTTTGTTGCGTAGATCCCCGGTTGTGTTTCTTCAAGGCGATACTGAGGTTCGGCATCCCACAGAGTGAAGTCACCGCGTAAATACATTGTCTTATCCAACTCACCAGCAACAACCGGTGAAGTTGACGTTGTTGGCAATTGAAAGTTACTACTACAAGCGGTAAGTGCTAATAGCGCAATCGCCATTGCCCCTTGTTTTTTAATCATAGCTAGACGCCTTTTACTTGCTTTTACCAATCAGCAAAAAGCCAGCAGTTGCTGGCTTTTGTATCAGCAATTAATTTTGTAACACTGAAATATCTGCAGTATTAAGGAATAACTTACTTAACTGACCAAGTAGTGCTAAACGATTGGCTTTAACCGCTTCATCGTCCGCCATTACCATAACATTATCAAAGAAGTTATCTACTGCTTCACGTAAACTCGCTAAACGCGTCAGTGCAGTTTGATAATCACCTTCAGCGTAAACAGGTGCAAGCTCAGCAGTTAACGCAGCAACTTGTGCAGCCAATGTTTGCTCAGCTTCTTCTTGCAGGAGTGAGCTCTCCACCGCAGCTTCTGACGCGACGTTATTCTTCGCTAAAATGTTGTTTACACGCTTATTGGCAGCAGCTAGCGCTTCAGCTTCCGCCAACGTTCTAAAGTGACTAACCGCTTTTACTCGGCGATCAAAATCAACTGGGCTCGTTGGACGTCTTGCAAGTACTGCTTGGATCACATCCACGCTGATACCTTCATCTTGGTACCAGGCACGGAAACGACCTAACATAAACTCAACCACTTCATCGGCAACATTTGCATTGCTTAGCTTATCACCGAATAACGTCATTGCTTCGGCAACGATATCCTGAATGTCTAATGGTAGTTCTTTTTCTACCATAATACGCAATGCGCCGATGGCAGCACGGCGAAGTGCAAACGGATCTTTATCACCTTTTGGTGTCTGGCCGATACCAAAAATGCCAACCAGAGTATCAAACTTATCCGCAAGCGCCACGGCAAAACTGATTGGGTTAGACGGTAGATTATCACCAGCAAAACGCGGCATATATTGCTCATTTTGTGCTAGCGCGACTTCTTCCGCTTCACCATCAATACGCGCGTAATGCATACCCATCACGCCCTGAACATCAGTAAACTCCATGACCATTTCAGTCATAAGATCCGTTTTACTTAGCAAACCTGCACGCTCTGCTAGCGCCTTATCAGCACCAAGCAGCTCCGCAATAAAACCTGCGAGTGCCGAAATACGCTCTGACTTGTCTTTTAGTGTGCCAAGCTGCTTCTGAAATAACACTGAATCAAGTGACTCAAGACGGCTTTCCAGCGTTTTCTTCTTATCCGTTTCAAAGAAGAACTGAGCATCTGCCAGACGCGGGCGAACCACTTTCTCGTTACCCGAGATCACTACGCTCGGATCTTTACTTTCAATGTTAGAAACAAACAAGAACTTGTTGATCAAGTTGCCTTGCTTATCTAATAGTGGAAAGTACTTTTGGTCGTCTTTCATGGTGTAGATAAGTGCTTCATCTGGCACTTGCAAGAAGGCTTCTTCAAAAGAAGCAACTAAAGTGACTGGCCACTCGACTAGCGATGTAACTTCTTCAAGAAGGTCTTCATCCATCGCGACTTGCGCGCCGAGCTTTTCAGCTTCAGCTTCAATTTGGCCTCGAATTAATGCTTTACGTGCTTCGTAATCCGCAATAACGTATGCACCTTTTAGCACTGCATGACTATCATCCGCATGTTCAACACGAACACGCTCAGGGTGATGGAAGCGATGTCCCTGCAGCTCATTGCTGATAGCTTTACCTAGCACTTCACCTTCAACTTGTTGACTACCAAGTAGTGCAGCCACGGTATGTACTGGACGGATAAATTGCGTCTTGTTCGCACCCCAGCGCATCGGCTTTGGAATAGGTAACTTAGCCAGTGCTTTATTGATCACATCGCTTAGTAACGCTAAGGTCTGTTGCCCCTCTACTTTCGCTTTGTGTAGCAGCCAAGTGCCTTTATCAGTTTCTAAACGCTCAGCATCATTAATATCAATACCACAACCACGAGCCCAACCTAGCGCCGCTTTAGTCGCGTTACCATCGGCGTCAAATGCTGCCTGAATAGCTGGACCACGTTTTTCGACTACTTTGTCGGCCTGTTGCGTTTGTAATGCTTTAACTTGAATACCTAAGCGACGAGGTGATGCATACCAGCTCACGCCTTCATGACTAAGCTCTAATGTTTCAAGTTCTTGCCTAGTATTTTCTGCGAATGACTCAGCAAGGTTGCGTAACGCCTTTGGTGGTAGCTCTTCAGTACCAATTTCTACGAGTAAGTTTTCAGTCGACATTATTTATCCTTACAAAGCGGGAAGCCAAGTGCTTCACGTGCATCATAGTAAGCCTGTGCACAGGCTTTTGATAAAGCACGAACTCTTAATATATAGCGCTGACGCTCAGTTACTGAGATAGCGTGACGTGCGTCTAACAGGTTAAATGCATGAGATGCCTTCATTACCTGCTCATAAGCTGGTAGAGGAAGCCCTGCTTCAATTAGTTTTTCGCTTTCTTTTTCACACTGGTCAAACTGCTTGAATAATGCCTCTACATCCGCATATTCAAAGTTATATGTCGACTGTTCTATCTCGTTTTGCATGAACACGTCACCATAAGTTACGCGTCCCATTGGACCATCTGTCCAAACGAGATCATAAATGCTATCTACACCTTGTATATACATTGCAAGGCGCTCTAAACCATAAGTAATTTCACCCGTTACCGGTGAACATTCAATACCGCCAACTTGCTGGAAGTAGGTAAACTGAGTCACTTCCATGCCATTCAACCATACTTCCCAACCTAATCCCCAAGCACCTAGCGTTGGTGATTCCCAGTTGTCTTCAACAAAACGTACTTCGTGCGTCAATGTATCAATGCCCAACGCTTCTAAAGAGCCTAGGTAGAGTTCCTGAATATTCTCAGGCGATGGCTTCAATACAACTTGGAATTGGTAGTAATGCTGAAGACGGTTAGGGTTTTCACCATAGCGACCATCCGTCGGGCGGCGACAAGGTTGTACATATGCGCTCGACATTGGCTCAGGACCAATGGACTTAAGGAAGGTCATCGGGTGGAATGTACCCGCACCAACTTCCATATCTAAAGGTTGAGCTACAACACAGCCTTGCTGCGCCCAGTAATCCTGTAAAGCCAGGATCAAACCTTGGAAGGTTTTGATATCGTATTTTTGCATAGTTGGCTTATTTTTATCTGGTACTTATCGTATGTAAACGCCTTCAGTAATTTGGCGCTCACGCTAGATTCAATGATTGAAAATTATGCTCAGTATACCGCGAGCGCAGGAGGGTTTTAAGCTTTAAAGCATAAAAAAAGGAGGGAAAATCCCTCCTTTTTACTAGATGTTTGAGTTTACACGTCTAAGTTAACAACTCTCAGTGCATTTGTTTCGATAAACTCTCGACGAGGTTCAACTTGGTCACCCATCAAGGTTGCAAACAATTGGTCTGCAGCAATGGCATCTTCAATGGTCACACGTAGCATACGGCGAGCACCTGGATCCATCGTTGTTTCCCAAAGTTGGTCAGGGTTCATCTCACCCAATCCTTTATAGCGTTGTGTATACAAGCCACGCTTAGACTCAGAGATAAGCCATTCAAGACCAGCCTCAAAATATTCGATTGCTTGAGTCTTCTCACCACGCTGTACATAACCGCCTTCGCTGATCAAACTACCAATCTGACGACCCGTGTTCGCAATGCGAACATAATCTTTAGATGTAATAAAGTCGAAGTTCAAAGTATGCGCTTTATCAACACCGTGCTGACGAATATTGATCACCGGATAATACATGTGGCGCTCTTCATCAAATGCGACTTCTGCGTTGAAGATAGTAGCGTCTTCGTCTTTCTTCACAAGATCAGTAACCAAGTTTTCAGTCCACGCCGTTACTTTTGCTTCATCAGATAAGTCTGACTCGGTTAGCTCTGGGCGATAAAGCAAACGGTTCATGATTGAAGACGGATACTTACGCTTTAAACGCTCAATGATATCTATCGTATTCTGATAATCATGTACTAGGTTTTCTAGTCTGTTACCAGTAATTGGCTCTGCACCTTCCGACGGATATAGTGATGCTTCGTTTAGCGCTAATGTTGTTAGGTATGAAGTTAGCGCATTATCATCTTTAATATAACGCTCTTGCTTACCCTTCTTCACTTTATATAGTGGTGGTTGAGCAATATAGACGTAACCGCGTTCGATGATCTCTGGCATTTGACGATAGAAGAAAGTCAGTAGCAGTGTACGGATGTGTGAACCATCCACGTCCGCATCGGTCATGATGATGATGCGGTGATATCTTAGCTTTTCAGGGTTATATTCATCACGTCCAATACCGCAACCTAATGCAGTAATTAGTGTTGCCACTTCCTGAGAAGAAAGCATCTTATCAAAGCGTGCTTTTTCTACGTTCAGGATTTTACCTTTGAGCGGCAGGATTGCTTGGTTCTTACGATTACGACCTTGCTTAGCAGAACCACCCGCCGAGTCACCCTCCACTATATATAGTTCAGAAAGTGCAGGATCTCGTTCTTGGCAGTCAGCGAGTTTACCCGGTAGACCAGCTAAATCCATAACGCCCTTACGACGAGTCATTTCACGGGCCTTACGTGCAGCTTCACGTGCTCGCGCAGCATCAACGATTTTGTTTACAACGGTTTTTGCATCGCCTGGGTTTTCTAGCAAGAATTCAGTTAGCTTTTCAGCCATCATTTGCTCAACAGCCCCTTTCACTTCACTAGAAACGAGCTTATCTTTTGTCTGTGAAGAGAACTTAGGATCAGGAACTTTAACACTAACAACAGCAGTCAAACCTTCACGGGCATCGTCACCCGTAGCACTGGTTTTATACTTTTTATTAAAGCCTTCTTTTTCCATGTAGGTGTTAAGCGTACGCGTAAGTGCTGCACGGAAACCCGCTAAGTGAGTACCACCATCGCGTTGAGGAATGTTATTGGTAAAACAGTAGATGTTTTCTTGGAAACCATCATTCCATTGCATAGAAACTTCTACGCTAATGCCATCATCACGTTCCGTCGAGAAGTGGAAAACACTTTGATGAACTGGTGTCTTCTTACGATTTAGATACGCAACGAATGCTTGAATACCGCCTTCGTACTTGAAGTGATCTTGTTTATTCTCTTCGCGCTCATCATTCAAAATGATGCTTACACCAGAGTTAAGGAAAGATAATTCACGTAGGCGCTTAGCTAGAATATCGTAATGGAAATTTGTATCTGAGAACGTTTCAGCACTTGGCCAGAATCTCAATTCTGTACCAGTGGATTCCGCTTCACCGATAACACCTAACGGCGCATCTGGAACACCCATAGTGTATTTTTGCTGATGCACTTTGCCATCACGGCGGATTGTTAATTGTAGTTTTTCAGAAAGTGCATTTACAACAGAAACACCTACACCGTGCAAACCGCCAGATACTTTATATGAGTTATCATCAAATTTACCACCGGCATGTAGTACAGTCATGATAACTTCTGCCGCAGAAACCCCTTCTTCTTCGTGAATTGAAGTTGGGATACCACGACCATTATCTCGAACAGATACAGAGCCATCGGTATGAATTGTTACGAAAATATCGTCACAATATCCTGCTAGTGCTTCGTCGATTGAGTTATCAACGACCTCAAACACCATGTGATGTAAACCAGTACCATCGTCTGTGTCACCGATATACATTCCCGGACGCTTTCTTACAGCATCCAATCCTTTAAGTACTTTAATACTCGACGAATCGTAATTTTCCGACATGGTTTCTTCCAATTATTTTGTTATTAAGCTGCCATGTTCCACGTGGAACATTTTAATTTCACGTTCCATTGGTTCAATAACGGCGGCAATACTTTCTGGAGTAATAGCAGTGATAAACAGCTGTGACTGACATTGCGCCAACAGACGCGATACCGCCACCTTAGTATCTTCACTAAGCTCCGAAGGTAAATCATCAATAAGCAGAATTGACTGCTTATTACTCTCTTGGTCAATCAAACTGTTTTGCATTACTTTAAGTGCATACAGTAATAGCTTGAGTTGACCACGAGAAAAAATATGTTCTACGCTGTTTCCTTGAGTATAAAAGTTAAAGTCAGCCTTATGCGGCCCTTTACTTGTATAGCCAAGTTTTACATCTCGCTCTAACTGATTTGTTAATACCTCAGCGAGTTCCCCCTTCCAGCCCGCGTGAAAGCGAATTTCAAGGCCTTTAAAGATAGGGCTTATATCCCCTATCTTATCAAAAAAATGCGTCTGAAACCTACCTATATAAGCCTCTCTAAACATATTTATTTGCTCAGCAAGGCGTACAAACTCCTTATCCCAATAACTTAGCTGGGATTGGAGATCTCTCGGTTTAGATTTCAATAAAGCGTTACGTTGCTTGAGCACCTGATTGAACATTTTCCATGTGGAATAAAACTGATGTTCCACGTGGAACACACCTAAATCAAGAAACTTACGACGCTCTTTTGGACCACCAAAAAACAGCTCATAGCTTTCAGGCGTAATAACTTGAACAGGTAAAACCTGCGCTAATTCTGCCACTTTCCGGCTTGCCTGCCCCTGAATTCGAAGCTTAGTTTCACCACTGGTATATTTACTAATGCCAAGCGGTATAGACAAGTTATGTAGTTGTTTTTTAGCATGAACAACGCAATGAGAAGCCTCATGCTTGATCATTAATTTTTGCAGATTGGTACGGAAAGATTTACCACTGGAGAGAAAGTAAATGGCTTCGAGCAGACTGGTTTTACCGCTACCATTTTCACCGAGAATGACATTAACGGCATTGCTAGGTGAAAGCGCCATCGCCTCAATGTTTCGAAATGCATTGAGGCTAAGGTGAGTTAAACTCATAACTCTATAAACGCATCGGCATAACTACATACATTGCATGTTCGTCACCAGCGGCTTCAATAAGCGCACTGCTGTTCGCATCAGAAAGCGTAAATTGTACATCTTCAGACTTTATTGTATTTAACACGTCTAATAAGTAAGAAACGTTAAAACCAACTTCAAGATCATCGCCTTGGTAACCTACCTCAACAATTTCTTCAGCTTGCTCCTGCTCTGGGTTATTGGCACTAATTTTTAATTGTCCATTACTCAGATTCAATCGCACGCCACGAAACTTCTCGTTAGAAAGAATAGACACACGCTGAAATGCACTACGTAGCCAATCGCGATTTGCGGTAACCAACTTGTCCCCGCCACGAGGTAATACGCGACGATAATCAGGGAATCGCCCATCCACCAGCTTACTCGTAAAAGTAAATTCGCTGTCGATGATACGCACATGATTAGCGCCAAATTGAATGGTGATAGTTTCATCATCCGCAGGCAGTAAGCGCATGATCTCTTGCACGCCCTTACGAGGAATGATCAATTGACGTTGTGTTTGCAATGACTCAGGTAATTTTTGCTGCGCAATTGCCAAACGGTGACCATCAGTAGCTACCGTTTTAATTTCATTATTATCTACTTCGAAAGACATACCATTTAAATAGTAACGTACGTCTTGGTTAGCCATAGAAAAATGCGTTGCTTCTAGCAATTTTCTCAGCTCTAAACGCGTTATGGCAAACTCAACCTCACCGTCCCACTCTTCAAGGTTAGGGAAGTCTTCAGCGGCTAAGGTTGTCAAAGAAAAGCGACTTTGACCGCTAGTCAGTAGCAATTGATGCTCTTGGCTACTCAGCACTAAATCCGAGTTATCAGGCAAGCTCTTACAAATATCTAGGAGCTTTTTCGCCGGTAAAGTGATCTTGGCGTCTGGCACATTGGTTTCAAGGGCAACAGATGCAACAAGCTCTATCTCTAAATCTGTACCTGTCATATGTAACGCGCCATTTTTCACTTCTAGCAATACATTAGACAAAATAGGCAGTGTATGTTTGCGCTCAATGGCACCCGACACCTGTACCAGTGGCTTTAAAAATAGTTCTCTTGGAATCGTTATTTGCATCATTTAACCCTTAAGAAGACAGCGTTCTAATTAAGTTTTGATAATCTTCTTTTACCTCATGACTTTCATCACGAAGTGCTTTTACTTTTCTACACGCATGTAACACGGTGGTATGGTCGCGGCCACCAAATGCATCACCTATTTCTGGTAAGCTGTGGTTTGTCAGTTCTTTAGACAATGCCATGGCAACTTGTCTTGGTCTTGCAACTGAACGGCTACGACGTTTTGACAATAAGTCAGAAACACGAATTCGATAATATTCCGCCACGGTGCGCTGGATATTATCGATGGTAACGAGTTTGTCTTGTAGCGCTAATAAATCGCGTAGCGCTTCTTTAACAAAATCGATAGAAATTGGACGACCAGTGAAGTTGGCATTAGCTATCACGCGGTTTAGCGCACCTTCTAACTCTCGCACATTAGAGCGTAATTTCTTAGCAATAAAAAAGGCAACTTCGTGTGGCAAGTTAATATTACTTTGCTGCGCTTTCTTCATTAAGATAGCAACGCGAGTCTCTAATTCTGGTGGCTCAATAGCAATAGTTAACCCCCAACCAAAACGCGACTTCAGTCGGTCCTCAACCCCTTCTATTTCTTTAGGGTAACGGTCAGAAGTTAGAATAATTTGTTGGTTGCCTTCAAGCAGCGCATTAAAAGTATGGAAGAACTCTTCTTGCGAACGCTCTTTGTTTGCAAAGAATTGGATATCATCAATCATCAATGCATCAACGCTGCGGTAGTAACGCTTGAACTCTTCAATGGCATTATTCTGTAGTGCTTTAACCATGTCCTGAACAAAACGCTCTGAATGCATATAAACAATTTTTGCATCCGGTTTTTGTTCAATAATGCCATTACCTACGGCGTGTAACAGGTGCGTCTTACCCAGACCTGTACCACCGTAAATAAATACGGGATTGAATGCAGAACCTGGATTATCTGCAACTTGCGTTGCAGCGGCTTTTGCCAGCTGGTTAGATTTACCTTCCACAAAGTTATCAAAGGTGTAATTCTCTTTAATATTAGACTTATGCGAAGATTTAGGAGCTGGCTCAACTTTTTCTGCCATTTTTGGCTGAGTGCCTTGCAGCATTGACATGTTATCAGCTGCATGACCTACACTTGCGGCTTTTTCGTTAGATACACTTGGTTGTGCAGCTAACACAGGTTTGCTACCCACATCAAAGCGCAGCTCTGGTGCTTCATCACCACAGATCTCAATCAGCAGTTCATTGATGCGGTGGAGATACTTTTCTCGTACCCAATCCAATACAAAACGATTCGGCGCATAGATAGTTAGCGTATCATCAGTACTTTCTGCCTGTAGTGGTCTTACCCACATGCTAAATTGCTGAGATGGCAATTCATCTTGCAAAACATATAAACAACTTTGCCAAACCGACAGATACACTCTGAACTCCAATAGGTTTTGATTCCCGAGAATAAGAAATAGAGCATTCAGATCTAAAAAATCAGATCTAAATGAAAGGATCGCCGGAAATACTTAGTTTTTATTACAAAATCACTGGTGGAAGCGGGGTATTATGAAGTGATCTTATCCACAAGTTCAATATTGACATTTAGAAAAAGCAAGATCTCACCCTAGCAAAAAAATAAACACATGAAATTTAAAGGTTTTTATTTTTTACCCACAAGTAAGATCATAGCAAAAAACTCTCCCGATCTCACCCCAAAATTAAGATCAAATTTAGTTTTCCAGAGCTTTTCCTATTCTTACTAAATGCTATAATGCCGCCCATCGGATCAGATCTATGCAGATCGATTTCGTATTGATCCTACTTTATGTAGATCGTCTATGTTTGCTCGATAGCTTTGCCAAGTTTTGTCTATATAAAGGATAGAGAAACCTCTCACTGTGGATTATTTAGCCACAGAGAACAGATTTTGATTGACTTTAGACACGCTCAGCTTTAATATCTCGCGCTCGCAATGGCACCTGTGCCAGGATCGCGACCTGCATAGGATGTTTTAACTTTTAACCGATCGGATGGAATTGTTATGAAAAGAACTTTTCAACCTAGCGTACTTAAGCGCAAGCGCACTCACGGTTTCCGTGCTCGCATGGCGACTAAGAACGGTCGTAAAGTATTAGCACGTCGTCGTGCTAAAGGCCGTAAAGTACTTTCTGCTTAATATTTAGTGGAAGACTTTAGCTTTAGCAGGGAGTTACGTCTGTTAACTCCCTCGCATTACTCCCGCATATTTCAAGAGCCAGCTCGCGCTGCTACGCCTTACTTTACTCTACTTGCAAAACCAAATGATGTTGGTCATCCAAGACTCGGTTTAACTGTAGCAAAAAAACGCTGCAAAAAAGCATGTCAACGAAACCGTATCAAACGACTTGCCAGAGAAAGCTTTCGATTAAATCGTCATAAACTTGATAATATCGATATTGTGTTGATGGTCAAAACCGGTGTTGACGAGCAATCTAATGAAGAGCTAACTAAACAGCTCACTAAGATGTGGCGCAAAATAAATGAACGTTGTAAGCCAGGTGCACCTAAACCACCTTTTAAGCCAAAGCCTCAACACAAGCGTTCAAAAAATCCTCAAGCTAACGCGAAAAAGCAATAATCTGCTTTAGCCTTTCCTTTTTACGGCGCATTTACCCTTGCTAGCATAGTAATTTTACGCCAATTAAGGTAAGGTTAGCTCACCTTTTAATCAGCTATATCAATGGAAAAATTGTCTGTTTTTGCTCACTTGGGTTGAAGCAGTAAATTGAGGAAATTGATATCTACAAAGCCATGAATTCAACTTCAGGGCGTAGCAAGATCAGAAATCAGTTCAAAGCAGTTTGTTCGCTTCCCAAGCACCTGCTTATATTGCTGATCCGCGGTTATCAACAATGGATTAGCCCCCTACTCGGGCCTCATTGTCGCTTTAACCCGACCTGTTCTAGTTATGCAATTCAAGCAATTAATTTACATGGAATTGCAAAAGGGAGTTGGTTAGCGGTTAAACGCATATTAAAATGTCATCCTTTGAGCGCAGGTGGAGATGATCCTGTACCTGTGAAGTCGACTAAAGTTAAACAACACGAGAAATAAGAGCTGTTATGGAATCGCAACGCACGTTTTTATTTATCGGTTTGTTGCTGGTTTCGTTCCTACTGTTCCAAGAGTGGACACAAGAACAAAACCCGGCACAAGCTGATACCAGTGCCGTCACACAACAAGTGGCGAACTCAACCCCAACAGAAGAGCAAGCTGATGTACCAGCATCAAGCCAATCCGATGTCCCAGTTGTAGCAACTCAGGCAACACGTTCTGTTATTAGTATCACTACCGATGTACTTTCGGTAAAAATTGATACTAAAGGCGGTGACATAGTTGAAGCCAACTTACTACAACACGCAGAAACCCATGGCAGCGACACGCCTTTCATGTTACTTGGTGAATTTGAAGGCAAACAGTATGTTTCACAGAGTGGTTTAATTGGTTTAAACGGCCCTGACGCAAACAAAGCTGGTCGCCCAGTATATGAGTCTGCACAACAGCAATATGAGCTTAATGGCGATACATTACGTGTACCACTGACTTTTACTGATGAGAAAGGCGTACAGTACACAAAAACTTATGTATTTAAAGCTGGTAAATATGATGTTGACTTAGAATACCAAGTTAACAACACCACCTCATCACCTGTTCAAGTACAACTATACACACAAATCAAACGTACACGCCAAGATAAAGGCAGCATGGTTGATCAGACCTACTTAGGCGCAGCCTATGGTACCGCTGAAGAGCCTTATGAGAAATACAGCTTCTCTGATATGGCGGATGCGAACCTGAATAAAAATACCCAAGGCGGCTACGTTGCTTTCCTACAGCACTACTTCGTCAGTGCATGGGTGCCAGATCAGCAAACCAATAATACGATTTATACCGCGCTTAGAAATGGTAGTGGTATTGTTGGTATGAAGAGCGAGCCAACCAATGTGCAAGCAAACAGCACGGCAACTATCCATGCGGTGTACTACATGGGTCCTAAAGACACAGAAGCGCTTGAAGCAATTCAAGAAGACCTAGATCTCACTGTTGACTACGGCTGGTTATGGTTTATTTCACAACCGTTACTGACGCTGCTTAAGTTCCTTTACGGTATTTTAGGTAACTGGGGTTTGGCGATTATTGCTATCACTTTGATTGTGAAAACGGCGTTATACCCTCTAACTAAAGCGCAATACACCTCAATGGCTAAAATGCGCATGCTACAGCCTAAGATGCAGGCACTAAAAGAGCGTTATGGCGATGACCGCCAGAAGTTCGGCCAAGCGATGATGGAAATGTACCGTAAGGAAAAAGTGAACCCAATGGGTGGCTGTTTCCCACTATTACTACAAATGCCAATCTTCCTAGCCTTGTTCTACGTATTCCTTGAATCAACAGAACTACGTCATGCTGAGTTTATGTTGTGGCTAACGGATCTATCATCAATGGACCCGTACTACGTACTACCTGTGCTATTTGGCGCAAGTATGTTCCTAACACAAAAACTACAGCCGATGACAGTTACAGACCCAATGCAACAAAAGATGATGACTTACATGCCAGTCGTGTTCTCAATCTTCTTTATTTGGTTCCCATCAGGTCTGGTACTTTACTGGTTGGTTTCAAACCTTATCTCTATCGCTCAGATGCTTATCATCTACCGTGGCATGGAGAAAAAAGGCATGAAAGTACGCGGTTAATACCGACACACTATAGTAAAAAGCGGCTCTTCTTTGAGCCGTTTTTTTATGCATTTTAAACAAGCACTTGATAAAATTTGATAGCGATTTTATGACGATTTGATAGGTCAAATCTGGGCTATCCGTCATGCTCTTTTGCAGTTAAAAAATGCAAAGAGAAAACGATGCTTGAATCTACGTTACTACAGGCACTCTCCAGTGCCGAAACTGATTGGTGGTTAGTGCCTATTGCACTCTTAGTCGGTGTACTCACCAGCTTTACGCCCTGCGTATATCCCATACTTCCCATAACTGTTGCGACTCTTAGCCAACAACGCCATATTCGCCTTGCCCCAATCTGGTATGCACTAGGCTTTGCAGCGGTGTACGCCGCGCTTGGATTTATTGCAGCATTAACCGGTAGCTTCTTTGGCCAGGTAGCAACAAACCCTTGGGTGCTGCTTATTTTTGCCAATCTATTACTCTACTTTGCTGCGGTATCAAAAGGCTTAATCTCGCTGCCACGCTTTCCAAATACGATTGCAACAGGCTCACCAGCACCTCTTCTAATGGGCATGGCCAGCGCTCTTGTTGCGGCTCCCTGTACGTCTCCAATTTTAGGCGGCTTATTGCTCTTCGTTGCTAATGCCCAGCAACCTCTATTAGGAGGCGCGCTGCTGTTTAGTTTTGCGCTCGGTATGAGCACCCTATTACTGCTAGCAGGGCTAAGCACACGCTTTTTGCATACATTACCAAGATCTGGAGCTTGGTTAAATCACATCACTACAGCAACCGCACTTATCTTAGTAGCGATGGCGCAATATTTTCTTATTCAAGCTGGCAAAAGTTGGCTATAAAACGCAAAGGAACCACCATGAAAAACATCGTATTTTATTCACTCTTTATGTTACTCAGCACAATGTCTGCAGCAAAGGACTATCCCGTACTTACCGCCAATACGCTTGCAAATAATACCGTAACCAGTCAAGGCAAAGTCACTTACTTGAAGTTTTGGGCAACGTGGTGCTCCTACTGTGTGGAAGAAATGCCACTGCTTGAGCAAAGCTTTCAGCAAGCCAATAACCACTATCAGGTTATCGCAGTCAATATCGGCTTCAATCAGTCAAAAAAAGGCGTGCAAGCTTTCCTTGATAAACATGATTACCAATTTCCAACGGTATTTGATGGTAGTGGCAAGATAACTCAGCAGTTTCAAGTGTTAGGCACGCCACAACATATCCTCATTGATGAAAACGGCAAAGAAATCTATCGCAGCGCATTGTTTACAGATGAGCTGCAACAACATCTGAGCACACTCCAAGGAGCAAACTAATGTCATCAATTAAAGCCCTACTTATGTTCGCCGCTTTGTGCCTCAGCGTGTTTGCGCACGCTAACACGCAAGAGTATGTGTTTATTAATATTTGGGATGAGTATGTACAGCCCACGACTCTACCAACGCCACTAGCACCAAGGAGATTGCTACAGCCCGATATTAATATTGATGAGGCAAGCTTAGCGCAGTTTAAAACGGCCTACCCAAGCTATGCTGAGTTAGCCATTGATAAGCAAAACCAGTTGCTGCAACGCTTTGCAATAAGGCAAACACCTGTTCGTGTTATCGTTAAAGACGACAAAGTTATCAAACGAGAGTTGTTGACGACTAACAGTGCACCAAGCACAGAGAAAGAAACACGGATCCCATTGCAAACACTCACAGGTATGCCATTTTCGATAGCGACTATAAACAGTCAATACAGAGTGTTATTTTTCAGCGATAGTTTGTGTCCGTTTCAACATATTCCTGCCTGTGAAATGAGAATAAAGCAAAACAATCAACTCGCTGACTCGAGTGCGTATCCGGTCGTTACTGTGATTAAGCCCTTTTATGTGGAAGAACAAAGTGCTAGAGACTACCAACAACGCTTTGAGATCAAACACGATATTGTGTTCGATCACCACAACGAAGTATTTAGCCAGTTTGAGATTAGAGAGCTACCTTACTGGGTGGTACAAGACAAACAAGGTGAAGTCGTTTATCGCGGCAACCAGCCACCCAACATAGACTAGAGCCTAATTTATCGTCCATTTACTCTGACAATAGACGCTGTAAGGGGCATCGATGAGCTCAGTAATAAAGTGCTTATCAATGCTGCTTTGCTGGCGTATTTGCAGCAACTGTTGCTGTAATAATTGGCTGTTTTCGAGTCCGGCCAATTTATCTGAAAAGCGCTTTTGCAGCGCTTCTTCTTTTAACATATCAGCCGCAACAACACCGTAAAGCAACAAAAGATGTGAATTGGTATGTTGATGTGCAGTAATGATCTCAAGCGCTTGTTGAGGCTCGTTTCTCAAAAGGTGGATATACATTTGCGTATAGAGCGCATAGGTCTCAACTTCTTGTAGCTGTAACGTTTGATAGTCTTGCATTGCTTCAATCGTCAACGGCTCTGCTAATTCGAGCTTGCCCGCTTTGATCCAGGTCCAACCCAGTAACAATTTAACGTTGGCACGCGTCACCGAAGAAATATAATCGCTTTCTAACAGCATTTGATATTGCGTAATTGCACTTTGCATTGCATCCGTATCACCCGTTTGCAATGCGATATCCATATGCGCCATGCCAATCAGTAATTGCTGTTGCTCATAGCTTGGAATAAAACGCGGCTCGCCGTTAATCTCTTTTAAATAACGTAGCGCCTTTTCTCCCTGATGTAGCTGAATATAGTAGAACCCTAGGTAAGTGAGTATTTGCTTTTCTAAATAGTGATAACCATTTTTCTGAGCTAAAGCGAGGGCTTTTAATAAACTAGGCTCACTTTCAACCACTGGCACTAAGTAATTTTGACCATAAGCAAACAAAGCTTTTATTAGATTCATGGTCTGCTCTGTTTGCTCATAATAGGCAATGGCTTGCGCGAGTACAGGTTTACTCTTCTCTAAGTTCAGTAACGTTTTTTCAGCGGGACCAGCCGCTGGTGGATTGGCAAGATAGAAACTCCGCTGTGCTTCGCTATAGGCAAACGATCGACTGCCTATCAAAACATGCGCTGAACTCATCGCTTGCTGGTATTCATCCCAACGTTGTAACACCCAAAAAGCATCCGCTTTGAGTTGATATGCCATCGCTATCAATTCAACTTGCTGGCTTTGCTCAGCAGCATCGAGAGCAAGCTGAGCTTGCTGCAACGCTTGCTGATGTAAGCCTTGTGCCTTGAAAAACTCTCCGTAATAGAGGTGGTAGCGAGCACGAGTCGCGATTGAAGCTGAACTTAGTGAAACCTGTTCGAATCGACGTGTGGCAGAATCAATATCACCGAGCTGCCAACAAATTTGCGCAAGCTCCAACTGGCTTTCTAGATGTTCCGGCATTTGTGCCACAGCCGCCTCAAAATATGCCTTTGCCAGTTGAGGTCCCTGTTCATTTAATGCTTGTACACCGCGGTAATAGTCATTCATTGCTAGATTTAAGGATGATTTTTTGGCGGTTTTAGTGTCAACACCTAGCGCTAACTGCGCAATAACCTCTGTTGCAATCGCTTCAAAGCTCTCATCTAACTGTTCAACAATTATCTCGCTTTGCTTATCTCCATAAGTAACACTGAGTAAAAAACGCTGTTGTATCGGCTTGAGTGAAAGCGTGAGCTGATTAATCGCACTATTCTCTGCAAGCTCAGGATATTGGCTTCGCGGTACTAATTGATAATGAGACTGTAAATGTTGTCTCAATGCAGCTTCAAGCGCATAACCCCACCACGCATTGGCTTGCACACCCGTCTCATTCACCATAGGCACAATGATTAACGAGTCTTGCTCAGCTTGTATACGAGTGACAACGGGTACTGAGCTAGAAACGAGATAAACACTCGCCGCGACTCCACTTAACGCAACAGCGCCAACGACAAGCATCGCCTTCATTGTTGTAGTGAATTTGAATGTGTTAAATGTGCGGCTCTCAACAGGACAAATCCACTGATAACCTTGCTGTGGTATGGTTTTAATAAAGGTGGGTTGCTGGGCGTTATCTTTGAGAGCTTGTCTTAGCTCAGTGATACTTTGTGTTAGTGCAGCTTCTCTAAATTCACCGTGTTGCCACAACGTGCTGAGCAATGTTTCACGTGTAACAATTTGATTTGGATGGGCTAAAAAATAAGCCAACAGCTGCGCAACTCTCGGCCTCAGTGGCACTTGCTCAGCATCACGATATAAACACGAGACATTTGGATCGAAGCGGTATTGAAGAAAGTGCAGCACAGCGTTAGTTTCCCTTATACAACCTTTGCTAATAAGAACAGTAAAAACTGTGACCATAATTATACCTGACAAAAGCGCATAACCGTATCATTAAGGTCATCAACCACCCAAAATGCAATGAGCAGACTTAGATATTACCCACCAGCTATACCTGAGATATATCAATTGCTGTACAATTATGGCTATTAACCAGACAGTCTAAAGAGTCATCATGATCGCACAAGACACCATAGCAGCACAGGCTACCGCACCGGGTCGCGGTGGCGTTGGTATTATTCGAGTTTCAGGGTGTAAAGCCCGAGCAGTTGCCGAGCAAATCTTAGGTAAATGCCCAAAAACTCGCTATGCCGAATACCTGCCATTCAATACCCTAGCAGGTGAACAACTAGACCAAGGTATTGCATTGTTCTTCCAAGGGCCGAACTCATTCACCGGTGAAGATGTCCTTGAGTTACAAGGCCACGGTGGCCCCGTGGTACTTGATATGCTGTTAAAGGAAATCAGCAAAATTGAGCAAGTGCGCTTGGCAAAGCCTGGTGAGTTCTCAGAACGTGCTTTTATGAACGACAAGCTAGACTTAACGCAAGCAGAAGCTATCGCAGACTTGATCAACGCCACCAGCGAGCAAGCTGCAAAAAGTGCGCTACATTCACTACAAGGTGACTTTTCTAAACATATCAATACGTTGGTTGAGAAAGTAATTCATCTGCGCATGTACGTAGAAGCCGCAATTGACTTCCCCGACGAAGAAATCGACTTTCTTTCCGATGGTAAAGTCTCGGGTGACCTAGAAGCCATTATTCAGCAACTCGCAGAAGTGCGTAAACAAGCCAAGCAAGGCAGCATTATGCGTGAAGGCATGCGCGTGGTGATTGCTGGCCGCCCTAATGCCGGAAAATCTTCACTACTCAATGCCTTAGCAGGCCGTGAAGCCGCGATTGTTACAGACATCGCAGGTACCACACGAGACGTACTACGTGAACATATTCATATTGATGGCATGCCGCTTCATATTATCGACACCGCAGGACTTCGTGATAGTCCAGACAAAGTAGAACAAATAGGTATTGAGCGTGCTTGGGAAGAGATCCGCGGCGCCGATCACGTACTATTTATGGTGGATGGCACCGAAACCCAAGAAACCGATCCTGCGAAGATATGGCCTGATTTTATCGAGCAATTACCACAAGGCATGGAAATTACCGTGATCCGCAATAAAGTCGATTTAAGCGGTGAAGCCGTTGGCGCAACAACGAGTGATGGCCATACCCTTATCCGTCTAAGTGCTAAAGACATTCAAGGCATTGATTTATTGAGGGAACACCTAAAAGCCTGTATTGGATTTACTGGTGCAACTGAAGGTGGCTTTATGGCTCGCCGTCGTCACTTAGACGCCCTAGAGCGCGCAGCTGAGCACCTAGAAATAGGTCAAACTCAGCTAGAAATGCATATTGCCGGTGAAATTTTGGCAGAAGAGCTACGCCTTACCCAGCAATACCTCAATGAGATCACCGGTGAATTCACCTCCGATGACTTGCTGGGCAAAATCTTTAGCTCATTTTGTATCGGTAAATAACCCAAATATCTAAGTAGTCATACGCCTTTTTTGGGCGTATGACTACACACTAACTAGCGTATTGGTTTACCGCTTCTTTTACCTTGCGAGATTTGTCTTTTCTTAATGGAGCTAGCAATGCTTCAGCGTCTGCTGCTTGGCTGAATATTTCAGGAAGTTCAGCGCGGCGATCAGCATATAAATAGCTCAAACTCTGTTTAAAACTGCCATATTGGCCACGAGCATGTGCCACGATAAATTCACGACATACGTCAAAGTGACTGCGCTTAATACAAAACAGCACCAAATGTTCGGGTTTAACGCCTATATCAAATAACCAGGTGAGCAAAAATGCCATGCCGGTTTCGGACGCTTCGCCTTCATATTCACCGCTTTTCGATAGGTAAGTTTCAAAATCTATCTCATTGTGTGCCAGTTGATGTAATAGCCAAGGTTGTTCCATTTGCGCTTCAATTAATTTAAAGCCCCGATAATCATGATTAAGAAGCAGACGTACCAGTTTGTTGCGACGCTCAGCATCTAACATCCACACAAACTGACGAAGACTATACATTTGATATTCATCGGCATCGATACGCATAAACTCGGTGGAAATTTGCCCTTTAAACAGCGCAGCCATGACATCAAACTCGACCTCGTTATGTAGATAAGCCATCGTTTGCTCAACAATCGCGTTAATGCGATTGGACTGCACTTGCAGCTCAGCCACGCGTTTTATAATAGCCGCACGCTCAAGCTGCTCTGAAAATATCAGTAACGGCCCAGATGGCAGCCTTTCTTCATACCAAGCAAGCGGTACCTCATGATCGGCCATCACAATAACGTAATTGTCTCCTTGCTTTTGTAACACAGTGCACGCTTCCCAACTTCGACCATCAACATGGCAAGGTTTATCGTGTATTGAGAGGCTATCCGCTACAATGGCTTTATGCAGCTTCTTTGGTAACTTTTCACCTTCACCGAAATATAGACAATCCCGACCTAATTCCTGTGCTAACGCATGCTCCCAAGAGTGCAGGTTTAATTGCACAAAAATATCAATCGCGCGTTGTAAATCATGGCTGAAATCAAGCTCAACTTCCGGGTGTTTAAGCGACACATGATGTAAAAACTCAATTTTCGTGCGCTCATTGATATATGCGAGTCCCTGCTCCATAGCTTTGGCTTTGTTACGTCCCATGCTGCCAAACATACTGTTATCATCACTGGCTATTTCGCTGTAAATCTCTATCCAATTCAAGTAACGTTCGGAGTTATAACGTTGGTTGCTCATTTCATAGGCATTCAGTATACCGCCATCTATTCCAGCTTTACTTAACTGTTCGTAGACCTCAATTTCATCGAGTATAGTGTCAAACTCTATGCTCCAATGATCATCCGAATAAGCACGAAGCACATTGCGTGCAACCCTAACTGGCGCTAGTGCAATAATAAATTGCCATAAACGATCCGCTTTGTATTGTAGGGGTAAAGGTAGCTGTCGCAACCAAAATGCCGTTAGGGTAAAGCGTTGGAAATCATCATCATGATCTTTAAAAAGCTGATAGCTTGACTGCTTTTCACTAAACTTGTTTAGGTAAAGATCGCCACGACAACACTCATCTCGATACAACTGCGGCTGCACTAATGTCAATAAACTGCTTAAATCATCTTGCGGCGTGTCTGCAGTAAAGTAATCACAGATCCGCGTTATTTGTGCCTCAGACAATCCTAAGTTATCAGGGTTATAATGATCGGACTTTTTATGACATTTCTGAATGATGTGCTGGGCAGCGAGTTGCCAAATATGATTGTCGTTAAGATAATTTGCTAGTGCCTCAGTAATATCATCGCCAATATGCTGATTATAATCACTGTGCAGGTGATAGCTGGCCAGTGTAATTAATCCCATATCCAATTGCGGCCATTGCTTTGGGTGGCACAGCGCACGCGATGAGCGGAAATGCTCATTGACCAACTTAAGATGCTTGCGACACAGTAATTCATCTTGGTTGGTGAAGTGACGAAATATCGACTGGATATTTTTGGCTTTAGCATTTTCAGCCGCGCTCTTGATATCAGACACGGAGAGTTGAGTATAACGCTGATAATAGGCTTCTCTCGAGAGTAGAGCTTCATCACCTTCGGTAAGTGATGCCATCATATATTTGCAAAACTCACGCTTGCCTAGGGCATGGTAAAATACATCAATCACGCGAAGGTACTGCTCAGCACGAGCTTGTAGTAAGTTATTTTCTGCATCGTTGCGTACCGCAAGCGTCAACACCATGCCATTTGGTTGTGTATATTCAGCTTCTTCACTGAAGTGATCTGTAAGTAGATCGCCTCGCACAAGGCTGAGCACCGACTCCAGCTCCTCGACTATGCCTTGATTATTGCGCTCAAAACTACTCAATTGATCAATAAGATGCTCAGCCATGTCACTGGCATGCACTTTCGCTAATTCAAGCACATTTACTTCACAGATTGTTTCCAATACTGTTTGTGGTTCCCCAGTTTCAATGTAGCGCCACAATACTTCGCCTTGGGGCATAGCCAGCACTAAAGGTTTCAGCAAATTAGTACCATAGTTAAGCTCATATTTACGCTCACCTCTGGCTAGATAAGCACGATAATTTGCGCGAGCAGCAATGGCACTCTGTGCAATTTTAACTAATGGGCCTGCAACCTGTGATTGGACTTTTTGCTGTAAATCATACGCTTCATTTTCGAGGGTACTGCCAAAAAATGGCATTGCCATAAAGCTGTCTTTAGCCTCTTCATCGTCATAAAAACAGCTATGGGGGAATAGCGATTGATACAAAGAGATCACAGGCTGATGACTACTCAGATCTTCTTCTTCATCCTCATCACACATGGTATCGACATGGGCAAGTAATACGGGCTCAGCTTGAAAACGTGCAATGACTAATGCTTTAAATTGCTCATAACTCTCAGGATTTTCGCGTAAATATTCCCCAAGCGGCTGGTAGTCACATTCTTCACTGTATTGATCATTTTTGAACATGCCAGATCTAAAGGTATCGTTGTCACACCAAATAAATGCTTTGATCATTTCACGATGCCAACCGTGCTCGTGTAGCAATACACTTAAATAGCTTTCATAACCGCATGCATGTTCATCATCCCAATAAGGCACAAAGTATTGTGCTAGCAAATAGGCGTACTGTATATCCGTCTTTGCAAGCATATACAAAGCTTCAACGCCAAATACCCGCATATCATCAAGCCACATTTCATCAGTGTCATTTTGGCGGCGACTATAGGCCACTATTGCCTTGGCGGCTTCTACAACAGCTTGTTTGATCTCAGGGTATTGCAGCGCTGCTGCAAATAAAATGACCTCAGAAATATAGTTTTCGGTATCATCAAGTATGGTGTGGTCATAGTGGTGCGCACCGCCTTCTTGGCCTAAATCTAATGCAGATTGAAGCAACTTTAGGTTGTTGCCACTATCTTGCGGTTGCAAACGGCGCATCCCCGCTTCATCAAGTTGCTTAAACTCAACATCAAACTGACTGTTAAAACAGGCCTTATCACTGTCCAACAAAGCCTTATACTGAGCTAATGCTAATTTGATTTGTTGCGGGTTTTGGATATCCAGCGTGATTATCTGGTTTTTATCGAATTGGTTCATGTCGTTATTTCTAATTGAATTTGACGTATAGCCGTACTAATCGGACTATAGAGAAGAAAAAGAGAATGAAGCGCAGCTTTGTGAACTGCGGCAATTTCAAGTAAATGCTAAACACAGCGAGTGGCAGCTACGCGTTAGCATCCTCAGCTTGCAGCTCCTTTAACCTGTCGATATCTATTTGACAGTCCTGCTTTGCTTTTTTTTGTTGATCGGGTGTCATATCATCCCAATGAATATAACCACCGTGTGCGTATGGCGCATTGTATAAATAGTTGGCGAATTTTTTGTTGGCTGTACCAGAGACTAACCCTCTGACAGAGCCCTGTTTATCAGCAGCCCACAGTGCAACGCGTTTAAATTCCAACTCTCCAGATACATTAATACGAAATGAGTACCAATTTTCAGCAGCACTAATGTGCAGACCCTTATCCATGTTTTACCTTTTGTAGTTCCTTAATATCAACACTATTATTTCGAATCCATATAACTAGGTCAACATCAAACTTATCGTTAAGTTTTTGATAAATATTAATAAAAAGTAAAGAGCAGCACACTTATAATAAGGATCTGAGCGATAACCGCAAATCTACCCAATCACGTTAAGTGCTCAATCTAGCCAGTCCAATACCCGTACACTAGGTATCCTAAGCGCTGCAACTTAGGAGAAATAAAATGGCTCTATCTACAACTTTCAATGCACTACACCAACAATCATCCCCGCTTTTTCTAGCTAACTGCTGGGATCCATCATCAGCGCTTATCATCGAACAGGCTGGTGGTCAGGCCGTTGCGACAACAAGCTGGGGTATGTCTAATCATCAGGGCTACAAAGATGGAGAACAACTCACATTTGACCATGTACTACAAACAGTAAGTGCCATCCTTAAGGTGATCACTATTCCATTGAGTGTTGATATTGAGGCAGGCTACAGCGCGGATCTAAATCAGATCATCAAACATATTATCCAATTGGCCGACCTTGGCGTTGCCGGTATCAATATTGAAGACAAACCCAGTCACCAGAACAGCTTACGCGATATAAAGGCACACCAAGCGTTATTGCAGGCAATCAAACAAGCTTTACGTCATGGCGGTTTCGATCAATTTTTTATTAATGCCCGTTGCGATCTTTGCTTACAACCACAGTGGACTGAAGCGACGCTGCATGAGCGTGCACTCGCCTATCAAGCAGCGGGTTGCGATGGCTTTTTTATTCCCGGTTTAACCGACACCACGATGATAAAACACCTAACAGCCCTGCTTTCAATTCCAGTCAATGTGATGCTGTTGCCCGGATTTAGTGATAAACAGGCGTTAGCAGAGTTAGGAGTCAAACGTATCTCATCGGGTAATGCTCTCAGCGATCATGTGATAGCACTACAAGAATCAGCCACCAGAAGGCTGCTCGAAGAACATGCTGTAGACTTCTTATTTGAGCAATCAGTCCGCACAACTTGGCTGTCAAACTAAATAAATCACAAGATCTGACCGCTTTTTTAGATTCTTTTATTATATGGATCTAACTATATAGATCTAAAAGACTGGATCGACTTCCAGCTTTTAGATCGTTATCCACAACACCTCATCCACAACCTCAAAATTTGTTCAAAAACAGCGAAGTTCTTACCGTTTCAAGCATGTGCCTTAGCTTATAAAAGTATTTTTAGGCTCAGCTATCCCATAGATTATCCACAAATAAATCACCGAGTTAAGCTTAGGAATATTTTATTTTCTGCTTTTATTTCATAAGGATAAGTAAAAACACTAAAAATTACACACTATTTGTGCAAATATTTTTATCCAATAACTTCAAAGCCCTCTTTACATATTCACGTTAAACGCTAAGATGGCGCGCAATACGACTTAGGTAAGGGTAACAATGCAAACTTTAGATCTTATTGTAGGCAGCCAAATGGGATCAGCAGAATACGTTGCTGAACAGCTAATGGAATCGCTTGAATCTCAAGGTTATACCGTGAATTTGCATGAAAAACCTGAGCTTGAAGCTTGTCAGCAAGCACTTTGGCTGGTGGTGACATCAACCTATGGGGCCGGTGACTATCCAGAAAACTTATTACCTTTTATATCAGCATTAAAAGCGAGCTCGGATCTAAGCCAGTTACGCTTTGCGGTAGTAGGAATTGGTGATTCAAGTTATGACACCTTTAATCATGCAGCTATTAATCTTGCTGATCTACTTAAAGAAAAAGGTGCAACACAGCTGTTAGACATAGAAAAGATCGACGTTTTACACCCAGATCTACCAGAAGATACCGCTATTGCTTGGTTACCTAAGTTTGTTGAATGTGTCGCTTAACGCTGCAACATTGAAATACACAGAAGTTATTCACAAATTCAGTCTATTTTAGATCGTATTGTGGATAACCTATGATCTAACTGCTGATCTACGCTTACTTATCCATTGGATAAAATAATTCAGATCTAGCCCTGTGAATAAAGTGCCAAGTTGATCAAAGGTTTTAAGCCCATTGATCCGATCTAATTCACACCAATTGATCTTAGTTAAGCAGTTGGATCTAAACAGGAATACAAAACTATTCACAGATCAAAGGATCAGTAGTAGTAAGATCAATAAAGATCTTTAAAAAGATCCTTATATATTTTAAGTGATCTCTTTTTTGCGTTGTGCAAAGTTTAACCATTTCACTTCTGGTTAATTCTAGGTAGAATACGCATCCTTTCTAAATTTGCTCGGTTGTTTTAAGTAGGATCCCGTAAATGATTTATCATGAACATTTTGATGTCATCGTTGTTGGTGGTGGACACGCAGGCACTGAAGCTGCACTTGCAGCTGCACGTATGGGTATGAATACCTTATTGTTAACACACAATATGGATACCTTAGGCCAAATGTCGTGTAACCCAGCTATTGGTGGGATTGGTAAAGGTCATTTGGTTAAAGAGATCGATGCGCTTGGTGGTGCAATGGCCAAAGCAATCGACAAAGGTGGGATCCAATTTCGAACGCTTAATTCATCGAAAGGCCCTGCGGTACGAGCGACTCGTGCTCAGGCAGATCGCGCATTGTATAAAGCGGCGATCCAAGACATTTTGCAACATCAAGAAAACTTAAAGATCTTCCAACAATCTTGTGATGATCTGATTGTTGAAGGCGATCAGGTCAAAGGTGTCGTAACTCAAATGGGTTTACGCTTTAGTGCTTCTTCAGTGGTGCTAACGGTTGGTACTTTCTTGGGTGGCCAGATCCATATTGGTTTAGAAAACTTCAAAGGCGGCCGTGCTGGCGATCCTCCTTCTATCGCTTTGGCTGAGCGTTTACGTGAAATGCCTTTTAGAGTTGATCGTCTAAAAACAGGTACCCCACCACGTATCGATGCAAGAACAGTTGATTTTTCAGTGATGCAAGAGCAACCAGGCGATACCCCTACTCCGGTTTTCTCGTTTATGGGCAAAGTGTCTGATCATCCAAAACAGATCCCTTGTTATATCACCTATACCAATGAAAAAACCCATGATGTGATCCGCAATAACTTACATCGTTCGCCGATGTATGCTGGCGTGATTGAGGGGATTGGTCCGCGTTACTGCCCTTCAATCGAAGATAAGATTGTGCGTTTTGCTGATAAAGAAAAACATCAGATCTTCGTAGAGCCTGAAGGCTTAACGTCATACGAGCTGTATCCAAATGGTATCTCCACCAGCTTACCATTTGATATCCAACTGGAGATCGTGCGTTCTATTAAAGGCTTTGAGAATGCGCATATTTGTCGTCCAGGTTATGCAATTGAGTACGACTTCTTCGATCCTCGTGACCTAAAGCAATCATTAGAAACTAAGTTTATCAATGGCTTATTCTTCGCTGGTCAAATAAATGGTACAACCGGTTATGAAGAAGCTGGTGCTCAAGGTTTGATTGCGGGTATGAACGCAGCCCTTCAAGTTCAAGGCCGTGAAGCATGGACACCGCGCCGTGATGAAGCTTATGCCGGTGTGTTGATTGACGACTTAGCAACGCTTGGTACAAAAGAACCTTATCGTATGTTTACCTCGCGTGCTGAATACCGTTTGTTACTGCGTGAAGACAATGCGGATTTACGTCTAACGGAAAAAGGTCGCGAATTAGGTTTAGTTGACGATGAACGCTGGGCTGCATACAACGACAAGCTTGAAGTTATGGAACAAGAAGCACAGCGTCTACGCAATACTTGGATCCATAAAGATCACCCTGCACTTGAAGCGGTAAATGGATTATTGAAAAAACCACTGGTACGCGAAGCCAGTCTTGAAGATCTGATCCGCCGTCCTGAGGTTAATTATCACGACCTGATGGCAATTGAAGGATTAGGATCTGAGTTTGATAATATTCCAGCCCTTGAACAGGTTGAGATCCAAACTAAGTACGCCGGTTACATTGCACGCCAACAAGATGAGATTAATAAACAGCTTCGTCATGAAGAGACATTACTGCCTGCTGAGTTTGATTATGCTCAGGTAAGCGGCTTGTCAAATGAGGTTGTGGCAAAGCTAAGTGATGCTCGTCCACAAACGATTGGCCAAGCTTCACGTATTTCTGGTATCACCCCTGCTGCTATTTCGCTATTATTAGTGTATCTGAAAAAGCAAGGGCTATTACGTAAGTCGGCGTAATAGCAGTGGAACACTGTGTTACTAGAACAATTGAATGAATTACTCGCTGATACCTCTATCGAGCTCAGCGAACAACAAAAGCAGCAGTTGGTCGAATATGTCCAGCTGCTGGATAAATGGAACAAAGCCTACAACCTCACTTCCGTTCGTGACCCAAAAGAAATGATGGTGAAACACATCATGGATTCTTTGGTTGTTGCGCCACACTTAACAGGCAGTAACTATATTGATGTTGGCACCGGACCGGGTTTACCGGGTATGGTTTTAGCGATAGCTAGACCGGACATCAATTTTGTTCTTCTTGATAGCCTTGGTAAAAGAGTTCGATTTTTAATGCAGGTAAAACATGGGCTTGGCATTGAGAATGTTACCCCAGTGCAGTCTCGAGTTGAAGAATATCAGCCAAGTGTTAAATTAGACGGTGTACTCAGCCGTGCTTTTGCATCACTACAAGATATGATCCAGTGGTGTTCACATTTAATCGATAACCAAGGTGTATTCTTAGCACTAAAGGGTCAATACCCTGCGGATGAGCTAGAACAATTACCAAACGGCGTGAGTTTATCGCAAGATATTAGTTTAGTGGTGCCCAAGCTTGAAGGTGAGCGCCATTTAATCATTCTTTCTAAAGATTAATTGTCGAGGACAATGTGGCAAGAGTCATTGCAATAGCAAACCAAAAAGGTGGTGTTGGTAAAACAACCACTGCGGTGAATTTAGCCGCGTCCATGGCGGCGACTAAACGTAAAGTTCTGTTGATCGATCTCGATCCCCAAGGTAATGCAACCATGGGCAGTGGCGTTGATAAATACGCCGATGTTGCAACGGTTTATGATCTGTTGATCGAAGAAGCGCCTATGGATCAAGTGATCACCACAGAAACCAGTGGTGAGTATCATCTGATCGCAGCGAATGGGGATGTAACCGCGGCAGAAGTCAAACTGATGGAGTTGTTTGCGCGCGAAGTGAGACTACGCAACGCCCTTGAGACGATAAAAGATAAATATGAGTATATATTCATCGACTGTCCACCTTCATTAAATATGCTAACGGTAAATGCCATGGCTGCCGCCGATGCGGTTTTAGTTCCGATGCAGTGTGAATATTATGCACTGGAGGGATTAACAGCTTTAATGGACACCATTACCCAACTCGGTAAGTTGGTGAATCCAGGATTGCAAATTGAAGGCATTTTGCGCACTATGTACGACCCGCGTAATCGTCTAGCTAACGACGTATCTGAGCAGTTAAAACAACACTTTGGCGATAAAGTGTACCGGACTGTGATCCCTCGTAATGTGCGATTAGCGGAGGCGCCAAGTTTTGGAGCGCCTGCGATGTATTATGATAGAGCATCAAGCGGTGCGAAAGCTTATCTAGCGCTAGCGGGTGAAATGCTAAGACGCAAAGAAAAGCAAGCGGCTGCGGTTGCCTAAGAGGATAAAAAGAACATGTCGGTTAAAAAACGTGGTTTAGGCCGAGGGTTGGATGCCCTACTCAGCTCAGCTAAACCTAATCCAAGTGCTGCGGCACCTGTGCCTAATCAACAAGAAGCGGTCGCGACAGTCAGTGAAGCACCTGCCGAATCGGCGGTTGAACAAGAGTTACAACGATTACCTATTGAGTGGCTAAAGCCGGGTAAATATCAGCCGCGTAAAGATATGTCTGAACAGGCACTTGAGGAACTGGCGAGTTCGATCCGTTCACAAGGGATTTTACAGCCTATTGTGGTGCGTAAAGTTACCACGCAAAGCTTTGAAATTATTGCCGGTGAGAGACGCTGGCGTGCGGCACAACTGGCAAAGCAAGATACCGTTCCTTGTTTAATCAAAGATGTGCCGGATGAAGCGGCTGTTGCAATTGCGCTTATTGAAAACATTCAGCGTGAAGACCTCAATGCAATGGAAGAAGCAATTGCTCTAGATAGATTGCTAAATGAATTTGAACTCACGCATCAGCAAGTTGCCGATGCGGTGGGTAAATCGCGTACAACGGTCACCAATTTACTTCGTCTCAACAATCTCAACGATGATGTAAAAATCTTGTTGGAACATGGCGACATAGAAATGGGCCATGCTCGTTGTTTACTTGCCCTAACTGGTGAGGCGCAATCTGAAGCGGCAAGAACTGCTGTGGCCAAGGGATTAACCGTAAGAGAAACCGAAAAACTGGTTCGCACCATTTTAGAGCCTGTTGAGAAAAAAGAAGCGAAGCAAAAAGATCCTGATGTGAAGCTGCTTGAACAGCAATTACAGGAAAACTTAGGCGCAAAAGTTGAGATCAACTACAACCAAAAAGGCAAAGGTAAACTGGTTATTTCCTATGCTAGTTTGGATGAGCTTGATGGTATTTTGGGGCGTATTAACCCTGAAATGAATGAAGCTGACTAACGGTAAACTTAACCAATTGACTAATCCGTGAATGCGGTGCTTTATTTTGCGCCGCTATTTCTTCACCGATATGCTGCGAAATAGCGAGAATACGAAGAACTTTGATGGAAAAATAGCCACTCTTGTACAGGCTTTAATTTAAGCCTTCCTCCCTAACAAATTTTGACCTATTTGGCGTCCAAAAAACGTCACATTTCGCCTCGTCAAGTTGCAAATTAAGCAGAAACAAGTATAATTTCGCCAGTTTTCATACCCTGATAAAATTTAACGTCATTAAGGTTAATATAAAGTGACTCATTCGTTAGCCCGCCCATACAGGCGAGCCGCATTACAAGGTGTTTTGATTCAGGGTATCGTAGCATTAGTCGCTGCAGTAATCGTTTTTATAGGTTGGGGAGTACAAGCCGGAGTTTCAGCATTAGCTGGCGGCGCTGTGTTGGTACTCCCTAATTTTGTATTTGCTGCTTACGCCTTTCGATTTATGGGTGCAAGCAAAGCAAATCAAGTATATTCCTCGATAAAACGAGGAAATGGATTAAAATTTTTGCTAACTGTTGTGCTCTTTGCACTGATTTTTAAGCATTTTTCAGTAATGATGCTGCCTTTCTTTGGCGCGTATATGCTCGTGATGCTGACACAATGGTTGGTCCTGATTTTTTTTAATCATTAACTTTTGGGATAAAACATGGCTGCAGAAGAAGTTACTCTATCAAGCCATATTCAGCACCACTTGACCAATGCCAAGATGTGCTCGACCGATGCCGGTCTTGCCTTCAACAAAGCATGTGCGGATAGTGGTTTCTGGACATGGCATGTAGATACCCTCGCATGGTCAATCGGTTTAGGTCTGATATTTTTATGGATCTTCCGAAGTGCCGCTAAAAAATCCACTATAGGTGTTCCTGGTAAATTCCAGTGCTTTATCGAGATGGTTGTTGAGTTCGTTGGTGCCAACGTACGTGACACTTATCATGGTAATAGCAAGTTAGTTGCACCTTTAGCCCTAACGGTCTTCGTTTGGGTATTCCTAATGAACTTGATGGATTTGATTCCAGTTGACTTCCTACCTGCATTCGCTGGCTTTGTTGGTGAACAAGCATTTGGTATGGATTCACACGATGTGTACATGAAGATTGTACCTACAACAGACCTAAACATGACAGCAGCACTGGCGCTAGGCGTGTTTATTCTGATGATCGGTTATTCAATTAAAATCAAAGGTATCGGTGGCTTTATTGCAGAATTAACATTGCACCCATTTAGCTCTAAAAACAAACTAATGATGGCAGTGTTGATCCCGTTTAACTTACTACTTGAAACAATCGCATTGGTTGCTAAGCCGTTCTCGCTAGCACTACGTTTGTTCGGTAACTTATACGCAGGTGAGATGATCTTCATCCTTATCGGTGCAATTGGTTTGATGCAGTTACCACTGCACTTCGTGTGGGCAGTATTCCACATTATGGTAATCGTACTTCAGGCATTTGTATTTATGATGCTGACTATCGTTTACCTCAGCATGGCTAGTACAAAAAGTCACTAATCTGCTGAATAATAAAGATTTTTACAACTTAAATTTAAACTTAAACTTTAATTTACTATTAAAACTTTGGAGATAAAAATGGAAATCGCAGTTGCTATTAAACTTATCGCTGTTGCACTACTAATCGGTTTTGGTGCTATCGGTACTGCACTAGGCTTCGGTAACATGGGTGGTAAGTTCCTAGAAGCATGTGCTCGTCAACCTGAGCTTGCGCCTTCACTACAAGTTAAAATGTTCATCCTAGCTGGTCTTATCGATGCCGTTGCAATGATCGGTGTAGGTATCGCTATGTACATGTTGTTCGCTCTTTAATATTGCAAAATACCTGAAACGAACAACTGTCAAGTAAGGAGGAGCGGTCGTGAACTTAAACGCCACTCTAATAGGTGAATTAATCGCATTTGTGGTCTTCGTATGGTTCTGTATGAAGTTCGTATGGCCACCACTAAATGGTGCGATTGAAGCTCGCCAGAAGAAAATTGAAGATGGTTTAGCGGCATCTGATGAAGCTGAGAAAGAACTTGAGCGCGTACGTGCACAAGGTGCTGAACAGTTGAAAGAAGCGAAAGCACAAGCGGCTGAAATCATCGAACAAGCTAAGAAGCGTGCTGCGCTGATTGTTGACGAAGAGACTACTCGTGGTCAGCAAGAGCGTGAAAAAATCATTGCTCAGGGACACTCTGAAATTGAGTCTGAGCGCAACCGTGTGAAAGAAGAGCTGCGTTCACAAGTCGCTGCACTTTCTATCGCAGGCGCTGAGAAGATTTTAGAGCGTGAAATCAATCAAGCCACACACAGTGACATCGTTGAAAAACTTGTCGCTGAGCTTTAAGTAGGAGGGTATGAGCATGTCTGAATTGACTACTATCGCTCGCCCATACGCTAAAGCGGCTTTTGAACTTGCCGTTGAAAAAGGCACAGTTGAAGCTTGGAATGAAATGCTGTTCTTCGCTGGTCAAGTTACCAGCGACGAGCAGGTTCAGGCGCTACTTGGTAGCATCGCTACTGAATCACAGCAGTCTGAAATCATTATCAAGTTATGTGCTGAGCAACTCAATGAACAAGGTCAAAATCTTATCAAGCTGATGGCCGAAAATGAGCGTTTAGCCGCCATCCCAGCTGTTGCAGAATTGTTTGCAGAATTAAAAGCAGACTATGACAAAGAAATCGAAGTAGATGTGGTTTCGGCAACAGTGCTTGCAGATGATACGCAAGCAAAATTGGTCGCGGCACTTGAGAAACGTTTCGCACGCAAAGTTAAGCTGAATTGTAGCATCGACGAAGCCATTGTAAGTGGCCTAGTGATTAAAGCCGGTGACACCGTAATCGACGGTTCTGTTCGCGGCAAGTTAGATCGTCTTGCGACGTCGCTACAATCGTAATTGGGAAAAAGAGCATGCAACTTAATTCCACAGAAATTTCTGCACTGATCAAGCAACGCATTGAGCAGTTTGAAGTTGTAAGTGAAGCGCGTAACGAAGGTACTATCGTATCTGTTACCGACGGTATCATCCGCATCCACGGTCTTGCTGACTGTATGCAGGGTGAGATGATCGAGCTTCCTGGCAACCGTTATGCTATCGCACTAAACCTTGAGCGTGACTCAGTAGGTGCTGTAGTAATGGGTCCATACGCTGACCTTAAAGAAGGCGTAAAAGTTAAATCAACTGGTCGTATCCTTGAAGTACCAGTAGGCCGTGGTCTACTAGGTCGTGTTGTTAACACGCTAGGTGAGCCAATCGACGGTAAAGGCGCTGTTGATAACGATGGTTTTGAACCAGTTGAAAAAATCGCACCTGGCGTAATCGAGCGTCAATCAGTAGATGAGCCAGTACAAACTGGTTATAAGTCTATCGATGCGATGATCCCAGTTGGTCGTGGTCAGCGTGAGCTTGTGATCGGTGACCGTCAGACTGGTAAAACAGCACTAGCAATCGATGCTATCATCAACCAAAAAGACACAGGCGTTAAGTGTGTGTACGTAGCGGTTGGTCAAAAAGCGTCAACAATTGCTAACGTAGTACGTAAACTAGAAGAGCACGGTGCACTTGCAAACACTATCGTAGTAGTTGCTTCTGCATCAGAATCTGCAGCGCTACAATTCCTAGCGCCGTTCTCTGGTTGTACTATGGGTGAATACTTCCGTGACCGCGGTGAAGATGCACTAATCGTATATGATGATTTGTCTAAGCAAGCTGTTGCTTACCGTCAAATCTCACTACTACTTAAGCGTCCACCAGGTCGTGAAGCATACCCAGGTGACGTTTTCTATCTTCACTCACGTCTTCTAGAGCGTGCGTCTCGTGTAAACGCTGACTACGTTGAGAAGTTCACTAATGGTGAAGTGAAAGGTAAAACAGGTTCATTGACGGCATTGCCAATCATTGAAACTCAAGGTGGTGACGTTTCTGCATTCGTACCTACCAACGTTATCTCAATCACTGACGGTCAGATCTTCTTAGAAACTGACTTGTTCAACGCAGGTATCCGTCCAGCGGTTAACGCTGGTATCTCGGTATCTCGTGTAGGTGGTGCAGCTCAAACTAAGATTGTTAAGAAACTAGGTGGTGGTATCCGTCTAGCGCTAGCTCAGTACCGTGAACTAGCGGCGTTCTCTCAGTTCGCTTCTGACCTTGATGATGCAACTCGTGCACAGCTTGAACACGGTGAGCGTGTAACAGAGCTAATGAAGCAGAAACAGTACGCACCTATGTCTGTTGCTGATATGTCATTATCGCTATTTGCAGTAGAGAAAGGCTTCCTAAAAGATATCGAAATCAACAAGATCCTTGATTTCGAAGCAAGCCTAATCGCATTTGCTAAGAGCGAGTACGCAGAGCTAATGGCTCAAATCAATGAAACTGGTAACTACAACGCCGAGATCGAAGCGCAGCTTAAAGAGCTTCTTGAGAAGTTCAAGTCTACGCAAACTTGGTAATGTGTTATTAAGGTGAGTAGGTAACTACTCACCGAGATTCGGAGAGAGAGTCATGGCCAGCGGAAAAGAGATAAAAAGCAAGATCGGGAGTATCAAGAATACTCAAAAGATCACCAGCGCAATGGAGATGGTTGCCGCTTCTAAAATGAAGAAGGCACAAGAACGCGTAGCGTCTAGTCGTCCATACGCTGAAAACTTACGCAAAGTGATCGGTCGTGTTGCTCAGGCTAATCTTGATTTCCATCACCCGTTCCTTGAAGAACGTGATGTGAAACGAGTTGGTTATATCGTTATCTCTACAGACCGTGGTCTTTGTGGTGGCTTAAACTCAAACGAGTTTAAGCGTGTAGCGAAAGACGTGAAAGCGTGGAAAGAAAAAGGTGTTGAGGCGTCGTTCGCAACACTAGGTAGCAAAGCTGCTGGTTTCTTTAGACGTTTTGGTGGTTCGCTTGAAGCCAAAAAGGCAGGGCTGGGAGATGCACCTTCAATTCAGGACGTAATTGGTCCTGTAAAAGTAATGCTAGATGCATACGAAGAAGGCAAAATTGACCGCTTATTCGTTGTGTACAACAAGTTTGTCAACACAATGAAACAAGAGCCTGTTATCGATCAGTTATTACCTTTGCCAAAAGCTGAAGAAGAAGTATCAGCTCACGCTTGGGATTACTTATATGAGCCAAGCCCAGAGGCGATTTTAGAGACACTAATTGTGCGCTTTATTGAGTCTCAGGTTTACCAAGGCGTAGTTGAGAATGCTGCCTCTGAGCAAGCTGCCCGTATGGTTGCGATGAAAGCCGCAACTGATAACGCAGGTGGCCTGATTGATGAGCTACAGCTGGTATACAACAAGGCACGTCAAGCCGCAATCACACAAGAAATCAGTGAGATTGTGAGCGGTTCGGCTGCCGTGTAACGCTTCGGCAAAGTTTAATAAGAGGAATAGACATGAGTTTAGGTAAGGTCGTCCAAATTATCGGCGCCGTTGTGGACATCGAGTTTCCACAAGACAACGTGCCAGCCGTATATGACGCACTAAAAGTTACAGAAGGCGACTTAGCTGGTTTGACACTAGAAGTGCAACAGCAGCTAGGTGGCGGTGTGGTACGTGGTATCGCACTAGGTAGTACTGACGGTCTACGTCGTGGTACTCCAGTACAAGGTACAGCTGAGCCAATTAAGGTTCCAGTTGGTACAGCAACACTAGGTCGTATCATGAACGTACTTGGTGACGCGATTGACGAAGCGGGTCCTATCGGTGAAGAAGAGCGTTGGTCTATTCACCGTGCAGCACCATCATACGAAGATCAAAGCAACTCTGTTGAGCTTCTAGAGACTGGTATCAAGGTTATCGACCTTGTATGTCCATTCGCTAAAGGTGGTAAAGTTGGTCTATTCGGTGGTGCGGGTGTAGGTAAAACCGTAAACATGATGGAACTTATCCGTAACATCGCAATCGAGCACAGCGGTTACTCAGTATTCGCAGGTGTTGGTGAGCGTACTCGTGAGGGTAATGACTTCTACCATGAGATGAACGACTCAAACGTACTAGACAAAGTATCTCTAGTATATGGTCAGATGAACGAGCCACCGGGTAACCGTTTACGTGTTGCACTAACTGGTCTAACAATGGCTGAGAAGTTCCGTGACGAAGGTCGTGACGTACTATTCTTCGTAGATAACATCTACCGTTATACACTAGCAGGTACTGAAGTATCAGCACTTCTAGGTCGTATGCCTTCAGCAGTAGGTTACCAGCCTACACTAGCTGAAGAAATGGGTGTTCTACAGGAGCGTATCGCATCAACTAAGACAGGTTCAATCACTTCAATCCAAGCGGTATACGTACCTGCGGATGACTTGACTGACCCATCTCCAGCAACAACGTTTGCTCACTTAGATGCGACAGTAGTACTTTCTCGTGATATCGCGTCTCTAGGTATCTATCCTGCGGTAGACCCTCTAGATTCAACTTCACGTCAGCTTGACCCACAAGTTATCGGTCAAGAGCACTACGACACAGCACGTGGCGTTCAGACAGTTCTTCAGCGTTATAAAGAGCTGAAAGACATCATCGCAATTCTAGGTATGGACGAGCTATCTGACGAAGATAAGCAAGTTGTATCTCGTGCACGTAAGATCCAGCGTTTCCTATCTCAGCCGTTCTTCGTTGCTGAGGTATTTACAGGTGCTCCTGGTAAATACGTATCTCTTAAAGACACAATCTCTGGCTTTAAGGGCATCCTAAACGGTGATTACGATGATATGCCTGAGCAGGCATTCTACATGGTTGGCTCAATCGACGAAGCGATCGATAAAGCTAAAAACATGTAATTAGGAGGTTGTTATGGCAATGACAGTACACCTTGATGTAGTAAGTGCAGAGCAGAGCTTGTTCTCTGGCGCTGTGACTACTATCCAAGTGACAGGTAGTGAAGGTGAGCTTGGTATTCATCCAGGTCACGCGCCACTACTGACTGGCCTAAAACCTGGTATGGTACGTTTGGTTAAAGCAGATAGCTCAGAAGAAGTTATCTACGTTGCAGGCGGTACGCTTGAAGTTCAACCACAAACAGTAACTGTTCTAGCGGACGTTGCTATTCGTGCGGAAGAGCTTGACGAGCAAGCTGCTGAAGAAGCTAAACGTGAAGCGCAAGCGCAAATGGCTTCTGGTACTACCGGTGAGTTGGATTATCAACAAGCTGCGGTACAACTAGAAGAAGCCCTTGCTCAACTACGCGTTATTCGCCAGCTGCGCAAATAAGCAACCACCTATCTGGTTATCAAAAACCCACGCATCGCGTGGGTTTTTTTATGAACGATGTATACCACCCAATCAATTTGAAAGTATCAAGCCGACCGACCCAAACGAAGTTCAAGATTTCTTACCGAGGTTGCCTCCTTGGGTTTATTCCAATTCACTTAATTAAGCGAATTGGTATTACTTAGTACATTTAAACTTTCCTACTCTTAGGAGAGCTACAAAATGGCAACCAACTTATTGTGACAGTATTAATTCTTTATGTTGAAGTTCTTTCTTTAGGAATGCTGACGTATCAAATATGCCGGCTTAAGCTGTTTGTCACGATTCATTACTTTCTGTATTTGTTGTAATAACTATATGTTTATTATGCTAATAATTACTTGGTCACACGTTGTGGCGTGAGGTAACAACACTTCACTTCTCGTATCCGCTCTCTACTCTCTAAACTCACCCAAACAAACACAGAGAAAAGAGAAATCAACGGGGATCAAGTTATGAAAATTTTTACGCATCAAGTCGGTTTGTTGTTGCTACTCCTTGTGTCTCAGCACAGCTTAGCGCAGCGTATCGTGACTACCGCTCCGGTTGTCGAAAATAGCCGAGGGATCACGAGTAAGTTGGTTGCAGAGGTTGTTGATTCAGATGCCATCGTACTATCTAGTTACAGCAGCGCGCACGTTCTTAGGATTAAAAAGATTGGAGAGCGAGTAAATGCTGGCGATGTGATTGCACAATTGGATACTCAATTTCTATCGTTGTCGGAGCAAAAAAAGCGCTTTGAGATTCACCAAGCTGAGGCTCAGGTACAGCATCTTAATGTTGAGTTAAAGCGACTCGAAACCTTATCAAAAACTAAAAGTGTTAATCAATCGGAGTTAGATCAGCTTACTTATGAGCTTGCGAGCGCCAAAAATAAGGTATCTGAGCTTGAAGTCAGTCTGACTGAAATCCAAAGACATATTTCGCTTAGTACAATTCGTGCTTCTGAAAGTGGCTTTGTTGCAGAAACCTTCGTACGTAAAGGCGAATTTGTCCAAGAAGGGGATGCGATTGCAAGAGTCAATAATTTTGCTGCGATTGAGCTATCTAGTCAGCTTCCCATTGAACTACTTGATTATATTGATGAGCATGCTGAACTGAGCATCGAAAGTGAGCTACAGGTACCGAAGCGTATAGGCACAGCCAAAGTCGCGAGAGTAGTACCTGAAGTAAGTGTAGGGACTGGCGCTGTAAAGCTATTTGTTGAACCGGAACCTGGATTGAAAGATAAGCTAGTATTAGGCTCTAACCTGTCCATACAACTCACAATCACGATACCAAATAGTCTGCTTATTCCTGGTGATGCGCTGATCCCAAGAGGCAAGGATAGTTTTGTTTACAAGTTAAAAGCTGATAGTTCAGTAGAAAAAGCCAATGTAAAGGTGCTTGCTGGCATTAATGGTGATTATGTCGTGAGCGGTGCACTATCTGCCGGGGAGGTTGTTGTCACTCGAGGTGGGCTAGGTTTGAAATCCGGTGATGTAGTAAAAGTGGATGAAAGGGTAGCTCAATTATGAATAGCAGAATACTGAAAAACCCTCACTACGTGGTGAGTTTTTTTCTCATCATAATCATCTTGGGTATTGCTGCTATACCCAAACTCCCTGTTCAATTACTTCCAGATATTGGTGAAGACCGAATTGTTGTAGGAAACTTCTGGCCGGGCGCATCGCCCATGGAAATGGAGCGTCAGATTGTTGAACCAGTAGAGGAGCTGCTAAGTAAAGTGCCCGGAGTGTTGCGTTATGAAACCGATACTGGGACTGGGTTTGCTTGGGTAAATATGACCTTTCAGCCAGGCACCGATATGCAGGAGGCTTATATTGAAGTTATCGATAAGATGAATCAATTTAATACGCGGCCAAAAACAGCACTAGAACCAATCATTCAAAACAAGTCAAAAGATAATAAAGGAAGCATTGCCGGCCTAGTACTTTTCCCAAATAGTGCAGGGGTTCCGGCTGATCGAACAAGATACACAGAAGTATTTGAGAAATATGTTAGACCTAGAATCCTAGCGATTCCGGGCATTAGCAGCCTCTCGCCTTTAGCGTCTACTGAACAGCGCATAGATATTATTTTTGACCCTGAAAAGTTGACTAAATACACGTTGACGATAGATCAAATGCTAAATATTTTGCGCAATTCTCTAGATCAAAGTGTCGGTATCGTTGAACAAGGTACACGCAACTTTGCGGTACGTTTTGAGGGGCGTCGTGATATCTCAGATCTCAATGGGCTAGTTATCGCTAAGAATGAACAAAAGGTGGTTACACTCGGTGATGTTGCCTACATCGAAAATGCTTTTGTTACTGATTCATCGCCAGTTTACTGGAAGCGACAGCAAGCTTTTTATGTCAGCGTTAATGCCGCAACGGGCTCAAATGCTTTGGCATCTTTGGCACAATTAAGAAAAGTGATGACTGAACTCAATACTACAGTACTGCCTGAGCTAGGTGTACAAATGGAATTGACCAAGGATGACTCTAAAACCATCAATAGTGCAGTAAGTATGGTGCAAAATAACCTGATCCTTGGGGTTGTATTATCTACTTTAATTCTATTTTTGTTTGTTAGAAAGCTCCCGGTTATCGCGATGATATTCATCAGTTTACCAATTTCCATTTTGGCCACATTTTTGGCTATGCAGGTTTTGGGTAGAACATTTAATGTGATATCGCTTGCCGGTATTGCTCTGTCGACAGGCATGATTTTGGATGCTGCAATCGTCGTGGTTGAAACTGCAGTGCGATATCGAGAGCAGGGGGAGCGTGTTGTAGACGCGATACATAAAACGATGGCTGAGGTATCGGGAGCGCTGGTAAATTCAGTGGTATCTAGCATTATCGTATTTGCTCCAATACTTTTGATGCAAAGTGCAGAGGGCAAGTTATTCCACGATTTGGCCATCACTATTTCATCGGCTCTAGGCGCTTCTTTGTTTGTTGCATTACTGCTGTTACCACTGCTTTTACGCTATATTTTGCCTAGCATCAAGGCTCTGGATACGACAGGAGACTTTGTCGATAGAATTTCTGCACGCCTTGCACGTATGGTAGTAAGTTCACGAAACCGAAGTCTGATGCTCCTGTTATTAGTGGTAGTACCAATTGCCGGACTGATATTACTCGCGCCTAAGTTGAACATTCTACCGCAAGTGGAAGGAACGCGCGTTAACGTATCTGTTAATGTCAACCAAAGTATGAATCATGAAGCGTTAACCAGTGAGTTGTTGATGCCCATAAATCAACTGATTGAAGCTGAGCAGGAACAGCAACAAGGCCCACTTATTGATAAATTTTTGTCATTTGTTTCGGGAAGTTCGTCGGTCCAGTTGGTGCTATACCCCAAAGAGCCTGAGCAGGCTGAGCAATTAAAGTCTTGGGCAAAAAACACACTGGACGCGGCTTTTCCACATGCGAATGTGTATGCCAACTTTAACTCTTTACTTGGTTTTGGTTTGTCTACCAATCGCCGGGTTACTATCGACTTTACCGGTACGTCGCTGGATGATTTGCAATTAATTGGGCGTGAAGTGTATGAGCATCTAAATACCAATATGGGTTATGCCAACCCGTGGAGTAATACACCGCTTTATAATGATGACCCACAAATTATCTTTACTCCAAAAGACAATCAGCTGCTTGAGTTGGGAGAGTCCCAGTATAATTTGTCGCAGAAGTTACGTGCTCTGACCGACGGTGTCTATATTGGGGAATATTCTAATGGCACAAAAAACTTACCAATCTATATCAAAGGGGAAGATTGGGATGCCATCAATAATGTAATGGATACACCGTTGTATTTTCCACTTGAAAACAAAGTTACCCTGTTAAGGACCTTAGTTGATTATGAGTTGGATGTCGGGCCAAGTTCTTTATATCGTCTAAATGGCTTTCGTACATTGTCAATTAATGTAACGCCACCGCCTAGCATTCCCTTATCTACCTTTATTGACGATCTCAAAGTTCAAGTGACTCCTATTATTGAGCAACATATGCCACAGTCTGTTTCGGTGTCCTATCGTGGTAGCGCAAGTAAATTAAATGAGCTTATTTCGGATATGCTGCAACAGTTTAGCTTTGCAATGCTAATTCTATTTTTACTTGTATCCGGGTGGTTTAAGTCTTTCCGCAATGGTTTGGCTATTATGCTATCGTTACCTATTGCACTGATTGGCGGGATGTTAGCACTCAATACCGTTAATCTTTTTACCTATCAACCCTTAGATGTTATCTCAATGATGGGGTTCATCATTCTAATTGGACTCGTTATTAATAATGCGATTCTGTTTGTTGGTCATTTTAATGAGCTTGAAAGTTTGCGCTATACCATAGGCGATAAAATTCAGTTAGCGATTAAATCACGAGCACGGCCCATATATATGAGTACACTGACAAGTATTTTTGGAATGTTGCCTCTGGCCATTATTCCTGGCGTGGGTTCGGAGATTTATCGTGGCTTGGCCATTGTGATCGTTGGTGGTATGACATTCAGTGCCATATTTTCTCTTTCTGTTATGGCTGCTTTGTTAAGTTTACCCGTTTTCGTCAAATACAAAGAGCGAGAAGCCCACTTCCCACATGCTGAAACGGCTTCATAATATTTATTTACCTAGTTGAACTCCATCAAGGCCACACTTAGTTGTGGCCTTTTTATTGTATTGCACGTTGTAACTCTTATGAGTTGTAGAACTCTGGTTTTGCTTTGAAACGTGTAAAGTTGGAACCCCCATCAAGGCTACACGATGTGTCATATTATGCCCTAATGTACAAGAGTATTTGAGTCTGTGCTGAGCGCTATGATATTAAGTATTAATCGAATATTACACCCAACAATACGCCTCTTATTTAACATTACGATCTGATTTCCGTAAGCTTGGGAGTCATTATTGTGAGTTAATTGGTAGTGAAATTGTGACAGACTTATTTCATTACAGCAGCTTACACACTAAAACTTAGTTAGCAGCGTTAACTTATCCTCTTATTACAACTATTCAGGTCCCATTCCATCTTCACGCTCTTGTGACTATCCGCTATGAATAGCCTAATAAAACAAATAAGTACTTAGTAATAGATAAAAGATAGCAATATTGATTTTTTACAAATTGTTGTTTTTGTTGGTTTTATTTCTATTTTTGGAATGTAATCAATTGAAATAATGCGTAGTCATGAATGGTGGGGTGGTAAATAGGCTTTTTACGCTTAAAGTAGATTCATCAAATCGAAGCACGATAATAAAGTAAATGAGTGCTCGATATAAACTCGATATAAATTAAACTCAAAAATTGGAAATAAATATGTTCTCTACATTAAAAAAACTAGCGCTAACAACTCTACTTACTTTAACTACAGTATCTGTAAATGCTTATGAGCAAGATACTAACAGTCAAGATAGTGCAACAGTAACAGATGACTTTGTAGTAACACCTGCATGCCCTAGTTTTCCCAAGTGTTGGCCGGCTCTACCTCCAACATCAACGTCACAACACAGCACAAATAAAGAATAAAACGATAACATCGAAGAGGTTGCTTACGTCCTATTTCCGATGCTGAAAAAGTGGTAATAGGTGATGCACTCAGTAGTGATAATGTTACTGAACAAGCACGACTAAACAATAAATATAATTAAAAATCAATTAAAAACAATAATTACACAAGGATATAATATGTTTTCTAAAATAAACTCAACAACAATGAAATCACTTTTTATCGGCACCGTGTTTTTTATTTTATGGGCGCCAGCAAAGGCTTCTGAGCAACCTTATTACACGAATGGTGCCAACACCACAGGTACCCCAAATGGTGAGATTATTACCCCAAGTTGCCCAAGCTTCCCTAAGTGTTGGCCGGAAGATAATTCAACGGAAGAGTAATAATGATATTCTACTGCCAAGTGGATACTTACATGCGATAGTTAGATTATTTAAGGTCGTATAGTAAAAGGTTAAGAAAGGCGTTTTAACACCTATGATCGTTCTAGCCCGTTGTCCTCTGCAAAATGATATGTGATGCAGAGGACACTTTATCGTATCGAGTTAAAAATAGACGTTGTAAAGGTCAGTACTCGGTGCTGCTCGTTGCAGTAGCAATAGTTTTTGTTCGCTCGGGTGGAGTTGAAATTTTGCGTAGAATGCGTATTTCAGTAGAGAAGCTCGCTCAGACTTGCCTGAATTCAAATCTGTACGAACCAAATCATACTTATAACCATTTGAGACAGAATAATAGACGTATTGAGATGTGAGGTGCCAAGAAATATTAGACGCTAGCTCTAGCTTTGCTATCGGTTTACTTTCTTTCATCGTGTCTAATGGTGCTCGATACAATTGGCCATCAGTACGCTGATAATATAGATACTGCCCTTTGGGATCCTCTTTTGCACTGACTACATTAGAAAGCAGTGGTTCTGATTTACCGCTGTTGACATCTTGGCGGATAAGCCAAAACTGATTGCCTTCCTTTCGTGAGAAGTAGATTGAACGTCCATCATTGCTCCAGCTCGGGTTTTGAATATTTTCTAACTGAGTGGTTAGATAGTGTATTTGTTTGCTATTGATATCTAAGGTAAATAGTTGGCGGTCTAAAATACCGAGTATGGAGTGATGCTTCGGGTGATACTCCAGATCGCTTATATTGTGATGCTGAGTAAACTCGGTTAATAACTCCATTTTTCCTGATGTTGAATAAGTAACGATTTGTGGAATATTGTCATATTCATAGCGGAATACTATGCTATTTGAGTCTGCCAGATAATCGGGATGTCCCTCTTTACCCGCAAGTGAAAACTCAAATAAGTTGTTGATGTTATTATCAAAAAATGGATTTTTAACTTCAATAATATCACGCACATTTTCTTCTTCTTTACCTACTAACAAGCAATGTTTTCCGCAGGTACTGTAAATTGAAGATAGCCCAAAATCGGTTTGCACTTGAGGGGTGAGCTCATTTTTCTGAGCGTTAAAAAAGAAGATTTCATTATTATTTGAAAGATAAAGGCCTGAACCGCTTTCATCCCAGACGATATTTTGCGGTATAAAGTCAAGTACGGTATTGCTCTGCACTTTTCCAGAGGTCAATTCTAAAATGATCAAGTGTGTACGTTGATAATTTGAGTATCTTAAAACGCCAAGGCGTGATCCATCCCCTGAAATTGCTGAAAAGTAATCTCCATAAGGATTAAAGTCTGGGTAAGTTACCTGAGTTAGGCGCTTACTGTTAATATCGATCTTAAAGATGGTATTTGGATAATCCGATTGCTTTTTCAGGGAAAAGTACAGTGCACTATCGTCTGGAGCCCAGGATAAATTTGGCTGAGATGTATCATACTCATAGATCACCTCTTCCTTAGAAACATCCATTGCATCATTTAGCGATAAGATGACTAGTTCTGCATGATTACCTTTTTGTTTTTGTGCAGCGATTTTCTTTCCATTTTTAGAGAATTTAGCGGAATAATAATTAGCCTTGCCTGAGTTTAACCTTTTAGTAACGTTGGTTGACAAAGATTTAATGTATAAGTTAAAAAAACCCGACACGTCTTTACGATGAGAATAGACGACCATATCCGACTCTTTGTGGTAATCCGCCCAATCCTCTTCACCTGACATACTGGTGACTGCTTTTATTTGTTGTATTTCCTTTTTAGTAGGTTTCAAAATATAAGTGTAAGCCACATAGCAAGTAATTAATATTACTATAAGCAATATTAACAAATACTTAGCTTGATTTTGAATGGTTTTTTTAATGTTCTTATTATCAGGGGGTTGAATATTGCCATCGGTGTGATCAGCGCCGTTACCTTGTGTGACCGCCTCTATATTTACTTCGGCAATAAGCAGGTAGCCTTTGCTTGGTACGGTTTTTATATAAGTAGGAGACTTTACATCGTCACCTAGCGCATCTCTGAGCTTTTTAACCACTCGGCGAATAGCGTTATCTGAAACGATGCGCCCATCCCAAACATGATCAAGCAGCTCTTTTTGGCTTACATAGTCACCTTGGCGCTTAACTAGGTAGCATAAAAGCTCCATGGTTAAGGGTTCTAGCTTAATTACTCGTTCGGCTTCATTCACGGCGTTGTTGTCATACAAGCGTGTTTTTTTGAAATCGATCTGAAATTGACCAACTGTAATTTGTTTATCTTCTAACCAAATTGCCCTGTTAACACTATTACCATTCATGATTGCATTGTGTTTATTTAATGTGTTTTTTTGTTACCGACCAATGTAACACATTATAATGGGAAGTGTTTTGTCTTTCTGTGCTGATTATTCAATTATCTTGGCTAGTTTAGTTTTGTTCACCGTGTGTCGTGCACAAGGAACAGGTATTGGAAAGCGAAGATGAGCATAGAAAGAAAACATAGCACTATAAAGAAGGCACTATTATTTAGTGGCCTATCAACTATGGTAATAACCAGTTGCGCTAGTTATTGGTTATGGGATCGACTGAATTCTGCTCTGCCTTTATTAAATGGTGAAGTTAATCTTCCTCATGTTGAAAATGAGGTTGTTATAGACAGAGACAGAAGCGGTGTGCCATCCATTATTGCACAGACAAGAATGGATGTATCTCGAGCAATGGGCTTCTTACATGCTCAAGAACGCTTTTTTCAAATGGATTACCTGCGTCGAAAGGCGGCTGGGGAACTTAGTGCACTTTTTGGTGAGTCTTTTGTTAGTGCTGACAAGGAAGCTAGACTGCATCAGTTCAGAAAGTCTGCGCGACAAGCTTATGAAAGTTTAGATGTTAGGCATAAAGCATTACTTGATGCCTATGTCGAAGGCGTAAATGCTGGGCTTGAAAAGCTAGACAGTACCCCATTTGAATATACTTTGTTGCAGGCATCACCAAATCTTTGGCAAGCGGAGGATTCATTCTTAGTCTCTTTTGCCATGTTTATGGAGATGCAAGGCCATGATTACCGCAATACACTTTATCTAAATAAGTTACGACAAAACCTACCACAGACACTGGTTGACTTTCTGGTGCCACTGGGTACTCCTTGGGATCAACCATTAGATACACAACATCTTGCTGCTATATCTATTCCTAGTGCCGAAGTTTACTCGCTAAGAACTGCTACTGACACTAATCAAGACATCTTGGCGTTGCATGAGCAAGCTGATTCTTTATATACAATGGCGTTACAAGATAGCCCATCAGTTGTTGGCAGTAATAACTGGGCTGTGTCGGGCGAAAATACAAAATCCGGCAAGGCTTTAGTTGCCAATGATATGCACTTAAACCTCAATGTTCCCAATATTTGGTATCGAGTTGGCTTTTCGTGGCACGAAGCAGATGAAGACCGCAAATTAACGGGTGTTTCCTTACCCGGCCTGCCACTGATGATTGCGGGCAGTAATACGCATATAGCCTGGGGTTTCACTAACTCTATGGGAGATTGGTCTGATTTGCTGCGGATCCCTGCAGATAAAGGCCAAGAACTAGTCACACATATTACACAGCGCATTGATGTCAAGGACGCTGAGCCTGTGGAATATGTCGTTGATGTCACTCCTTACGGACCCGTCGTTGAACGTGAACAGAATGGCGATTTATTGGTTTTACGTTGGGTCGCCCATTCATCCTCTGCAGTCAACTTAGGGTTATTGGAGGTTGAGCGTGCATCTAGCGTTGATACCGCGCTGCCTTTATTCAATAACACACATATGACACATCTCAATGTAGTAGTGGGTGATGAGCAAGGAAATATTGGCTGGACGATGTTGGGGGCATTGCCTAAGAGAGCGCATTCAGTATGGGCTCCCATTGACTATGACGATAAAGAATATGACTGGTCCGGGTACTTAACGACAGATAAATATCCGAAACGTATTAATCCTGAATCAGGTTTTATTTTTACTGCTAATGCACGAGTCGTTTCAGGTGATGAACTAGATATTATTGGTCGCGAAAATTACGCCCTTGGCGCGAGAGCGCAGCAAATTCATAACGGTCTCAGAGTGATGCATGAGCCTAGTGAAGCCCAGATGTTGCGTACACAGCTCGATAGTCGCGCAATATTTCTCCAGCGTTGGCAGTATCTGCTGCTGTCTATTATGAATGAAGAGTTCATGGCCAAATATCCTGAATTGGCCGAATACCGAAAAATTGTCAATAACTGGAATGGTAAAGCACTTAAAGACTCCACCGGTTATTTGTTGGTGAGGGCATTCAGAACTCAGGTCGCACGCCGAGTTTTTAGCGGCATTCTGAGTGGAGTGAATGAAAGTAATCCCGACCTAAATGTTTTTGACTACTTCAGCTTAACCAGCCAGTGGGAAGGGCCACTATGGAAGTTAGTCAATGAACACCCAGATCACCTTTTAAATACACATTTTGAGTCTTGGCAAGCTTTGTATGCCGATGCTCTGACTTTTTTGAATGACCACTTTAATAACACTCATGGCTCGATAGCGAATGCCAAATGGGGTGACTACAACAAAGTTGCTATTTCTCATCCTGTCGCTGGTGCTCTGCCACTCATTGGGAGGTTCTTTAATATCCCAGAATACGGTGCTGACGGAGATATCAACATGCCCCTGGTACAGGAACAAAGCTTCGGTGCCTCGATGAGAATGGGGGTGACACCAGGTGAAGAGCAAAGTGGATTCTTTCATATGCCTGTAGGTCAAGCGTCCAATCCAATGTCGCCATACTGGATGGCGGGGCATGACGACTGGCAAAAAGGGGTGTTCTCGCCATTTTTGCCGCAGGAAACCGTTTACTCGCTCAAGCTACTCCCCGCTGAGTCTAAGGAATAAGCCATGAAAAACAATAATAAACTCACAGAGGATAAGGGTATGATGCTGACATCTGCACAACTCGATATTTATCTGGATCAAAAACGATATCCAAGCTCACCAAACTATAACATTGGTGGAGTGATTACAATTAAAGAGCCTATTTGTGTGGCCTCCTTTCAACAGGCTATGGCGCAACTAGTGGCTGAAAACGATGTTTTTCACCTCTATTTCCAAGAGCAGATGGGTCAACCAGTTCAGTGTCGCGCTGAAGTTGCGTGTAAGTTCGAATATCTTGACTTTAGTGCCGCTTCTGATGCGAAAGAACAAGCGAAGCAGTTTGTAAAAACACAGCTAACGCAGCCTTTTGATTTATCTGAACCTGGTTTATATCAAACCTTCTTGCTCAAACTAACGAGCGACGAGTATTGGTATGTACCGATTGCGCATCACTTGGTTACTGATGGATTTGGTTACAGCAACTGGTTTGATACGTTATTTAGATATTATTTGGCACATAAAGATGGAAACGGCATTGTTGAGCCTATCCAGCTGACGCAGTTTGAACACGTTGTCGATTATATGCATCACAATGTGGATATTAGTGCTGCAACAGCAGACTTCTGGCAGCAAAAGTTCAGCAGCCAATTGCCAGATAGAATGTTTGTTCCCAAGCAGCTAAATACCCCCCTGATGCATGAGAGCTTTTTGAGCCAGTATGCGATTGCTCAGGCAGACTATACTAGCCTATCTGAGCTGGCAAAAAACATGGGAGTCCGTATACATCATCTGTTTATGGCAGCTATCTCATGTTATTTAAACCTTCAATATCATACATCTGACATTATTTTGGCTTTGCCGTTTCACAACCGTGATAAAGCCACCATGCGAGCAATTGGCGGCATAGTCTCTGTTTTACCAATGCGTTTTGGCATCGATCAACAGTGGACCATGGCTGACCTTGTGAGTGAGATCCGCACGCAAATGCGAGATGTCTCAAAGTTTAAGAAATATCCGGTAAGTAAAATTGTTGAGCACGCTCGTCAGTTGAAGCCAGACCTTGAGCGCTTATTCGATGTCCAGTTCAATTATCAAAAGCTAGATTATAAATATGCAGACGGACAGATAGACGCCGAATCAGAGTTTATCCCTCCTGGGGTGGAAACCACACCTTTGTTATTCAATCTTTGTGAATATGGCGACCATCAAGATGTGATTTTACAGATTGAAGCAAATCGCGCATTTTTTGATGAATCTGATGTGGCAGTCATATTCGAACGTCTGTTTGCTATTTTGGAAGCTATACGTCACAACCCAGAGCAGCAGATCTCAGGCTTTAACTTTTTCAATGAGCAGGACTTTCAGGCTTATCAAACGCTAAACGGCAGCTCGGAAGCGTGTGACAGTAGTAGCCTAGTGCAACGTTTTAATCAGCAAGTAACTGACCGCCCAAATAGTATTGCGCTAGTTGTTGGTGAATCTACTTGGACTTATCGCGAATTAAGCGAAAAATCGGCGCAAATAGCTGAAATTTTAACGTCACAAGGACTCCAATCTGGCGATTGTGTAGGGTTATGCCTCGATCGCAATGAGAATATGGTTGCCACGTTATTAGCTTGCTTATCTATAGGCGTAACCTATGTACCGCTAGATCCTTCTTATCCGCTAGATCGTCTGACCTTTATGTTTACTGATAGTCAGGCTGCGCTGTTGGTGACTGATACGCAGGTATCGAAAACGACTCCGATTGATGCTAAACGTACATTACTTATTGACCAATTAACCGCCGATATAGAGGCGCCAAGGCAGCATAGCCTTAGCTTTTTGACAGAACGTGAAGCTGTGGGTGCTTATATTTTATACACTTCAGGGTCTACGGGTCGTCCTAAAGGCGCATTGATTGCTCAACGTAGTTTAGACAACCTCATTGGTGGCATGGTCGCGCGCCTTGAACTTACAGAAGCATGTCATTGTTTAGCAACAACAACGATAGGGTTTGATATTTCGACTTTGGAAATATTTGCCCCTTTGGTTGTTGGTGGCAAAGTCACGTTGGTTGGACATCAGATAGGTAAGGATGCACTTAAACTCGCAGCGTTTGCAAATACATCTGAGTACAACTTATTCCAGTGTACTCCAACGATGTGGCAAGCCTTAGTTGAGGCTGGTTGGCAAGGAAATGCTCAAGCGACATTGGTCACTGGTGGTGAGCCGCTTTATCCAGCACTTGCAGAGCAAATGCTGTTGCGATCGAAACGAGTTATTAACGGTTATGGGCCAACGGAAGCAACCGTGTACTCCTTGGTTGAAGAGGTGCATAGAGACAAAGATGGTATACCAAGTTGCCGGTTATCAAGATCACTTCCTAATTACCGTCATTTTGTTGTTGATACTCGAGGGCAGCTAGCTCCGGTTGGTGTGAGTGGTGAGCTATGTATTGCGGGCGATGGTCTTGCGCTTGAATACATAGGTCGACCTGATATTACTGCTACTCAGTTTGTGCACTTGCCTGCAGTTGCCAACGAGCGACTTTATCGAACAGGGGACTTAGTCACTTTACACCGCTCCGGTGAGATTGAGTATTTAGGTCGTATCGATCATCAGGTAAAAATCCGTGGTTATCGTATTGAATTGGGGGAAATCGAAGAAAAGCTATCGCAACTGACCGGCATTAAGCAGGCGGTGGTGACCACGCATGGTGAGCGAGGTAGTGATGTAAAGCTGGCTGCGTATGTCATCATGGAGTCTAGTGCTGCACTTGATGTTGAGGCCATACGTACTGCGCTTGCAGCTGAGTTACCTAACTTTATGGTGCCTCACTTTTACACCGAAATGAATGCATTTCCATTGACTTCTAGCGGCAAGGTAGACCGCAAAGCGCTGCCTGAACCCGCACATCGAGAAGTTGAGTTTCTCGCAGCAACAACTGACACCGAGCATTTGTTAAGCACGATTTGGCAGTCGCTATTTGAGCGAGATGCAATTAGCGTGACGCATAACTTCTTTGAGTTGGGTGGTCACTCTTTATTAGCCATGAAGATGTTTGGTCAGATAAGGCAAAGATTACAAGTGGATCTGCCACTTGCTTGCATCTTTGAACAGCCAACGATTAGGCAGTTGGCGAGCAAAGTCGATACGATGTTGGAAGATCAATCATATAGTCCGGCGACTCGCAATCTGACTAAGTCGGACATCGAACGTGGACATCCTTTATCGCGCTCTCAACTGTCAATGTGGGTGATTGATAAGCTCAGTTATGGCACGGCGCAATACAATATGCCTGGAGTATTTTCCATCACTGGGGCATTGCAGGTTAGTGCATTACGGAATGCGTTAGCGCAGCTAGTTAGCCGCCATGAAGTGTTACGCACAGTGTTAATCGATGACGATTATACGGCTAAGCAATACGTACTCGAAGACTATAGCTTTGATGTGCCATTGATAGACCTCTCGGGTAAACAAGATGTGATGTCCAGTGTTGAACATTTTGTTGAAGCCGAAGCGAATATGCCTTTTCAACTAGATGTGGGCTTAAAAATTCGCGCCAAAATTATTAAAACTGCGCCGGAACATCACTTTTTGCTACTGACTTTGCACCATATTGCCGCTGATGGATGGTCTATCAACATCTTAACCGAAGAGCTGAAGATGCTTTATCGCAGTGTGTTGAGAAATGAAGCTGCTGAACTTCCGACTCTGGATATTCAATACAAAGATTATGCGCATTGGCAACATCAAAACATTCAGGACGGTTTACTGGATGCGCAATTAGAGCATTGGCTTGACTTTTTGGCGGATCATCCACAAGTGCATGGTTTGCCGTTGGATTATCCTCGACCAGCACAACCTTCATTTGAAGGGCGTAGCTACAAGTTGACTATTGATAGCCAAATGCGCTCGCAGTTACAGGCTTTTTGTCAGCGTAAAGACATGACGCCGTTTATGGTACTACAGCTCGTGTATGCCCTTTTAATCGCAGAGCAAAGTGGCGAAAGCGATATCCTAGTTGGCACACCTGTAGCGGGTAGAAATCATCCTGATATCGAAGGATTAATAGGGTGTTTCACTAATTCAATAGTACTTCGCAATAGGATCGATTTTGGTCGACCCCTTGAAGACTTATTGGCCGAGTCCAAACAGTCTGTGATGTCTGCTTTTGATAATCAGGATGTTCCCTTTGAACTATTGGTAGAGCGATTAAATCCCGAACGCAACCAAAGTTACAACCCGATCTTTCAGCTTTGGTTTGTTTACCACAGCCAACAATTCAACCCGATGACGTTGGATAATTTAAAAGTTGAGCTGGTGGAGCCTCATACTCCTAGCGTTAACTTCGATCTTTCATTGTCGGTATACGAACAGGAAAGCACATTAACACTGGATTGGGAGTACCGCCCTGAGTTGTTTAACGTCGATACGGTAGCGCAATACGCCGCGCGCTTTAAGGCTATTTTGCAATGGTTCCTTGAAGGGTCTGACACGTTAATTCCTTTGACACAAATGTCCTCACAGAATATTGAAGTGCCAATCGTTGAGCAAGGAGTGTTTGCTGCACGAGTGGTCGCAAATGCTACCGCCAGTCCTCAGTCAACGGCAGTGGTAAACGAAGGACAAACAGTGGCTCAGCAAGCCCTGTTTGCCAAAGTTAGACGCATGCGCGCTTATTTAGATGCTCAAGGCGTAAAACCAGGTTATTCGGTAGGGGTTTGTTTAGAACATGGTTTGGCTTTATTAGTCACTCAAATGGCCTGCTTATTCAGTGGTATCACCTTTATCGTATTAGACCCAGATAGTGATACGCAGACGATAGATGAAGCAATCAAGCGTTTTAACCTAGAATTCGCGGTTACGCAGCGTCATTTAGGATCATTCTTAGCTGATACACCGGTAAAAGTGTTGGATACAACAGAAGCGCTGGCTTTTAAGGTACCGACAGGGTTTCTTGAGCCAGAAGCAAAGTTATCGATTCAGCCTATTTGTATTCTGTATCCGGGATCCGATAACGAAATAGCACTAACACAACACGATCTCGTCATGCTATCGGGCAAGCTCACCAATGAGCTTCAACCACAGCAGAGTCACAGTAATAAGTTTATTTGGAATGCATCCGTGTCCTTCGATTGCTCTGTCATGGCGCTATGTCTAATGAGTATTGGCTTCGAATTACATATCGTTGACACCAAGACTCGATACTCAATTACTGAATTGAATGATTACTTAGCATCTCAACAAGTAAACCTGATTGAGCTGACGCCTGGGTACTTAAGTTTAATGCACAGTCAAACTGGGCTTACGTTTAGTCACACAACGGATCTGCTTATCAATGGTACAGAGGTGGATACACACCTGACTGAAATCCTAGCGCAATATCAAGCAACATCAGATGCCAAAGTGATAGCAGTCAACGCACTTTTTGAAGAGTTCCGCTTAATCAAACTTAACCAGCTATCAGCGTCAACTCAGCATATTGGCAGTCTTGCACAGACTCAAAGCAAAGCCATACAACTGCGCGAACGCATTATAGATATTTTGCATGATATTTATGCATCGTTACTAAAAAAAGACCAAGTCAAAGTCGATGCAGGGTTCTACGAATTAGGAGGTAATCCATTACAAGTACAGGGTTTATGTTCATCTTGTGAACAGCATTTTAACTTGGGACTAAATGTGTCGACATTTGCCAGTGGTCCCTCTGTTAGCCAATTGGCAGAACTAATCTCATCCATTTTTAACAATCAAAGTATGGCCAGTCCAACGATGACAGCTACTACTTCGCCGCAAACTTTAAGGAAATAACCATGAACACACAAACAATAATAAATCAATGTCTTGAGCAAGGAGTTCGACTCTCTGTAGAGAACGGCAACTTGCAAATCGATGCGCCAAAAGGCGGATTGAGCAATGAAATGATCACTATTTTACGGGAAAATAAAGCGCAGCTTATTGAGTTCATTAATAAATTTTCAGCACAGAAAAGTGCTGTTGAAAAACAAAAACTCAAGCGTGCGGTGATTGATGGACCTATTCCGCTATCTTTTGCTCAACAGCGCCTTTGGATTATTGACCGTATTGAGCAAGGCTCTGCACAGTACAATATGTCTGCGGCATTTAAGCTAGATGGCAGCCTTAACCAAGCGGCTTTCATTGCAACGATCGATGCCGTGATTGAGCGCCATGAGATTTTACGTACTGTATACAAAGAAACGAACGACAAATGTGAACAGGTTATCCGAGATCAGGTCGATAGTGCGGTGACCATTATTGATTTCACTCACTTGCAAGGAGATGACCTGTACGACGAGATCCGTTCGTTGGCAGAGCAAGATGCGCTAAAGCCATTCGATCTGCAAAACGACACTATGCTGCGAGTTCAGTTAATTAAAGCGTCAGGGTCTGAGCACTATGTGTTGTTTAACATGCATCACATTGCTTCAGATGGTTGGTCTCTTGGTGTGTTAGTCAAAGAGTTCTTGGAAGTATATACCGCGTACAGTCAAGGCCAACCGAATCCGTTAGTTGAGTTGGAAGTGCAATATAAGGACTATGCACACTGGCAACGTCAATGGCTACAAGGTGAAGTATTTGAAAATGAAGTGGGTTACTGGCGCGAACAGTTAAAAGGCCTACCAGCAACACACAGCCTACCATTAGACCGTAGTCGCCCAGCACAGCAAGGCTTTTTAGGTAATTCATTGCGCTGTGAATTGAGTGTCGCGCTAACGAAAAAACTAGATGCATACTGCCAACAACAGGGCGTAACACAGTTTATGGCTCTGCAAACGATTTATGCCTTATTGGTTGGTCAATGGAGCGCCGAAGAAGATGTCGTTATGGGTACGCCAGTCGCAGGCCGTATTCACCAAAACGTGGAACCACTCATTGGCTTCTTCCTAAACAATTTAGTACTACGTACCGACTTGTCAGGTAATCCAAGTTTCAATGAACTTATCGCCAGCAATAGAACTACGTTATTAGAGGCATTTGAACATCAGCACCTGCCGTTTGACGCGCTTGTTGAAGACTTGAACCCTGAGCGTAGTAGCAGTCATCAACCTATGTTCCAGCTGTGGTTTGTACTACAAAACCATGATAGCGGTACGTTCCAGCTCCCTGGTTTAGAAATGTCGGATCCGGAAGAAATCCTCTCAGGTGTTGACGTGGTCAACTTTGATATCTCGCTAAGTGCCGCGGTGGAAGAAGGAAAGCTAGTACTGGTTTGGCAATATAAATCGGATCTGTTCGACGCACATACCATGGAGAACTTTGCTCAATCATTTGAAGCGTTGCTAGCAAATGCTATCGCTAATGGAGACGAGAAAATCTCGACAATTTCTGGTGTGACAGAAGGTACTCTACAGCCTTGGCAAAATGCGAATGAACATACCTTTGAAAACAAAACCAATCTGATTAAGTCGATTTTTGAATTCGCACAACAAAATCCAGATGCAATCGCGTTACGAGTTGAAGATGAAGCCATTAGTTATGGTGAGCTTGCAGCGAAAGTCAGTGAGTTTTCTCAGCAGTTAACAGCGCTAGGCGTGGTAACTGAGTCTCCTGTCGGTATTTGTGTTGACCGTAGTATCGAACAGCTAATTGCCCAACTAGCGGTGATGCACGCGGGTGGCGCATATGTTCCACTAGATGCTGGAGCACCTAATGATCGCATCGAATACATCATCGCTGACACTGGACTACATATCGTTGTTGCTCAGTCTCATTACAACGATAAATTCAAAGACATTAATTGTCAGACTCTGACTATCGATCACACACAGTTGGTGGCAACTGGTGAGATCAATGTCGACGATATCAACTTGTCAGCTGAGCAATTGGCTTACGTGTTATATACATCAGGCTCAACTGGTAAGCCAAAGGGCGTGGCAGTTCAACACGGTAACTTGGTGAATCTTGCAAACAGCATGAAGCTGCTGTTGTCTGAGCGTGGGGTTTCAGGTCAGTATCGCTGGGCATGGAACGCGCCGATGATTTTCGATGCTTCTGTTCAGGCTCTGACTCAGTTGGCTTTTGGTGTGGAGCTTAATCTACTAAAAGATGAATTGCGAAAGGATCCAAGCAAGTTACTTAGTTACCTTACCGAAAATAAAATCGACGTACTCGATACCACCCCTGCATTAGTTGATTTAGTGCTTCGTGAAGCCAATGAGCAGGGAATTGCATTGCCGAATTTATTAATCGGTGGTGAGGCTATCAGCTCTGAATTATGGCAAAAAGTGGCATCACATGCTTCTGAACATCAACGTTTTGCGCTCAACGTCTATGGGCCTACAGAATGTACTGTTAACGCGACTTTCTCTGATATTACCGCTGAGTCTATACCAAATATTGGGCGTCCATTGCCGAATTGCCAGACTTATATTTTGAATGATGCATTAGCACCGTTAGCGGCTGGCGCAAAAGGTGAAATATACATTGGTGGTGAAGGGGTTGCTCGTGGCTACTTTAACAATGATGTGTTAACTGAAGAGCGTTTCATCGAGTCTGCTACTTTTGGTCGTATCTACAAAACCGGTGACTTAGGGCGTTGGCTGGCAGATGGCACTATTGAATACCTAGGACGTAGTGACTTCCAAGTTAAGTTACGTGGTTATCGTATCGAACTAAACGAAATTGAGTCTGTTATTTTGGAAGATGCGGGTGTAACTGATGCCGCAGTACTCGTCAAGGATGAACAGCTAGTCGCTTACGTGGCAGGTGCAGATGTAAATCAAAATAGACTCAGTGATTGGATGAAAGCAAAACTTCCCGCTTACATGGTTGCTGCCGTCATCATTGAAGTTGAAGAAATCCCGTTAACGAAAAATGGTAAGCAGGATCGTAAAGCGCTACTTAGCATTGAGCTTGAAGAAGTGATTGATGACTACATTGCGCCAAGATCAGAGATGGAAGCGCGTTTACAAACCATTTGGCAGGATTTATTGGGCAAAGAGTCTATCAGCATGGACGACAACTTCTTCGCTATCGGCGGTCACTCTCTATTGGGGATCCGGGTTGCGAGTGCCTGCCGTGAGCAACTTAGCATTGAAATACCATTAAAAGTGCTAATGGAAAACCCAACTATTCAAGCACTTGCTGAACAGTGTGAGCTCTATGAGAAACAAAAGTTGGTAATGTCTAGCAGCGTCGCGCGTGATGATGACGAAAGGATGGTGATATGAGTGTAGAGCACATCATTGAACAGTGCTCTACTTTGGGCCTCAGGCTGTCTACGGACGGCCAGAGCCTGAATATCACTGGCGATAAGAGTAACCTGATCCCTGAACTCATAGCGATGCTTAAGGAAAATAAAACAGCTCTGATTGCATATATTCAGCGGTTTGCTGCGCTAGAAGGTGAACGGCAGCGTTATCGTATTACGCCAGTAGACAGAAATGGGCTTCTGCCCGTTTCTTCTGCACAACGCCGAATTTGGTTATCACAGCAGATGTCAGATGCTACGGCGACTTACAATATGCCAAATGGTGTGCACGTGGTTGGAGAGTTTGACGAGCTTATGGCTCGTCAGACAATGCAAATGATAGTTGCTCGTCATGAAGCATTGCGTACTGTTGTACATTACCAAGGTGAACAGCTGGTGCAAACGGTACGTGAAGCGGGCGATGTTGACTTTATTATTGAAGATTATAGTCATTTATCAGCTGCAGAAAGTGAGGCGCTTGCACTTGAGTTTGTACGTAAGGATGCTGATAGGCCTTTTGATCTTGAACATGACCTCATGCTTCGAGGTGGTTTTTTAAGGCAATCTCCAGAGCGGGGTATTTTGTTCTTCAATGTCCATCACATTGCTGCTGATGGCTGGTCAATGGCATTGTTACTTGACGAATTCAAGCATATTTATAACGCTTTATTTCATGGTATTGCGCCACAGCTTCCCGACGTTGCAGTGCAATATGCCGATTATGCAAATTGGCAATCAGAGATGCTACGTAGTGATAATGTGGAGGGATCAAAGACCTACTGGCTAACTCAATTACAGGATTTGCCAAGCGTTCATAGTATCCCATTGGACTTTTCGCGACCGGCATCTACCGGTGGTAGAAGTGACTTTAGAGTTGCACAGTTATCAGCTTCTTTAAGTCGCAAACTAAAAGCGTTGGCAACAACACAGCAAACATCATTATTTGTGTTGTTTCATGCCGCTATTTCGGTGGTACTGGGGCGCTACGCAGGTAGTGACGACGTTGTCGTGGGCACGCCAGTGGCGGGTAGAAAGCAAAAAGAACTAGAAAAAACGTTTGGCTGCTTTATTAACAACTTAGTGTTGCGCTTACGCCTAGACTCAAAGCAGTCATTTGCCCAGCTGTTGTCGGCAGCCAAACAAGTGAATGAATCTGCGCTTGAGCATCAGGATATTCCATTTGAATATTTAGTTGAGGCGTTAAAACCAGAGCGTAGCAATGGTTATCATCCGCTGTTTCAAATCGCGCTCGTACAGAATAATCTAGATATTAGCACAGAGGCAGAGATCCCATTGGCAGGAGAGGTCGTGTTGCAATCGTTTGACTCAGCAGAGCTAAGCGCAAAATACGATATCCAAATAAACATCGTTGACACAGTTGATGGCATTCAAGTGAGCTTTTCATTTGACACTAACCTGTTTAAGGCCGAAACCGTCGCGAGAATGACCCGCCAGTTACAGATCATTTGCAAGCAAATTGCTGACAATATTGATACTCCTATAGAGCAACTTGTGCTGATTGATGATGCCGAACTTACTCAGATACAAGAATGGGAGCAATCCGCTGCATATCAGGGAAATAATTTACCTATTCATAGCTATGTAGAGCATTGGGCAGGTAGCAACCCAGACAAACCAGCTATTTGTGTCGCCGGTAACACTCTGAGTTATGGAGAAGTAAATACCCGAGCGAATCAATTAGCAAGATACCTACAAAGCCAAGGTATAAGTAAAGGCGCATTCATTGGCGTGACATTCGAACGTTCTACGGAGCTCGTGATTGCCATGCTCGCGATTGTCAAAGCTGGCGCGGTTTACGTCCCTCTAGATCCCGATTATCCAGCGGCTAGGCTGCAATATATGATCGAAGATACGGCGCTAGAGCAAGTATTGACTACGACAGCGTTAGCACTCATTTTTGAGCAGTACGAGATTGCTGTCGTGGCAGTTGATGCGCTAGAGGTTGAAGCTGAAATTGCAACTCACAGTGGTACTAATCTTGATTTAACTACCAGTGGCGATGATCTTGCCTACATTATTTACACCTCTGGATCGACAGGTAAGCCAAAGGGGGTGATGGTTGAACACTTAGGTATTGAGCGATTAGTACACAACCCTAATTATGTCTCATTGAGTTCGGCTGAAAATATCTTATTCATTTCCAATACCGCGTTTGACGCTGCCACATTTGAGATTTGGGGAGCATTGGCAAACGGTGCAACATTATATGGGATGGATAAGGCTTGTTTACTTGATGCCAACCGCTTTGCTGATGAAGTTCATCGCATGAACATTTCCACAGTGTTCATCACTGTGGCGCTATTTAATCAAATAATTGCTATTCGTCCAGATGCATTTGCCTCACTAAATAATGTCATGGTTGGTGGAGAGAAACTCGATAAATATACTATTGATCGCGCGTTAGCTAATGGTAAGCCCATGCGTTTATTGAATATTTATGGACCGACTGAAAATACGACATTTAGTACTTACTATGAAATTGAAGAAGTAGGGAGAGTCCAATATCCAATCGGTAAGGCAATCTCAGGTACGGGTTGTTATATTTTGGATACTGAGCAGCAACGCAGTGCCGTTGGCGTTGTTGGTGAGCTGTACTTAAGCGGAATAGGACTTGCCAGAGGGTACTTAAACAAACCTGATATGACAGCAGAGCGTTTTGTCCATGTTGATTCAATTACGAGTGAGCGACTTTATCGCACCGGCGACATGGTTAAGTGGGATGAAAATGGCAATGTTTGTTATATCGGCAGAACCGATAATCAGGTAAAGATCCGCGGATTTCGTATCGAGATCGGTGAAATAGAGCAAGCGCTAACAAATCTAACCGATGTCAAAGAGGCCGCAGTACAAGTCGAAACTGAGGGTGGGCAAAAAAGCTTGATTGCTTATGTAACTTGCCATCAGGTACAGAGTGTTGAGGCGATTAAACAGGCACTTACTCCGTGTTTGCCTTTACATATGCTCCCGGCTCAGATTGTACTTTTAGAAGCGATGCCACTGACCGCAAATGGCAAAATAGATCGTGCCCGCCTGGTGCGTGAGCAAAGTAATACGGCTACGAAACTGACACCACCCTCTACCGCTTTAGCGAGTGTAGTTGCCAATATTTGGGCTGTTGCTCTGCAGCTTGCGCCAGAGCACATTGGCATGGAAAGTAATTTCTTTGAACTCGGCGGCCATTCGCTACTGGCGATGAATGTCGTGCACAAAATTCATCATGCTGCACAATCTGAAGTGCCTGTGCAATGTTTATTTGAAGCGCCTACACTGGCTCAATTTACCGAATTAGTCGCGCAATATCAGCATACCACTAGCTTACTTAGCGTCACCAAAGCGCCAAGTTCGGAGCAGGGGTATCCCTTGTCGGCAGCACAGCGCAGAATGTGGTTTATCGACCAACTTGGTCATGGTAGTACGCAATATAATCTAAATTATCAGTTTGAAGTTCGCGGTGATTTTAACATTGATTCAGCCGAACGCGCGTTTTTAAGCCTGCTTCAGCGTCACGAAGTATTAAGAACGTCTTACCATGAAACCGATGAAGGTGAGATACAGCAGGTTCAGCCAATTTCAGCATTTACTATTGCTCACTACCATACCAGTGCAGAACACTATGCTGATGAGTTAATGAGAGTGCAAAGTGAGTTGAATGAATCATTTGATCTCACCAGTTCTCCGCTGATACGCGTGGCTTACATTGATGGTGCTGCGCAAAATTCGGGTACCTTACTATTGTGCTTGCATCATATTGCTACCGATGGTTGGTCGATGAACATCTTGTTTAACGAGTTCGCCGAACTCTACCGTGGTGAGCAAGAAGGTAAGAAGCCAAACTTGCCGCATAATGCGCTTAATTACACGGATTATGCTGTGTGGCAGCAAACATACTTGACCAGTGAGAGCTGCTTAGCATCGCTTGAACACTGGCAGGAGTGCCTTAAGGATGCACCAGCAGAGCATGGTATTACCTTGGATTTTCCTCGGCCGAAAATTAAACAGCAAGCTGGAGCCGTTGTAACCCAGGTTCTTGCAAAGGCTGAAGTGTTGGCGTTAAAGGATTTTATCGGCACGCATAATCTAACCCCATTTATGTTGGCACATGCAGCGTTGTCGCTTGTTGTTGCACAACATGGCCGTGAATCTCAGTGTGTAATTGGCGCGCCAGTGGCAGGTAGACATGATCAAAAGCTAGCTGATTTAATTGGACTATTTGTAAATACCATTGCACTAACGGCGCACACCGACTTTGCGACTCTGGGAGAGTATTTAGCTCACATACGTGACGTCAATATTGCCGCACAATCACATAATTTGGTGCCTTTCGATTTAGTAGTTGATGCGCTTAATGTGAATCGCTCCGCAGCGATAAGCCCTGTATTTCAGATAATGTTGACTACGGATGGAGAAGATAGCTTCCGGTTTGATAAAGCAGACTCGATAGAGGCTTTATCAGGTGTTGAGTTTACCTCGCTAACGGATGGAAAGATCACAACCAAGTTTGATTTAGATGTTCATTTTGAGCTGTCTGACCACCAGTTAACCGTTAATTGGGTATACGACACTAGCCTATTTAAAGCATCGAGCATTGAGCGATTGTCCGAGCAGATGATGCAGTTGTTACGCGCGTTGGTAAAAGGCAATTTGCAGCGCGATATCATGACTTTACCAATGAGCGCGTTGACGCTTTGTAACGAAGTTCAAACCACAGCACTACTCGCTAAGTTGAATCCGCTAGACTCGACGCAGCCTGTTGTTGCCGAGAGTTTGGTCACATGTTGGTCAGATACTGTAGCAAAGCACGCAACTAACATCGCGCTTCACTGGCAGGATCAAAGTTGGACCTTTCAAGTATTGGCATCGCGTGTAGCAAAGTGTGCGCAAGTGCTCCAGACAGTTCATGGTATTGAGCGTGGACAGGTTATCGCTGTGCAGATGGACAAAAGTGATGAGATGGTCGTTGCTTTGTTAGCCATTATGACTGCTGGCGCAGCTTACTTGCCGCTAGACCCAAGCGCACCGCGAGAACGAGTTGATTTTGTGCTAGCTGATGCTAAAGCCAGTCTGTTGATTTCACAGCCAGCTTATCAGACGCGCTTTGATAGCGCTCAGTGCCCAAGCACTACCGTCAATATGTTAGAAGTCGCACAAGTCGCTGGGGAAGTTACCCCTGTTATCGTCTCGGCAGAGGATCTTGCCTATGTGATATACACCTCAGGTACTACAGGGCAGCCGAAAGGTGTCATGGTATCGCACCGCAATGCAGTTTCATTGATGGAAGAGATGCAACGTTGGCCAATATGCCAAGGTGAACAAAACTGGGGATGGAATGCTAACTATGTTTTTGATGCGTCGTTGCAGGGGTTATTGCAGCTGATAGCTGGAATGGCGTTAACGCCGATACCAGAAACCCTTAAGTTACAACCACTACAACTGGGCGAATACCTTAGCGACAATAACGTGACGGTATTGGATTGTACGCCAAGCTTAGTCGAAATGTGGCTGGACGAAGACCTAGATGCGCAATTACCAAACCTTATCATAGGCGGTGAAGCCATCTCTGAGTCACTTTGGCAGCGTTTGGTTAAGTGGCAGCACCAGTATGATCGGAAGGCTTTGAACGTTTATGGTCCAACAGAATGTACCGTCAATGCAACGGTTGCTGAAATCTCAGGCTCCTGTCCACATTTAGGTGTGCCGTTATCTAATACTCGTTTGTATGTGTTTGATGAACATCAAAGATTAGTCGCAGAAGGAATGAGTGGGGAGTTATATATCAGTGGTGAAGGCGTTGCAGAAGGGTATTTAGGTAAACCTGAGCTAACTGCCAGCTGCTTTATTGATAACCCGTTTGGTTACCACCAATCATGCCATGCTCGGTTATACAAAACAGGCGATATCGTGCGTTTTTCAGATGGTATTTTGCACTACGTAGGTCGTGCTGACTCTCAAGTGAAACTAAACGGATATCGTATTGAATTGGCTGAAATAGAGCAGCATCTTTTCGCTTTGCCTGATGTTGTAAGGGCACATGTGATGATTAGTTATTTAGCAAGTGGTACTCCTATGCTTGTGGCATATGTACAAGGTGTATCTGAAGTGCTTGATAGTACTGGGTTGAGCGCTACATTAAGTGCGAAATTACCAAGCTACATGATACCTCAACAATATATTGCTATGACACACTGGCCAGTTACTCGCAACGGCAAACTGGATATTTCTGCATTACCACAAGTCGAGGTTGAGCCATCCGGGGACAGTTTAAGCACTGAGACGGAGTGCAAGTTAGCAGAGGTATGGCAAGCAGTATTAAGGCTACCGACGGATACGCTGCTGTTTAAGGGGTCGTCGTTTTTTGAGCTAGGTGGCAACTCATTACAAGCGGTCGCGCTAGTCCGAGCAATTAAAAAGACGTTCAATGTGCAGCTCAATGCACTAGATGTTTTCCAGCAGCAAACGTTGAGTTCACTGGCAGCAAAAGTGGATGCAATGGATAGTTATGGTGACCTTAAACAACTTGTGTGTTTGCGTGAAGGCGATGACCAACAACCCCCGATTGTGTTTATTCACCCTGTGGGTGGTCAGTTGACTTGCTATGCACAATTGGTTTCTGAATTGGAAACGAATGCACCTATTTACGGGCTGCAATCCACTACCTTGCAATTTAGATCGATCACTGCGCTGGCCACACATTATCTGTCTTTGCTTGAGGTTGGTATCGAGCACCCGAATTATCATCTGATCGGTTGGTCGATGGGTGGAGTAATTGGTCATACCATGCAAAGGTTGGCACAAGAAAAAGTACTTAGTCTGACCATGATTGATTCATATGTTCCTGAGCTACATAGAAATATTGAACAAAGTGAATTACAGCGGTTAGGCGCTTTTGCCGAAGAACTTGGGGTGTCGCTGGATGGCATTGCCGTTGAAGATGTACAGCATTTGGATCACGAGCAACGTCTGGCGATGCTTCATCAGTTGTGTGTGACACAGCACCTAGTCTCTAAAGCGTTTACCTTAATGGATTTACAGATGCAGTGGCAGATATTGAGCCATAACCATGCATTATTTTCAGCCCATACCTGCATTCCTTCTGCATCCAGTGCTCGACTAATTTACGCCAGCGATTTTACGGCTGTAGAGGGATGGTCAACACGTTTATCACATTGTGAAGCATTTGGCATTGAGGACACAGATCATCATGCCATTATGAAAGAAAATGAACTTAAAACACTGATTAATAAACATTTAAACTAAAATATAAAAGGAAATATCCATGTTAAAAGATACTGTAATTTTCAAAGAGCAATACAACGGTCAAATGCCAGCTGCACTTCAGGAGCGTTTTTTACCTGAAGGTCCAGATTTCCCGCTTGTAATTGAAGATACTAGCGGAACACACAGTGCTGCGCAGTGGGTTGCTGACAATGCAGCAAAAATAGATCAGCAGCTGAAACAATACGGTGCAATTCTATTACGTGGTTTTAATCTACAGAATGAAGACGACTTCCGTGACGTCGCAAATGAGTTTATTCCGACGCTCGCAAAATATATGGAAGGCGCGACACCTCGCACCAATCTCGGCAAAGGTGCTTACACCTCAACTGAGTTTCCTAATGAATTGAGCATCGCACAGCACAACGAATTGTCATACGTTAAACAATGGCCAATGAAGATTGCATTTAGCTGCATGATCCCAGCAGAGGAGCGCGGTGCGACACCTATCGCAGACGTTAGAAAAGTGCATGACTATATTGACGCTGATATTAAAGCCAAGTTTGAACAGCATGGTTGGATGTTAGTACGCAACTATGGCAATGGCTTAGGCCCAACTTGGCAAAAAGCATTCAACACTGATGATATTGAAGAAGTTAAAGCATACTGTCAGAAAGCGGATGTTGAGTTGGAAATTATCAGTGCCGATCAAATCCGTACTCGCCAAGTGCGTCCTGCTATTCGCGATCACATTCATACCGGTGAAAAGGTGTGGTTTAACCATGCTGCATTCTGGCATCCGTCAAGCTTGTGTCCAGTGATTAGAAAAGAGTTGGTGTCTCAATTTGGCGAAGAAGCGTTAACTTATAACACAATGTATGGCGACGGCTCTGTGATCCCTGACGACGTGATTGAGCATATTAACGAAGCCTATAAAAAGGCGACCGTGACTTTCTTGTGGGAAAAAGGCGATGTGTTACTGATGGACAACATGTTGGTATCACACGGCCGTGATCCATTCAAAGGCGAGCGTCGGATTGTTGTTTCAATGGGCGAGCCAGTGGAACTATAAGTTAGTCATGTGGCTCGTGACTGCGAGCCCCAAAATAGCAGGTTTATTATGTTGCTTTACTATATTAAAAAATTCAAAAAGATCATGTTCTTATCGGGGCTCGCTAGTTTGTTTACTGCGGCTACATCGATAGCTTTGTTTCATATGATAGGGGAAAGTGGGGAAACCGGTTTTCAGCCTCTAGAGGTTGTTGTGTTTGCGGTATTAGTCACGTTTCTATTAGCGGCTTCAATGACGACGAGTTATTTTCTCTCTCAATACAGTGCAGGCACAGTAAACAGTGTGCGCCAAAACCTAGTTAGTCGAATTTTGGGAACCGATTACGACAAACTAGAAAAAGCTGGTAGAGCGCGACTATATAACGTTCTGACCAATGATGTGAATGCTATCTCGGGGGCGCTCGCTGAGATGCCAGCTTTCGTTTATAACAGTTTTCTGTTGTTGGCTTGTTTCGGTTATCTGTTTGTACTGTCTGAAGTCATGTTTGGCATTCTTGTATTAGCTGCGTTAGTGTCATTTTTAATCACAAAAATAGTAATGACAAAAATAACCAAGGCTGCGAACCAAATGCGTGAACATCAAGACCATGTATTTGAGGGCTATAAGGGCATTTTAGATGGCGCGAAACAATTAACAGTCAACAAAGCGAGACGCCAGTACTTTTTTGAGAAGCGCCTACAGCCAGTGATGACAGAGTTACGCAGCAGCGAGCGTGAATATGGCTTTGCCTGGGACATTAACCGCAATATAAGTCAGGTGGTGATTTTCATCACGTTGGGCACCATAGTTGCGGTCAGCCATTATCTACAGCGCACTGAATTAGTAATGAGTTATATCCTTATCGTAACTTACATTGCGGCACCATTTGGGTATGTGATGAATCTATGGCAAAACATCGCTCGGGCACGCGTCTCGATGCAAAAAATCGAATCTTTACAGCTTGGCAGTGAGCAAGGTGGATTAACTACGGTTCAGCACACGCCGCTTTCAGACAACTGGAATAAGTTAGTTTTTAAAGATGTCTCTTTCGCTTATGAAGCGAAAGGAGAAGATACCGCTTTTTCTTTGCCGAAACTGAATCTGACGTTTAATAAAGGAGAAATTATTTTTATTACCGGTGGTAACGGCAGTGGTAAGTCAACATTCTTACACTTGCTATTGGGTCTTTACACACCCTCAAAGGGCGTAATAAAAGTAGATGAACAGGAAGTGCATGCAGCTCAACTTGATAGCTATAGAGATAAAATTACGATGGTGCTGCCCGATTTCTACCTTTATCGCGAGCTGTTAGACGCCAAAGGCGACCCAGTAGATAGAAAAACGGCGAATACATTGCTGGCTCAGTTTCAATTGGATCACAAGCTAAGCGTGGATGAGGAAGGGTTTTCCGCCACACAGTTTTCTCAAGGTCAGAGAAAGCGTTTGGCATTGATCGCCTCAATTCTCGAAGATAAAGATATCTACGTGCTAGATGAATGGGCTGCGGATCAAGACCCACATTTTAGAGCGCTATTTTATCAAGAATTGCTGCCATGGTTGAAGTCGCAAGGTAAAACAGTAATTGCGGTAACTCATGATGACAAATACTTTCACCTCGCTGATCGCCATATCAAGTTCGATCAGGGGCAGGCAGAAGAGTTGAACCAGAAAAAACAACAAGCTGCATAATTAAAGGAGCACATATGTTTGATTTTATCAAAGGTCGCAAGACCCCAGAAACACCAAAAAATACGGATATCGAAGCTGTTGGAGCTGAAAGTGAAGTGACAGTGAAAGAATCTCAGTACACCGTTGGTGGTAAAGTGGTGAAAGAGCGCCATGTAACCGTTACCAAAGGCGATGGCGGACCAGCCCCAGCCACGCCGACTCCGCCCCAAGCTCCAGCCAAATAGGTGCTGAACATTGAGTGGTGCGAGGCGAAAGCTTCGTGCCACTTTAGCTCACTTTTAGTGTGTTAAAACGATTCAGTTGACTGTGTTGTAGGTACTATTGCATTCTTTTAACGTATTTTTTGACTAAACCGCTGTGTGGAAGAAAAGTACACTCTTACCTTTCTCACCAATCCTCGCTACAATATTGCGCAATTTGTACTTAGTAAGTGCTTGTTGTCTGCTAAAGCCATTTCAGTATTACGGTGCACAATGAAGTGACCGGATTAAAGACAAGAGTATTGAACCGTACGTTTGTTTTTTGACACAAGAAAAAGGATCCTGTGTTCATGCCGTTAAATACAATTATTCTTGCTGCGGGTAAAGGCACTCGCATGCGCTCTAAGTTGCCAAAAGTACTTCACCCTATCGCTGGAAAGCCGATGGTTCAGCATGTTATCGACAATGCGGTCTCATTGGGCGCGCAGTCTACCAATTTAGTTTTCGGTCATGGTGCGCAGCAGCTACAAGCCGCGTTATCACATAATGAAGTGAACTGGGTGCATCAAGCTGAGCAGTTGGGTACTGGTCATGCTGTCGCGGTAGCAAAGGAACATATCAGTGATGACGATAAAGTACTGATCCTCTATGGTGATGTACCTCTCACAAAGCTGAGCACGCTACAGCGTTTGCTGGATGTGACGCCAGCTAAAGGCCTTGCGGTACTCACTGTTGATTTAGCAAACCCGACAGGTTACGGCCGTATGCTGCGAGAAAATGGCAAATTGGTTGGTATTGTCGAACAAAAAGATGCGTCTGCGGAGCAACTTGCTATTACCGAGATCAATACAGGCATAATGGCGGCTAACGGTGGATTATTGAAAAAGTGGCTTGGACGGCTATCGAATAATAATGCACAAGGTGAATATTATCTCACTGACATCGTGGCGATGGCGCACAGCGAAGGGGTAGAAATTACTTCTGCACAGCCTGATGATAAGATGGAAGTAGAAGGTGCGAATAACCGTGTGCAACTTGCTGCTTTAGAGCGCGCTTATCAAACTTGGCAAGCTGAAACCTTGATGATTAATGGTGCTAGTTTAGCGGATCCTGCTCGCATTGATGTGCGTGGACAGGTAACAACTGGCGAAGATGTTCAGATTGATGTTAACGTGATATTTGAAGGCCATGTTGAAATTGGCGATGATGTTGTTATTGGTCCTAACTGCGTACTTAAAAACTGTAAAATCGGTAATGGCGTAGTTATTAAAGCTAATACGCTTATCGAAGATGCGTTGGTCGCTGATAAGTGTACTTTAGGTCCATTTGCTCGCTTGCGTCCTGGCGCGATAATGGAAGAAGATTCTCATATTGGTAACTTTGTCGAGATGAAGAAATCTCGTTTGGGTAAAGGTTCAAAAGCTAATCACTTGACCTACCTTGGAGATGCTGAAATTGGGGAAAAAGTGAATATTGGTGCCGGGACCATCACTTGTAACTATGACGGTGTGAATAAGTCAAAAACCATTATCGGTGATAATGCCTTTATTGGCTCTAATTCATCACTAGTTGCACCGGTTGAAATTGGTAGTACGGCAACGATTGGTGCAGGTTCAGTGATTACCTCAAGTGTTAAAGATGAGCAATTGGCAGTCGCGCGAGGAAAACAGCGTAACTTGGATGGCTGGCAGCGTCCAATTAAGAAGTCATAATATTATTTAATTTTTAATATCATACAGATAGCGTTAAATATTTCTAAACCTAAATAAGGCAAGTGCGACTTGCCTTATTTCATTCCTTTCTGTTACCACCCGTGGTACATTGTATTTTCAATAAAAAAATATTAACAATAATATTACCCGATAAGTGCTATGGAAAATTTATTTCGCCGTGAGGTGTTAGAGCATAAACAGCACCGCTTAGAGGGCACAATTAGCTTAATCCAACCGCCCGTATTTAAGACTTTGGGATTACTCATTTTAACGGTTGTGATTTTAAGTATCGTGTTTCTATCAAGTGGTAGCTATACCAGAAAGGAAAGAGTGTCTGGCGTTATTGAGCCCAGTGGTGGATTGCTGCGTGTTGCTGCAATGCAACAAGGTGTGGTGTCTGAAGTGTTGGTCAAAGAGGGTGAACAAGTCGCTGTTGGGCAACCTTTGCTGCGAATTGCATCTGCAAAACATAGCACCGAAGCCACTGAATTGAATCAAGCATTACTGAATCAATATCGCTTTCAGCAAAAGAACTTACTACAGCAGATTGAGCAACTACGTGGACAGTACCAGCTTGATATTGAAGAGCTACAGCAACAAGAAACGACCGTAAAAGAAAAGTTAAAAGAACTTGAGAGCCAAGCAAGCACGTTCCAAGAGCGGCTACTACTTAATCAAGATTTAGTATCGCAAATTGCGACGTTAAAAGGCACTGGTTATATTTCTGAACTAGAATTGCAGCGCCAAAAAGACACCTTGCTTTCATTAAAGCAGCAAGCTTCTTCAATCCGTTCAGAACGCATAGCGCTTGAGTCACAGCTGAAAAACATCAAAAATCAATTGGCGAAATTGCCGATTGAACATCAAAACCGAACTTCTCAGCTGCAATCGCAGCAAGCTGACCTGCTTATCCAAATCTCATCCATCGAGCAGGAGCGACTTGGTGAAGTCCGCGCGGCCCAATCCGGTGTTGTCACTGGCTTGCTTGCTAAGCTTGGCAAAAATGTCTCCATAGGTCAGCATTTACTGACCCTTATCCCTGAAGATAGTGATATGCAAGCAATTGTTTATATCCCAACTTCGGCTTTTGGTTTTATCAAAGAGGGGCAGGAAACAAAATTGCGCTACCACGCGTTTCCTTACGAAAAGTTTGGTATATACAAAGGAAAGATTGTAGAGCTTAGTAACAGCGTTATCTTGCCTGAGGAAACCAACATGCCAGGCATTATTCAAGAGCCTGCGTACCGTGTAGTGGTTGCGTTGGATGAACAAGCAGTAAAAGCATATGGTAAAGATACAGTCTTGCGTGCAGGTATGACGCTTGATGCGGATATTGTGGTAGAAGAACGCTCTTTATTGCGTTGGTTGTTTGACCCAGTATTTAGCATCAAAGGCCAGTTATAAGAAGTAAAAGGGTTGATATGGAAATGGAACATGAAGGCGCTGCCAATAAGTTAGAGTTTTGGTCGCGGAAATCTTTACCAGTGATCATCCAATCAGAAGCGGCAGAGTGTGGCCTTGCGAGTCTTGCTATGGTTGCTGGATATCATGGTTATCGCACTGATTTAACTCGCTTAAGGCAGCGTTTTAGTATTTCAATCGAGGGTTGTACGCTGCTCGATATTATGCACTTTGCTGAAAAGCTCCATTTAACTTCAAGGCCTCTGCGAATTGAGCTTGAAGATCTAGATGCGCTGCAAGCACCGGCAATTCTACATTGGGATATGAACCATTTTGTGGTGCTTAAAAAAGCCAATGAAAAGCGCATCGTGATCCATGACCCCGCTGGTGGCGAAAAAACCTTTACGATGGAAGAAGCCTCTAAGCATTTTACTGGCGTGGCATTGGAGTTAACGCCAACCAAAGACTTTGAAAAGAAAGAGCAAAAAGCGAGCCTTAGATTCTCAGATTTTTGGAGTCGTATTACGGGCTTAAAACGCTCACTGCTGCTTATCTTTATGTTATCCATCTTGCTACAGGTATTTACGCTGGCAGCGCCCTATTATATTCAGCTGGTTATAGATGATGTCATACTCACTGGTGACACCTCTCTCTTGACGGTGCTGGCGATAGGGTTCTTTTTAGTACTGCTTTTTGAAATCGCTACCAATGCGCTACGTGGCTTTACCTTGCTGCACTTTGGTAATCAGATGAATATTCAACTGGGGGCGAACCTATTTCACCACTTAGTGCGCTTACCCATCGCCTATTTTGAGAAGCGCCATATGGGGGATGTCGTTTCTCGCTTCGGCTCTCTTCAGCAAGTAAAGCAGCTCCTTACAACGGGAGTCATTGAAGCGATTATTGATGGCTTAATGGCGATTATTACCTTAGCGATGATCTTCTTCTATAGCCCTATGTTATCAGCGGTCGTGTTGGTGGCTGTGATCACTTACGCGATTATCAGAATGGTCATGTATAAGCCATTTCGCAATATCAGTGAGCAAGAAATCATGGCGCGCGCGGAAGAAAATTCCAACTTTATGGAAACGGTACGCGGGATCCAAACAATTAAATTATTTGGCTCAGAGGTCAAGCGAGAAGGACAGTGGCAAAATCGCTATGCGAGTGCGATTAACCACAATATCCGCTTGGGCAATTTTAAAATTGGCTACGACGCGATTAACCGGGCGCTATTTGGTATCGAGAATATCATTGTGGTTTATTTGGCGGCGCACTTGGTGATTGCTGGTGGATTTAGCACTGGTATGCTGTTTGCTTTTATGTCTTACAAGCGTCAGTTTATGGATAAGACCGCAAATCTTATAGAAAAGCTTATTGAGTTTAAAATGTTAGGCCTCCACTTTGACCGTATTGCTGATATTGCTTTAACGGATAAAGAAGAGCTACAACCAGATCAATATCGCAAACTGAATATCGAGGGCAAAATTGAAGTAAAAAACCTGTCGTTCGCATATTCAGACGCAACACCAAATGTTATTGAAAAACTAAGCCTAACAATCAATGCGGGCGAGTCAGTAGCAATTACAGGGCCTTCCGGTTGCGGTAAGTCGACTTTACTTAAGTTAATGTTGGGGTTAAACAAACCATCCAGCGGTGAAATCTTGGTGGATGGTATATCTCTTAACCAAATTGGCGCAAGACAGTATCGTCAGCAGATAGCTGCGGTGATGCAAGACGATGAGCTCCTATCTGGTACTGTGGCTGATAATATCGCCTTTTTTGATTCACCGATTAATATGGAAAAGGTGGTGCACTGTGCCCAGCTTGCTGCCATTCATGATGATATCAGCGATATGCCAATGGGCTATGACAGCTTGATTGGTGACATGGGATCGAGTTTATCTGGTGGTCAGAAGCAACGGATCATCTTGGCGCGTGCTCTGTATAAAGATCCGAAAATACTGTTTATGGATGAAGCGACTAGCCACCTTGATACGGGGTTGGAAGAGGATATCAATGATGCGGTGTCTCGGTTGAAGATAACGCGTATTATCATCGCGCACCGGAAAGAAACCATTGCCTCTGCTGACAGAGAGATTAAGCTCAAAAAGCCAGTGCACCATGAAGGGGAAGAGCAAACCTCGACATCGGGGTCTGAATAAATAAAGCGAGCATACAGCTCGCTTTATTCTATTTTTGAATAACAAGTAGAGTTCATAAAGTGACTTTCACAAAGCAGTCGTCGTAGCATGTAAGTTCTGTGACTGTAGGTCCGTTACCTTCAACACCACCTGCTACTTGCGGTGTCATTTTTTTATCTAGCGCTTTGCCGTGAGTAGTTGAAAGTGTTTTTATGATCTTCTTTTTGAATGCTATTTTCATAATTAACTCCTTTATTGATTTTTGTTTTATTAAAGATGTAAGTAACAGTTAATTAATTTTAGTGTTTACAATATCTTTTGCTTATTTAACCTGAGGTTTGGATAAGGAATGAGCTAACTCATTGTTTTTAATAATATATTAAATTATCCCCTTATCTAGCCAGACAGTTTTAGGGATAACAAGGCGAATTTATGCACCAATAGCTGGCTATTGGAAGTGAATTCAACGCAGTTAGCGCTAAAACTGGCTGCTAGAAAGGCATTAATTATCCGAAGCTCAGGTTATTTACGTGCTTTGTATTTTAAAGCTGAAAAAGAGTAGAGAGTTCTCTACTCTTTTTAGTCAGATTATGGGATCTGACAAGTGTGCTCACGGCAAGAGTGGTTACGACCTGTCCAACAATCGCCATAGCGATCTGTGAATAGAGAGCCTGCTGGAGAATTAGCCTGAACATCACCGCCAGCAATTTGAGGTGTCATATTTGCTGGAATAGATTTGCTGTCACTTGAGAGTGCCTTTATGCACTTTTTGTTTAGTGTCAATTTCATTCGTTTTTCCTTACTTATGTTGGTTAATAGCAGTCCTTTATTTCAATCCTTTTGCTACACGCATTGAACGCGTGTGTACAAAAGTTAAGCTAGTGTTAGTTTGAATAAATGTCAATACTTTGTTTTTTTATGGCAACCTTTATATCAAAGTTTGAGTTTGCCTAAACAAAAGGTTAACTTACCTATGGTGAGTACAGAAATTATAATTAAGAATTGAAACAAGGATAAGTATGCTAAAGGCGTTAGATTTAGAAAAAAAAGAACAAATCCTGTCTATAGTGGAAAAGCTAGCCAAGCAGGTTGAATCAAATCTTGAAGCCGTGAACAGTAACGGTTTGCTTAGTGGTTTAGCTGGGCACTTATTGTTTTTATTTCGAGCTGCAAACTTTAATGATGCTTGGGTCGATGAGGAAAAATTTCATCTGGCGCTAGATAAGCTCCAAAATGAATTGGCAGAGCAAACCCCTGAACTGAGTTCAGGGCTAGCTGGGCAAGCTTGGGTGCTTGAGTATTTTAACCAGTATGACGACGAAGAGTATGATTCTGATCTGCTGGAGGAGATAGATAACTTCTTTGACACTGCACTCGACTTTTCTCCTTGGACTGGAGAAATTGAAATGGTGTTAGGCCTTGCCGGATATTCTCCCTATATCTCACGTCGTGCAAAAAAAACACAACAAAGTACTTTGTTTGATCGTCTTGTTACGGGATATGAGTCGGTTGCGGTAGAACTAGATGGTCAGCAGGTTGCTTGGTCTCAGCCGAAGCAATCGGTATATAGATTTGACAAAGAAAATCTCGAACAAGATGAGTTTAACCTTGGGCTTGCTCATGGTGTACCCGGGATTATCGCGGCACTTATTCCTGCGCTTCAGGACGAAAAAGTAAAGCTGCGGGCGCAAAAACTGGTCGTTGCGGGCTGTGATTGGCTGCTTGAACAACAAAGTCATGCTGATGATAAGAAAGCTTGCTTTGGATCATGTGCAGGAGATGAGCATCACTCTCGGTTAGGTTGGTGCTATGGTGACTTAACGATTGCGTTAACACTTGCAAGAGCTGGGCATGCGTTAGACAAGCCAAGTTATGTTGAACAGGCACTGGAAATCGCGTTGTTTAACGTCGATAGAGACGCGAAGCAAGGCCATATTAACGATGCCGGACTTTGTCATGGTTTTTTTGGGTTGGTAACCATTTATCAACTACTCAACCAAGTTATGCCTCATCCTAAGTTACAGCAGGCCGCCTTAACTTGGCTAGATTATGGCTTAAATCAGTACCAAGAACGTGGACTAGAAGCCCTGTATTCATATAACGGTCTGGAAAAGGCACACCAGGAAGATCATAGCTTTTTAATGGGGTTTGCGGGTATTGGTTTAGCGCTCATCGGTGTGCTGGATGACAATCTTGATTGGACCGATTGTCTGTTAATGAGTTAAGGAGTATTTATGCCAGCTAAAATAACAACAGACTCCTTTTTTGTTCTGCGAACACCAAAACTGCCGATTGAAACCTTGTTCCATCAGCAAGATAGTAATGCGATGTTAAGTGCCTGGCTTGCCACACCTGGGGTGATGGAAGCTTTGTTCGTTGCAAGTCCATCTCTACTTGAGCGATTGGAACAGTGGCGTGAAAAGCCGAACTCCAAGCAGGGGAAAAAAGTCGCATTGGCGCTATTGCGATACCTCATTCGAATGTCTTCACGACCTACACCTTTTGGTCTTTTTTCTGGTGTCCATACGGGTAAAATTGGCTTAGAAACTCGTCTTGTGAGTGATAGCGCAGAGCATGATTCCCGCAAAACTCGCTTAGACATGTTTCTGCTGTCTGCAATTCGCTCTCATTTAGCAGAAACTGAAGCAAAATCAGATAATTTGTCTTATTTACCTAATCCATCTCACTACTTTATAGCAGAACAGTGCCGCTACATCGAAACTTACCTTTCTGATGACACCATGCAGTATCGCCTGAGTGCCGTTGATAGTGATGAGTACTTCATCACTATGCTGGAACTGGCGAAACAGAAGCTAAGCTTTTCTCAGCTCATTGAGCAATTTTGTTTGCGCTATAGTGAAGCAGAATATGAGGAAGTTAGTGCATACCTTGAAGAGCTCATCAGTGAAGGGGTATTAATTCCCGATATTCCGCTACCACTTACTGGTGAAAGTCCCGACATCGCGTTGATTAAAGCGTTGAAAAACGTTGCGCCTGTAGAAGTTTACGCCAAGTTGGAGCAGGCGACTCATGACCTTGCAGTGATGGATGAAGCGGGGCAAGCGAAGCCTGAGCAATATCAAGCCATTTTTAAATACCTTTCTGAGCTACCGGTTAAAGTTCAAGAAAACAAACTTTTCCAATCAGATACTTACCGCGCCTTTTTACATTGTGAAATGTCACAGCAAGAAGTTGCAAGGGTGAATAAACAACTGCAATTGATCGCGAGTTTAAATCGCAGCGCTAAGCATAACCCACTTGAAAACTTTATTAATAAGTTCAACACGCGGTTTGAAGGTCAATTTGTACCTTTGGATATGGTGTTGGATGATGAGTCGGGTATTAGTGTCTCCACTGAAACTGGCTATGATGCCCCGTTAGTAGGTGGTTTACAGTTGGGTCGAGCGAGTAGCGGACAAGCCAGCGCCCCTGACTATACCGAACTGGATCACATTATTGAGCAGGCTGTGACATTGCCAAGTAATTTAGGCAAAAGCTGTGTTGTCCTGACCAGTAGCGAATTAAAGCAAAAAGTTAAGGATAAAGTAGAACTTAACTTGCCACGTTCAATGGCTGTGATGTTGAGTTTATTTGAGGACGAAAAGTCGAATCCTGTGTTCAAGTTCAATGGCTGTTATGGGCCGTCGGCAGCTAATCTTTTGGGTCGTTTTTGCCACCTTGATGAAACATTAAAAGAATCGGTTATTCATCATTTAGAGCAAGAACACAGTCACAGTGAAGAGGTTATCTTCGCAGAAATTGTACATATGCCCGAGGGAAGACCTGGTAACGTGATTGCGAGGCCACATTTACGGCAGTACGAAATCGTTTTTATGGCAGACAGTTCACTAGACCTTGAATACCAGATCCCGCTAAGTGATCTGTATGTTTGGGTCGAAAGCCAGCAGGTTAAACTCTGGAGTAAGCGACTCAATAAACGCATTATTCCGCGTTTGTCGAGTGCACATAACTTTTCTGCTCGAAGCTTGAGCGCTTATAAATTCCTTTGTATGTTGCAGCATCAAGAAAGTGAAACGCCCAAGTTTTCACTGCCTTCAAGCCTAAGAAACGCTACTTATGTGCCGCGCATCATGTTAGATAACCTGATTTTACATGAGAAAACATGGCGTATTGAACGCAAAGAACTAGAAGCGTTATTAGTTAATCAACACATCGACGCAAATAAGCTTCAACAGCTCAAAGAGAAGTATTTGTTAGATGATTGGGTCAGTTTTGCCGCAGGAGATAATGTTTTAACTTTGAACTTAAGCCAAAGTGCGATGGTAGAAGTGTTGCTGATGGAAACCAAAGGCCGCAATACGGTTGAGCTCAGCGAAGTATTGGCATATCAACTGACGCCGCGTGTAACGGATGCACAAGGTCGTCATTACGCTAATGAAATCATTGTTCCTTTACTTAATGAGAATGCGACTCCTCATTCGCATTTTGCCGAAAAGCCACTAGAAAATATTACCGCCACACCAATCTCTCGACGCTTCAGTGCAGGTTCCGAATGGCTCAGCTTAAAAATATATTCAGGTAATACCATTGTTGAGCAGCTACTTTATGAGCAGTTATTGCCGCTTATTGAGGAAAATAGTGCATTGTTCGATAAGTGGTTCTTTATTCGCTATGGCGATCCGGATTGGCATCTACGCTTACGCTTCCAAGGCAAGCCAGCAGTGCTTTGTGGAGAGTTATTGCCAAAACTCAATCAGCTATTGTCACCTATGATAGAGAGCTCTCAGCTGCATAAAGTTGAATTAATGACTTATGAGCGAGAAGTCGAGCGCTACGGCGGTCCGCAATCTATGACTTTGATCGAAAGCTTGTTTATGTTTGACAGTGAGCTTATTGCGAAAAGTTGTCAGCTAGTTGAAGAATTCGGAGAAGATGTCCGTTGGCGTATCGCATTGGCTTGTACTAACCGTTTGCTGACGCTATTTGATTATGATGCGGAACAAAAGCTATCACTGATCTCTTCATTGCGCGCAGGGTTTGGTAAAGAATTCAATGAGAGTAGCGCGCTGAGAAAGCAGCTCGGTAATCGTTATCGCGATCACCAAACTCAGCTCGATGATGACTTTACCAAGCTTAATATTGCGAGCTTAGCGCAATGTGATGAGGCGCAACAAGCGATGTTGGCGCTGTTAGAGGCGTGGCAGAAGCAGGCAGAGCCAGTGGTGAAGGAAATTTTGACATTAGAAAAGTCAGGTTCACTTAATTTGAGTATACAATCATTACTCGGCTCTCTTTTGCATATGCATAACAACCGTATGTTTAAAGCTTATGGTCGAGAACAGGAATTTGTTATTCATGATATGTTGAGACGAAAGTACTTCTCTGAGTCTAAAGTTTCTTAGAGAATGAAAAAGGTTGGCTTGGTTGCCAACCTTTTTCATTTATGAGTTATGCTGACACTTTATTTTGCATTTTCTCACCAACAAGTTTTGGTAATACTCGCTCAATGAACTGTTGAAGTGGCTTAACGTGCGCTTCTACGTCAGTCCAGTCCGCTTCTAAGTCCTCAATAATATGATGAGTCTCTATTACTTCACCCTGATAGCAAAGTTCAATGATGGGGTGTAAGAATTTACTTAACTCCGCGTCAGTCGCGTTGTCTTTATGCACTCGAACCTGATTGAACGGGTCGCCTTCAATTGGTGCACCAAAGTCTAATGCTATCTGCAAATGATAGTGATCACCTAGATGAGCATGGAGGTACGGACTTGGCAGGTGCTTATAATATTGTGCCATACCGCTCTTTGATACCGTAACTGCATCCACCATGAAGCCATGCTGTTGCCATAGCGCGCTTGTCTCATTGATACGGTTCAGGATTGCACTGCCGATTGCTTCTGGTGTACCTAAGTGTTGGTCGCATGCAAGCGTAGTATCATGATGTTTTTGTTTTAGCATCTCGACTAAGGCGCGGCTATTGTATCTAAAGCCGTGAATAAAGCCTGAAGTCGACTTTCGATATTTGGTGGATTGTGTCAGCGTGCCGGCAAAATAAAGGCCTTTTACATTGATGGATTCAAAGCTGCAATCTAGAGAGGGGAAACGGCCTTCAATCATGAGATCAGGTTTTGCACTATCGGCAAAAATACTGCTGTCCATGGCAAATCCAGTACAACAAATGATCTCGTCATACTCTATGGTTTCTTGCTCACCATTAGCATGAGCATAACTAAAGTGCACGATAAAACGGTTGTCTTGTTTCTCAATACGCTTAATGTCGGCGTCCAAGATAGCGTTTTGCGACTTCAGTTGATAAGTATCTAGAATATTGTTGTTTACTGCACGTAGGTCGCCAACATAGTGGGTCTTCCATGCCATATCTAAAGGATTTGGACTACAAACGTGAATTAGGCTGGTGGCAGGGATAAGGTGATCAGCCGTTTCGAAAGCTGAGTTTCCTTTACCGATAACAAGTACGCGTTTGTTTTCATATGGTGCCAAATCAATATTTAAGTCTGAGTATTGTGTAACTAGCTCTATTCCTTCGATCTTCGGAATATAAGGCTTAGGGACACCTGTGCTGACGATGACGCGGGCTGCTGTATATTGTTCATTATGAGTTGTGGTCACAACGAAGTGATCGGCAATCTTTTCGACGGACTTAACACGCTGGTTATAAGCAACATTTAGCTGATTTTGGTCAACATAATGGTTGAGGTATTTGACTAAGTTATCAGCACTTGGGAAAAAGTCGCGGTCAAAACTGGAAAAGTTAAGGCTGTAGTCATCAGTTAAAATGGAGTTCCAATCGTGTCTTAAGTTGAATTCAGGGTTTGTTGAGCCGGTAAATACTTTATTAATTGAAATTAGTTTCCGGTGAATTGGGAATGTTTCAAAAAAACACCCTGCGCGCTGACCTGACTCCAACATGAGGTAGGACAAGCCACTTTGTTTTAGGTGGTAAGCGGTTTGGACTCCTGCTGGGCCTGCGCCAATAATAAGATAATCAAGCATGTTCGTTGTTCCTTGTTGGTGTTGGTGCTGCAACAACTACTCTAGACAGGGTAACGTTCCCCGCTTTCCCTATTGCAGTTATGATATTAATTTGTTGTATAATTGTTGTTTTAAATTGTGTATTAATTGTGTATTTGCAATGTTTTTTTACCAACGGGAGGAGTGACAGGTTTATCTTAAGTACGCAACCTACGCATGAGGATTTATACTGAGTGAGACACAATCAACGGAAATAAAAATGATGAAAAAATTCGGGCTCGCCATATTGGTGGTATTCAGTACGCTATCTTGGGCTAATGAAAAATTAAATGAAGAACTCTCGGTGTTTACACCTTATCTTGGTACTTGGCAATCGAACTTTGACGTGCCTTCAGATAAGCCAAAGATGCAGGATGTCAGTCACTGGGAGCGAGCTTTAAATGGCACAGCCGTTCGTACCTTACATTCAATCAACGATGGCATGTACGGTGGAGAGTCATTAATTTTCTGGGATAAAAGTAAAAACAGTCTAGTGTTTTACTATTTTACGACGGCAGGATTTTACACCCAAGGAACAATGGAAGTCCTGAACCAGAGCGAGTTTGTGGCATACGAAGAGGTTATCAATAACAAAGATGGTATTACAAAGGTGAAATCAACCAGTAAGTTTGAGAGTGGTCAATTTACGGTGTCGACGCAATACTTGAAAAACGGCGAGTGGACTGAACCTGAGTCGCGCATTTATACAAAAAGCGATAAAAAAGTTAAATTTAAGTAAGCCTTAAAGTGCCTCCTTAGAGGCACTGAACTGTGTTATTTACTCTCGATTAGTAAATATCAGGGCAAGTATGGCGACCACACGTATTGGCAACACAATGCGTTAGCCTGTCTTGGCTGAAACGAAGCGCGCCGCCTGCAACCTGTGGAGTCATTACTGCTGGAACAGTTTGCTTATCAGCTGATAGAGCTTTGATTTTCTTCTTGTTTAACGATAATTTCATTTCAGTATTCCTTCTAAATTATAGGCTCTGATTGAGCTCATTATATTGTAGTTATGTCATCTGATTTATTCTTCAATGAACAAAAAAGTAACACAACAACTAAGCTAAAACATATTTATTACTTTTTCAACATTTTGCTATTAATTACATTTTCTCAATGTTTCTTTTGCAGCTGATAATGGTGATAGAGATGCTAAGAACTAAGTAGGGCTTAGCATCATGTTGCTCTTATTCGTTATTTTTTCTCTAAACTCAAAGCTCGTCCTTTGCGATCAGAGTTTGGGTGCACCGCTCTAAGCGCCTGTACTTGATTAAGTGAGGCATTGAAGGGCACCCAGTTGCCGTTTTCAAGCTGTGCTTCGATAACAAAACCCGGAATGGCGGTAAAAGCGTCGAGCTTTGCTCCAGATAGCTGTTTTGCGGCGACGACGGGAATGCGAAATTCAATTCCGGCTTGTGCTAACTTAGGTAGTTCTTGATTGCCCAAAATAGCCACGAATCGTTGCCAATCAGCCTCACGTTGCGCCTGTAACTTAGCCGTAAAATATCTGCTAGATTGGCTGTATATACGACCGGCTTGGTAGGGTAACTCCCACTCGGCATGGTGCCATGCACGCTCTGCAAGGGCCAATAGCCGTGGATAAAGCATATATTCGGCTTGTGCATCACTGCGCAGCATTTCACTCCATAAGTGCCCTTGGGTCCCGGCAAACTTAACCCCTTTGTTTAGTGATGAGTCGCTATCGTTGGCTATGTAGGCGTGGTTATTGGTATTTTTCCAGATCTCTGCATGTGCAGGAAGGTTGTCTGGCATAAACTCAAACATCTTCTTGCTTTCGATAGCACGGCTTGCCCAGTGATTACCACGCTCTTCTGGGTGAGATTGATATGGAAAGTCAAAGTAGGTTACATCAGGGCTAGACAAGACAACCTGCCAGCCCTGATTGGCGAAGCGATGCGCGACCGCGTGCCCGTTTTCGCTTAATGTCGCCCAAGCATTGCTCTGTACGTTTGCTGGCATATTTGCAGCACGTACATCACCTAAACCGTCGCTCCACCCTGCAACCTGTATTCCTTTTTTATCAAGTAACTTTGCGATCCGTTCAATGAAGTAACCGTTAAAGTTGGTAAAATCTTTCACGCTTGCCTGCAATTTTTTACAAGCCGGCGACTCTAGCCAAGCACCTGCGGTTTCATCTGCACCTATATGGTAAGTGTTGAGTGGTACACCTGCACGGTCATGCAGCACTTTTACTTCGCTTAATACTTTGTCGATAAAAGTATAAGTGCTTGCAATACAGACATTTAGCGTGTTGTCGTTGTAATGCTGAATGGAGCTGTAACGCGTCTTGTCAGCAGCTTCTACTAATCGATATTGCTGTGCATCCTCTGGTTTGCCTTGTGCCATCAGCTTATTATATCGCGCCTCCATGGCGATGATTGCAGCACGTGAGTGACCTGGCATATCTAATGAGGGTAACACCTCGATATGATGCGCCTTGGCATAGCGCAGGATCTCAATATAATCCTCTGCAGAGTAAAAGCCATTTACTTGCGCGTTTTTATCATTCCCAGCGCCTAATTGCGGCAATAGGCAGCGAGTTTCGGTCAAATCAAAGCAGCGATAAGCGCCGACAGAGGTGAGTTCGTCAAGACCGTCGATGGCCAAGCGCCAGCCTTCATCATCCGCTAAATGAAGGTGCAGTTTATTTAGCTTATATGCCGCCATCTGTTCAATGGTTTGTAAAATAAAGGCTTTGGAGCGGAAGTTGCGGGCAACATCGACGTGTAAACCACGGAAGTCATACCTTGGTGTATCAATAATATCCACCATGGGAATACTCAAATCATTAATATCCAACAGTCCTGCAAGGCTTTGTAGCGCATAAAATGCAGCGGCGCTGTTATTGGCTTGGATTGAGATATTATTTTCGGCGACCGTCAGTTGATAATGTGGACTTGATTGCTTATTTGGCTTTACAGCGACATTAACTACAAGCCCGTCCTTGGTGCTTTTTACCCCAAGGGTATTGAGTCGCTGTTGTGCCATGGCGATAGCATCAGCTGAAATACCTGAAAGTTGCAGATTAATTCCGGCTGCTAGATTGAGTCGTTTATCGGACAGCACTGTCAGTTGTTTAGGTTTTGGTATCAGCCCAATTGCAGCATCAAGTGTTGGCCTCACTTGATGTTGATATAAGTATTCACTGCCCATCCACGGGGTGTCATCTTTACTGCTGGTTTGCAGCTGGTTAAGCGTATCAAATGGCGTCAGATAAGGTTGTAGCTCAAGTCCTGTATCGTTATCGCGCTGGGTTTGCGTGCTTTTGATCACTTGTGGGGTGAGCTTAAGCTGTGCGTCCGTTACAACATAATTTGGCATAAATTCCGAGCGCGTAACCTGAGAATCCTTGGTATAAAAGCGCACGGTAGTGGGGGTACTTGAAAACCCACTAAACCCTGCCGCAGGCGTGATTTTGTGAATATCACCATTGATATGGGTGATGGTAAAGTTATCGCCCTCAACATGGTAAATCGGCATCAGTTGGCTAAAAAAGATAGCAAAGTCATTATTTGCCTTGGTATTTTCTGTGACTACGCTAAAACTCAGCTCTGAGTAATAACACTTTTGCTGTGCCTTGGGGCAGGTGCTTGGCTTGCTATCAAGCAAGGTGTACTTTACATCAAGATTTTGGCCCAACCAGTTTACAGCGGTTTGGTCGAGCGCATAAAGGGGTGACGACACCCCAAAAAGTAGGGCCATAAGCCGATTAAACTTCATTGGCTAGTTCCTTGTTATCATGGTTAATTTTATTGTGTTGAAACAATCCGTATGCCCCTAAAAGTGGCGCGTGATTTAAGGTGCTTGGAATGACACGAACGGATTGATATAAAGCATTGCCAAGCAACTGCTGCATCTTGGCTTCAAGTGCAGCGTTAAAATAGTTATATGAATGCGTCACGGAGCCGCCAAGTACAATGACATCTGGATTCAGCACCATGACTACTTGCGCGAGTGCATGACCAACGTGACTGCCAAAAGTTTCAAATTGTTGTAGTGCAAATGGGTCGCCACTGCGTGCTTGCTCGGCCAACCACCTCCCTTCAATTCCTTGTCGCCCAAAGAACTGTCCTGACGCATAATCTTCAATAATTCCATCAAGATAGCTTAAGTTGCCTAGCTCTCCTGCAGCACTATGGTTACCCGTATATAAATTACCGTTAAACACAAAACCGGCACCAATGCCTGTGCCAAGGCATACGCCAATTAGGTTGTTGGCATGGTGGCCACCATATAAGTATTCACCAAATGCAAAGCAGTTTGCGTCATTATGGACAACAACGGGCAAAGAAAAGTGCTGTTCTAACAATCCCTTCAGAGGCACATTTTGCCAATGAGGAATATTTTGTGTTGTCAGCACGGTGCCGCTGCACACATCCAGTGTGCTTGGTACGCCAATCGCAATACCAGTTGTTTCGGTCGTTAGGTTTTCTTCGATTAAACGGATAACAAAGGCATTAACTTGGTCTAAGTTGGCCTGACTAGGCACCGCATACTGGCGTACCTGCTCGACCTGAGTGTGCGCAACCGAAGCCACAAGCGCTTTGGTGCCTCCCAAGTCAATACATAACAAAGAGTGATTCATCGTAATTTAACTATTTTCATTTAGAGGTTGAGACAGCGTCTTTTGACTATTGCCAAAAGTTTTATTTTTAATCAAAGGATTAGCCCATACACCAACACTCAGAATATAGCTAAGTGGCAGTAGTAACAGCAGGGCAGCAAGTTGTAAGTTGTTACTCAATTCAGCCGCAAAACCTATGATGGGAGACATAAAAGCACCGCCAATGATCCCGGTACATAAAATCCCTGTGATTGCGCCATGGCCGGTTTTGAATGAATTTAATGCCAGAGCAAAGATGACCGACCACATAATGGAGAGGAAAAATCCCACAATTGGAAAAGCAATAAGCGCCACCGTAGTGCTACCGAATAACGCACTTAGGAGCGCGATAGCGGCGCCAGAGCTGAATAAAATCAAAAGCTTTTGCGCATCAATGAGTTTAAGTAGTGCCAGTCCAAGTAAACAGCCTAAGGTTAGGCATAACCAGAATTCGCTCACCACTTTTGCGCCTTCGGTGGCTGGGTCTAGGCCATGATATTGCTGCAAAAACACGGAAATAAGGTTTGCGACGCCTTGTTCTAGCGCAACATAAGCGGCGATGGCGGCAAAAAATTTCAATACGGTTCTATCTTTAAAAAAACCGATACTTTGTGACCAGCTCAGCTGCTGCTTTTTCTGCTCCGGTACAGCGTTAAATGGCGTAAATTGCGAGAGTAATAGCATCACGACGCTTAGGATAGCGAATACCGCATAGATACTTAGCCAGGTTTTATCTGCAGGGATAACACCAGACAGCGCTCCGCCAAATCCCTCTACGGTGGTGACTTGAGACTGTAGTTTGCTATACACCAGAGGCGCGAGTGTTGCGGCAGCACCAAACATCAACTGCGCAAACACCGAAAGCACGGCAAAGTGTTCTGAACCACCGCTAGCGCGTAATAGTGGATTGATAGCCACTTGCAGTAGTGCCATGGCACAGCCGAGCATAAACAACGCTACCATGGCAATGGCAAACGTTGGCATTAGCACAAAGGTCGTTGCGCCAATTGCAGCAAGGGTAAATGCGAGCTGCATAACGGTTTTTTCTCCAAAACGCTGAACTAGCAGTCCCGCTGGAATAGACATCACACCGTAAGCGATAAAAAAGGCGAACGGGAAAAACCCCGCAAGCGTTAGACCTATGCTGTAACTTTCTATTAATGCTGGAAAAATCGCGCCTAAAATATTGGTGATAAAGGACACCGTAAAAAAGGTTGCCAATACTAAGGCAATCACTAGGTAGCTTTTTTTCATGTTGTATTTCCACCTTCATTAGAGAGCGGGTGATGGCGTGGCGATCTCGCTTGTGGGCAGACAAACAAAAAGATCAAGGGGAATCTCACCACCACCCGCAATTGGGTTATGCACGAAACGCTTGTGCTCGCTGTAATTGTTCCAGTGCAGTTGTATGGGCAGTAAAATGCTCATCACTAAGCTTCGTTAGATAGGCCTTGGCCGCCTGTTCGATATGCTGTGGTGCTTGATCAAAGGGCATTTGGCAGGTGCTATCGCGATGATCCATGCCGCCAAGTAAGCAATACCAACTGGGACGAATGTAGGGTGAGTGCATCCTGTGTTGGTTGAGCCAAGCGTCAAAATCACCACCGCTACGCCAGTGTGTGAGCAGCTCATCGAGCTCGTTTAAGCTCAGTGCTGCGATTTTCGCATCTTGCCAATACGGTGAATCTGCGCGCTTGCTGGTGGCGTAATGTGCCAGTACATACTCTTTAATACCGAGCACCAGCTCTGACAGTTGTTGATTGATGGTTTGTGCCTCGAGCTGTTGCGAAAGCAGCCTATTTAATAACTCAATGCTATAACCTGTGACCATCAGCGCGGTGGCTTCGAGTGGTTCAATAAAGCTCTGCGCGAGGCCAATAGCAAATACATTGCCTTCAATACTGCGCGCCATCATGCCCACTTTCATGGTGAGATGTTTGGCTTGTCCTTTATCGAGTTGCGCGGCTTCACGCAGTTGAGCCTCAGCCTCTTCGGGAGTGGTATGTGCGCTGCTGTACACGTAACCATGTCCGGTTCTGCCTTGTAGCGGGATCTGCCAGCGCCAGCCGCACGGCATCGCGATAGCAGAAGTGCTTGAAGGTAGCGGGTTTATTTTAGCGCCGGCAATCGCGACAGCTGAATCATTGAGTAACTGATCTGCAAAGGAAATAAAGGGCACTTCGAGCGTTTTCTCTATCAGCAGGGCGTTAAACCCTGAGGCATCGACGTAAAAATCGCTTTTCACCTGCTCACCCGACTCAAGTGTCAGTGCAATAATTTCTTTGGCATGATGCTGTACGCTACTCACCGTACTTTGAATATGCTTTACGCCTCGCGCTAGGCTAAATGCCCTTAACCAATCCGCAAGTTTTTGCGCATCAAAGTGATAGCCGTATTCAAGCGCCCTTGGTAATGGACGCTGTGGCAGAGGTGCTTGTTGCTTGTCGGCCAGTACTGCGGCTAAGAAGTAATGTTCAGGCTTATCTATATATTCGCTACCACGACGTCTGGCGTTGGCGTTGACAAAGTAGACTTCCGCTGTTTTTGCATCCATTTCAGAGAAGAAGGGATGGAAATAGCTGCCATTGTCGCCATTCCAGTTATCAAAATAGATCCCGGTTTTATAGCTTGCTTGGCATGCAGGCATCCAATCGCGTTCTTTCACACCAAGACTTTGCATAAAAAGCTGCAAATGTGGCGTTGAGCCTTCGCCAACGCCAATTCTGCCAATACTCGATGATTCGATCACTGTGACCGATAAATTGGGTTGATGCTTAGCAAGGTAGGCTGCGCACATCCAACCGGCAGTACCGCCACCAAGGATGGTAAGTGACTGTATTGTTTTCATAGGCAAATGAGTTTTCATAGGCAAATGACCCCAGCCGCAAACGACTGGGGCTCCGAGGTTAGAACTTATAGCTGACGCCAAGGTAATAACGCGTACCAAATTCAATGGTGTTCTGCGTTAAGTTGTAGTTGGTGTCGTAAGATTGAATAACCTCATTGGTCAGGTTTACACCCTCTAAGCTGACATCCAGATTTTCCATTGCATGCCACACCAAAGATGCATCCCATTGTTGGTAGCTATCGTTGCGCACCGCTTGTGCTGCACCGACGCCTATCCATTCACTACGCCAGTTATAAGCGATACGTGCACTAAATTGCTCGTTTTCGAAAAATAGCGAGCCGTTGAATGAGTTTTCAGATACTCCCGGCACCATTTCTTTTGCATTATCTGGTGTGGTGGTTTCACTATCCACGTAGGTGTAGTTAGTAATAAAGCCGAAGCCATTATCAAAGCTATGTTGAAGCTGCAGTTCTATCCCTGTTACGTCACCGTCTCCGTTACTACGTGGGCGTGTGACTCGGCATTGATCATACTTAGAAGGATCGGTACCGCATCCGTCTACATATTCAATCGCTTCGGTAGAAAAGACAACGTTGTCAATTTTCTTCACAAAAACGGCTGCTGAGAACAAGGAAGCTTCGGTAAAGTAATATTCGACGCCAATATCTGCTTGATCTGCTTCATAAGGTTTAAGGTTTGGGTTACCACCGGTCGCAGAACCAAAGTTGGCATCAATCGCTAGACCTGGTTTTAAGTCGTTATAATTAACTCGAGACATAACGCTGGAGGCGGCCGCACGGATGATAATATCGTCGCTGTAGTCATAAGCGAAGTTGATGCTCGGTAGCCAGTTGTCGTAGTCAACCGTTTCATCGAAAACCGTGTTATCAACATAGCCGCTGGACTGCTGTTCTGTATCCACATAGCGTAAGCCGATATTACCGCGGAAGTTTTCACCGCTGAATTCACTTTGCACATAGATAGCGAGCATATCTTCTTCGACATTGTAGGTTTTACCAAAATCTTGCTGCTCAATTAATTCACCCGCCTCATACTTGCCAGTGATAAAATCCCACCACTTATCTTCATCGAGCTTGGCGTATGAATTAAGAATATGTCCGCCCGTTTGCGAATGAAGATTGGTAAAAATACCATCACTCCAGTTAGCTAAGCTATTACCATCAGGGACAAAACCAACAACATCCGCGGGGTTTCTTTGTATTGCGATACGTGCAAATTCGTTTTTATTAACTTTCACACCCGCTTTGATGTTCTTGAAGTAATCATGCTCTAGCATCCATTTGATATCGGCTTGCGCATAACTCACTTCATGCTCTTGAACCGTAGTTTGGAAGTTTGATTCCTGAGCAAATTTGAGCTGTGAGGCATCGGTTGGGTCTAGCGAATCAAACCAAATTTGATAAGGGCCGGATGCATCGTAAGTAAAGCCGCCATCAGTACTATTTTGACCGTTAGGGAAGGCTGGATCGCCAATTTTTCCACCCTCATCTGTTGCCGGGATCCACCAACTTGAGGAGCCAAACTGTGTACCACCATCAGATGTTGAGCGACCAATAACACCGCTAATCTCGAAAGTTTCACCGACGTATTTACCACTGAAGTTTAAAGCATCGACTTCCATGTTTACGGCGTTACGAACAGTAGGGTTGTATATAATGTTCGCGTAAGCTGGCAAAATGCGCGCACGCTGTGTACCGCCTGCAGCGTTGTTTTGTACATCAACAGCACCTGCACCACGGGCACTTACAGTAAGGAAGTTATGGTTTACATGTGGATTGTCAAACTCAAAGCGAAAGTAGTCTACCGCAAATTCGGTGTTATCGCTTGGTGCAAATTGCGCGGTAAGTTGCGCGCTGGTGCGCTCGCGCTCAGCTCTGAATGCTTGCGAGCCGATAGCCCAAGCGCCCACTGTAGATGCTTGTCCCGTGTCTTGATCCGCCGCAAAATATTCATAGTAGCCACCAATGGACTCAATAACGTGACGGCCTGAAGTCAGGTTCTCAATAGAGTATGCTGCGAGCACACCAAATTTTTCATCGTCACTTTTCCAGCTACCTAAAAATGAGCCACTTATATCATTTTCATCATACAAAGTAGAGCGGCCCATTTCTGCTGACACCATGTAAGTGTGTGCATCTAAGTCCAGTGGTTTACGCGTGACAAGATTCACTGTACCACCCAGCGCACCTTCTTCAAGGTTTGCTTCAGGCGTTTTGTAGACGTTAACTGCCGAAACTTGCTCTGCTGATAACAGCTCCATGTTAAAAGTACGTGTCGATGGACCCAAATCATACCAATCGGTACTAGCGACGGATTGGCCATTTAATAAAATACGCGATTGCTCGGGTGCGGTACCACGGATAGTAACACCACTTACTTCACCATATTGGCGGTCGACCGTGACCCCAGAAATACGCTGTAGCGCATCACCAATGTTTTTGTCGGGAAACTTACCAATATCTTCCGAGGTGATAGCATCAACAATACCATCTGCAAAGCGCTTGGTGTTCATTGAAGCTTCAAGCGAGCGGCGAATGCCTCTTACTTCAATCACTTCGACTTTTTCTGTTGCGCTTTGTTCTTCGGCTAATGCTGATGGTGCCGCGGTGAGTAAAAGGGGTGATAAGGTACTTGCTGTCACGATGGCGGCAAGTTTATTCAATTTAAATTGCTTCAACTTAGTTGTTTTCATTGTTCTGCCCATTGTTCCTATTTGTTGTTGGCAGAAGCTAGGGTATCGCCTTGGGTGTTTTTTAAGCGGTATATTTCTATCTACTAATGATACTTTTCACGCTTAAATGAGCGTAATTTGACAAAAATACTTCACTGCACTTCAGGCTGTCGCTATATTTCGATAGATTAATATTGTTGAGTGATTGAATTTGCATGGTGTGCAACTAGGTGTAACGAGTAGTTGTTTTAAAGTTTATAACATGCCGATTTTAAATAAGTTTATTAATGTAAAAGGAAGTTGCTATGCGAGCGATGTACGAGAAAGTACTGCCATCTCCCGGATGTTCATGGCGTTATTGCCTGTATCAATTGCCCGAAATTCCCTTTAATTGGCACTATCATCCGGAATATGAGATCTGTTTGACGCTCAACAGTGTCGGTGTATGTCACGTGGGTGATCATATTGCCCCTTACGAAGACTTAGATTTGGTGATCCTAGGCCCTGACTTACCACATACTTGGCAGTCAAAACCGAATCCGGATCACTCCGCTCACGTTGTCCATGTTGCACAAATACCCGCGCACTGGTTGGAGTCTTTAGTGGCTCAGCATCCTGAATTACATGGCTTATCTGAATTGTTAAATGCAGCGCGCCGTGGCGTCAAATTTCCTGTGGAAGTTGCAAGGCAAGCGAAAAAGTGGTTTGAGCAAATCGCGGATGCCGAGCCGTTAATGCGCTTTGTGCTTTTGCTTGAAATGTTAACGCGGATGACGACATCGAATTATCAACATTTAGCCAGTAGCGGCTTTCGCTTTGATGCCCGCCATGATCCTGCGAAAGACAAGTTTGACCGGGTTATTGCCTATATCTATGACAATTACACCGACAAATTAAGCGCCGATGAGCTTGCACAGCAAGTACACATGAGCACCAATCACTTTCACCGCTTCTTTAAAAAGCGCACAGAGCGTACTGTGACGGAATTTATCAATCAGCTGCGTATTGCCAAGGCCTGTAAACTATTAATTAGCTCCGCCTCTCCCATTAGTGTGATATCGGATCAATGTGGTTTTAATAATATTTCTAATTTTAATCGTCGTTTTCAAGCGTTGAAGGCGTGTACGCCCAGTGAGTTTCGCGCACGGCTGCACCAAAAGGCATTGTATTGATCTGAACGTGGGCCTGTTTATTGTGCTTTTTAATCAAAACTTCAATTCAAACCGTGAATATTTCGTAATGCTATGATATTCATGCTTATTCCTAGATATTCAGCTTGGTATTTATCAAGGAATTGCCAAGAATGTTCCGGGTCGCAACAACAATAAACGAGGATGACCGTGATGACATTAGGACACTTTATTAAACAGATCCGTACACAGAAAGGCTTAAGCCAACCCCAGTTAGCTGAGCAAATGTGTGTTGAGCAAAGCTATTTATCTAAACTAGAAAACGACAAATCCGTGCCTTCTAACGAGGTATTTAGAAAGTTACTAACGGCGCTCAATTTATCCTTAGATGAGTGTATGCAAACCCTTTCAACACAAGGGAAGCGTGAAGAATTAAGCCAAATTCCAGATATAGAGTATTGGTATAAGCAACATCAACAATCAAAACAAAAGCAATATAAGCAACTTGCGATATTAGCTATTTTGCTAGTGTCTCTCGGTGTCGGGTTATTTTGGAGTGGTTATAAACAGATATTTTTTAGTGAAAAGCTGTTTGAATATGAATCTCAAGGTGTATTGCAAGCCGGTGAGCCCGTTGAGTTATATAGAAAATGGCACGCATACCTTGTTCCTCATAGTAAGAATAGTGACCGTGAATTTTTTGAACAAGTTGAGCTTGCCATGGCGAAACGTTTAGATAAAAAAACGGAATTTTTCTCAGATTATAGGGGAAGCGCTTATACCGAAACGGTAACCGATGGTAGAAGGCATTATCGTTTTCAAGGCCCTAAATTTAGTGAGCGTGTAGAAAACGCCTGGCTGCAATTTGTTGGCTTATTATGCTTCTCTGCTGGGGTTATGCTAACTTTAGTAGGCAAACGGTTAGTTAAGCCTTAGTTTATTAAACCTTAAGGTAAAGGTGTAAGATGCAAAAACGATTATTTTTTGGTATTGGCATGGACGACGACGTTCGAGCGCATATCGGTCAGTGGCTGGTGGATAGTGTTAGTGCCAGTAAAGCCAATACACAACCAAGTAATTGGCATCTTACACTGGCGTTTCTTGCTATGGTAGAAGAGTCACAAGTAGCCGAGCTTTGTGATTTTGCGAGTGCTCTATCGGTGCCTAAATTTACACTCACCTTTGGTGACTATGGCTACTGGCAGCACAATGGCATTTTTTACTTAAAGCCCGAACAAAAACCACAAGCTTTGCTTGATTTAGCCAATCCACTGCGTGCTTTTGGGGAAAAATGCGACCTCTATCACAACCCGCATCCGTTCTCACCACATATCACACTATTTAGAAATTGTAAGCCAGAGCCGAGTGTTACGAAGCCCATTACGCCTTTCTCACTCACGGTAAAGAAATTTCATCTATATCACTCTCACCGCAATGAGCGTGGCTTGATCTACGACCCTATCGAGTCCTTTTTTCTGAGCTGAACTTTAGGACAGCCAGCGCTTTAGCTTTTTAACCAAAGTTTCGAACCAAGTCAGTTGATAGCGTTTGTATTTCTCGCACTTGAGGAATAGCTTTTTGGTGGCTTCGTTTCGTGCTGGGCTAATATGTAAGCGGCTACACTCTTTACTTGCGCTGTGCCAATCTTGTGCGCTGACGGCTTTAATCAAATTAGGAAAAGCCAAAAATAACTTACTGGTACCAAGGTTGTAAGCCATATCCAACAGCGCAATCTTAGCGGGCGTCGGTAATAGCTGATAAGGAATGCTGCCAGTTTCTTGCTTGGCAAGAAAATGAATGAGGTACTGTTCAAATTCTTTGATTTGCTCTATGAGACATTTTTTAGACGCTTTTGGTGGCAAGGTAAGCTCGGTATATTGTGCATACCAAGAAGCCTTGTAGCCGCTGGGTTTGCCCTTAATATTACGGTATTCATCGCGCTTTTGTTGCAAGGTGGCAGACCGTTTAGAGCGCCTATCCCGCATTGGTAACTGGCAAAATTGCTCAACACTTTGCATATGAAAACCAACACCAATCGTCGGATTGGCATTCACATCTAGGTACAAATGCAGTACCTCGCCCTCAAATTGCAATAGATGCTGTATTACTCGTTGATAGAATTTGTCGGTGTCGTTGAACAACTAGGTACCTCAGTGATCACTGCTTTTTCGTTCGTGGTATAGCACTGTTTTAGTATAGAACAGTAGCAGGCCTCTGCCTTAAAAACCGATTTATGGGCGTCGATTTTATCCCATAATCCACGATTAAAATTGCTTTTTGGCATGGTAAAAATGTTGAAAGTGTCGCCATCTGCCAGCAAAATCTTTTGTGGCGCACTGGAAACATACCAGCCAAACTTTTTTAGATAATTGATATTCGATTCTTCTTCCTGCGCATCGTCTAGGGCTGCTTGATAGGCATTGAGGTTGCAACATGCATCCATAAGTTCGGTAACATCAAAGTAATTTTCGCCATCAAACTCGTACTTAATGTAGTGGATTATGGCAGGTCCGGTCCCCGAATTGCGAATATCGACTCGAATGGTTGCTTGAGTGGAGTCTAAATCAAAGTTGCTATAGCTAAATTGAAGCCATGGCCAAGTTTCAGTTTTTAGCTGCTTTTCGGCTGCGGAAACTTGCTCCTGAGCAGCCTTTGCTTGCAGATAAGTGGCGTAAAACGACGCTGCGGAAATAAACATCGCACACAAAGCCAAAATGGTATTCATTTTGGAGCGAGAAAGTTTAAAGGAGCCCCTTGAGTGTCTTGAGTTGTGTGGCTGTGGCCGAGCAGGCTTTGCTGCCTGCGTTTCGGCTACATTTTCAGAGGGTAAGTTATTATTGTTATGTTCTGACATATTTATCCAACTGACACTACGGCCTAAGGCGACAGAAATACGAGTAACGTATCGCCAATTTTCAGTCTATCTGTCGATAGCTGGTTCCATTGCTTTAGCTTAGCGACACTGACATTAAATTGCTTAGCTATGCGCCATAAACTATCGCCGTGTTTTATCTTATAGTCCAGTTGTTTGTCAGCCAAAATGGGCAAAATTAGCTTTTTTCCTGCACGAATTCGGTCACTCTTTAATTGATTAAAGGTTTTTAACTCGGCGACGGATAGCGAATAGCGTTTTGCAATGGTGCTGAGAGAGTCTCCACGTCGGATAGTATAATGTTGCCATGTATCTGCAGGCATTTTTGGTAAGTGTGTGAGCATGGTTTGCCACTCTGACACGCGCGCTGTGGGAATGACAATATGCTCAGGGCCGCCGAGTAATGCAGGAAAACGTGCATAGCCAGGATTTAATACCTCGACTTCTTTCCAGCCTTTGAGATCAGATAAAATGGCTTGTTGTTCGAGTTTAATAACGCTGATCAGCGAGCGATTAGGAATTTTAGGAAACTTCATCAAGTCATGCTTTAACAACTGTGATGCCGCAAGTAGCTTTGGTACGTAGTGGCTGGTTTGACGTGGTAGCTTCAAATGGAAAAAGTCAGTTGGTTTACCTGCTTTTTTATTTCGTTCAATGGCCGCAAGCACTCTACCTTCACCTGTGTTATAGGCGGCAATGGCATGATACCAATCACCATCAAAACGTTTGTGGAGGTATTGCAAAAAGTCCAATGCGACGCGGGTCGAGTCTACGATATCTTGGCGACCGTCATACCAAGCGTTGATCTTGGCACCATAATGTTTTGCAATCAGCGGCGTGAGTTGCCACAAACCTGAAGCATGCTTGTGAGAATAGGCTTGGGTATTAAAGTCGCTTTCAATTAGCGGCATCAATGCCAGTTCTATTGGCATATCGCGCTTTTCGACTTCTTCTACTAAGTAATAAAGTAGCGGCGCTGCACGTTCACTGATGGTATCCATATAATTGGGATGCTTGAGGTACCAATCAATCCGTTGTTTTACACGCTTATCGTTGGAATCGGCAAAGCTGAGCTGATCTTTAATACGGAGCCATAAATCATCAGTTGCGAGCGGATCATATGGCGTTTTAACCGCCGTTTTAGCTTCGTCTTTGACTTTATTTTTCGGTGTGTTTACACCAGCTTGTACGGAGTTATCTGGCGTTGGTTCATTCTGTTGAGGTTGCTGTATTTGGCTACAGCCATTTAGCAGCAGGATTGCTGCAAATAATGGAGTGATGAGGTTTTTCATAGAGCCTTTTTTATTATCCTTTTATTATGCAGTCCAATGAGGCATCTGAACTGCATAAGATTGTATATAAATTCGGTGCAAATGCAAAAATAGGCACCTTACCTGTTGCGGCAGTGTAGTGTAGGGTGATGAAATGGATACAAAATGAACTTTAGCGTTACAGCATTTAGCATTGATTAATGGAATTAACGCAATAACACTCGGTTACTTGGTAATTGCGTATTGCTCACTTACTCAAGACGTAGTTGGTGCTTAAATTGTGTTTTATAGGTTCGCGAGAGTGTTAATACTTTCCCACTTTGCAATGCGATTTCACTGTCACCACTGGCGAGCGGCGTAATACTCACCACTTTAGACACATTAATAGCAAAAGAGCGATGAATACGCACGAAGCCAACGGGGTCTAAGCGCTGACATAACGTAGCAAGCGTTGAACGTAGCGGATAAATGCGGCCATTTACGTGTAGATTGACGTAATTTCCAGACGACTGTAACCACTCAACCTCTTCAACTTTAACGATAAATTCTTTACCAAGCTTACGTACCAATAAGTGATGAATAGGTTTGTGGAGTGTTTCATCTTCATCGCTTTCTTGTTTTATCGGAGATGCTTCACCAAGCATATGGGAGACACTAAATTGATAAGCTTTTATGAGTGCAATAAAGAACACTAAGCTCCATGCATCTTTTTGATATTCATAGATAAGTTCAAACCAAGAAAAGTGAAAGTTGTAATCTAGTTGCAAACTAAAATAAATCGTTTCACGTAATAACACCATGATGCCAACATGGCCAAAACAAAATAACAGTGAGGCAATAAAAAAGCTAAAAGCGACGTTAACAGGTTTATGCCACTGCCAAGGAAATGCGTTTAAATACCAAGATATGGCAGGAATTAAGGCTAAACTGGCAGCTGCACTGGTATATTCCCACACGAAAGGTTCCCACAGCGCAAAATCGAGCTGCGCATCTCGGTTGGCATCCATGATCAGAGTAATGGTATTCAAGGTGTTGTTAATCGTCAGAAAGAGGGCGAGTAATGCCATTGCCATCAAAGGGTGGTATTGCTGAATAAAGGTACGTGAAAACATCATGGTTTGAGTTTTTCTTTTACTCTAGCAACTGGATGCAAAGCGGTCACTTATTTTATCCCTCTATTCCACGGTTTATCCCTAGCTATTGTTATTTAAGCAAATTTCGTTTGGTTGTACGCTGTATTGGCGCACTGTAGGGGTAAGTTTATTTTCAAAAAGAAATACCATGGATCATTTAAATCGGCGAGTAGAGCTAGACTGGCTGCGTGTTATTGCATTTACGATACTCATCTTTTATCACACCGCCATGTTATATGTACCTAACTGGGGTTTTCACTACAAAAGTGCTTATACTTCGGTTTGGCTAGAATATCTGATGTTACTGATCTCACCATGGCGCATGTTGCTTATCTGGTTTATCTCGGGAGTTGCGCTTAAATATATTTTTGATAAACAAGGTGCATGCACAGCCATGCTCTTTCGCACTCCTTTGCTGTTGCTCCCGCTATTATTTGGCATATGGCTTGTTGTGCCCGTACAACTGTACGCAGAAATGCAGCAAAATGCTGGATTAACGCTTGGGTATGTTGATTTTTACAAACAGTTTATTGATTTTAATAGCCCTTTATTTAGTCAGTATCAAAGCGGTATTTGGCCCCATGTCGATGTCAATCACTTGTGGTATTTGCGAGAATTATGGCGTTTTACTTTGCTCCTTGCTGTGTTGCATATCGTCTTTAATTCTAAGCCTCAAGTAATGCTTCGGCATTTTATCACTTTGCGCTGGCCAACTTATCTACTAAGCGTGCTGGCTTTTGCAAGCTTACTTTGGGCTCAGCTAGCATTGGAAGGTGATAGCAAAAGAGAATTTCAGGGGTTTGTTTTTCTGCTCGCAGGTTATCTGCTTGCTAAGCATAATCGGTTTTGGGCTTGGCTTGCTCGGCAAGGTAAAGTGCTACTGTGGGTTTGTGCAGTCAACGCTGTGATTATTTTGCTTTTATATCATTTTTACTGGTTGCAGCAAGATACGCGCACAACCTTCATTACTTGGAGTGGGAGTCTTGTGTTGGTGTTGCAGCGCGTGTGTGCGGTGTTGTTGATATTGGCATTAGCAGCGCGTTATCTTAACCGTCCTCATCCGCTGCTTACGAGGCTCAATAAAGTGGTGTTTCCCATCTATCTCTGGCATCAAAGCGTGATTATTGCCTTGGCGCTTTGGCTGAGCCGTTATCAACTCGGTGGTGTGCTTGAGGGCCTGTTGGTGATCACAGGAACGTTGCTATTTTCTGGATTGTTGTTTTGGCTGGTGCCAAAGCTGGGTTCTCTTGGGTTGGTGGTGGGGTATCGCGCATCCTTGCTGACAAACAATAAAATGCTTTGGGGGGTAGGGTGTTTGTTATTGTTGCCGCTGATCCTCCGGATTATTTAACCTGTGTACTGCGCCATTGTGCAATAAATACTCTACTCTTATTGCTAGGGTCAGTATGCCTCCGATGGAGGATACTTCACGGATAGCATCGCCACGAGCAAGGTGGTGAGCGAAAATAAGAAGAGGGAATCAAGCAAATGAAACCAATTTCTTCACCTCTGGCGGCAATTCAGCCACATTACGATGTACTTGTTATTGGTAGTGGTTATGGCGGTTCTATCGCTGCGTCACGCATGGCGAGAGCCGGAAAATCAGTCTGCCTACTTGAGCGAGGGCGCGAGTTTTTAACGGGAGAATTTCCGGATACCGAATTGGAGGCCGCTGGTGAGTTGCAGTTTAATAGCCAAACAGGACACAAGGGCTCTCATTTGGGATTATTTGATATTCATATGCACCGTGAACAGAATGTCGTCGTCGGTTGTGGTTTAGGCGGCACCTCTCTTATCAATGCCAATGTTGCTTTGCCCCCAGTAGATGCAGTACTGAAAGACCCAGTATGGCCACACGCGATTAGAGATGATGAGGATGGTTTGTTGGAAGAGGGATTCACGCGGGCTCGAGAGATGCTGAAACCTGCCTTATACCCTGAATATTACCCAACTTTGAATAAACTGAAGGCTCATCAGCAGTCGGCAAATGCATTAGAAGCTCCCTTTAATAAAGTACCAATCAATGTATGTTTTGCGACGCCTGAAGGTGGCATTAACCATGTGGGTGTTGAGCAGCAAGCATGCAACAACTGCGGAGACTGTGTGTCTGGCTGTAATTTTAATGCTAAAAACACTACTCGAATGAACTACTTACCGGATGCTTGGAATCATGGCGCAGAAATTTATTGCCAGGCCAGTGTGCGCTACTTGGAGAAAACCGGCTCCGGTTGGCGGGTGTTTTACCAAGACATGGGAACCGGCGCAGAGTGCTTTTCTGCTGAACCGTTATTTGTTGAGGCGGATCTTGTGATTTTGGCTGCAGGCACGCTGGGCAGTAATGAAATTTTATTGCGTAGCCAAAGTCGCGGTTTGGCTATCTCTTCGCAACTTGGTCAGCATTTTACTGGTAATGGCGATATGTTGGGTTTTGGCTATAACTGCGACAGCGAAATTGATGGTGTTGGGGTTGGTAATCTAGAGCCTGAAGACAAAGCGCCTACAGGGCCTTGTATCACTAGTGCAATCGATCTTCGTGAAGCGAGCGAACGCGCGCAACAAATGATTATTGAAGAGGGAAGTTTACCCGGCGCCATGGCGGGAGTGTTACCAACTGCGCTTGCAAGTGCTGCGGGTGTAGTTGGGCTCGACACGGATCATGGTTTTTATGACGCTTTGGAGGAGCAAGCGAGAGTATGGCAAAGCCAATGGCGAGGCGCTTATCATGGTGCGGTAAAACATACTCAGACCTACTTAGTAATGAGCCATGACGATAGCCAAGGTGTCATAACTTTAGAGCAAGACAAGTTGAACATCCGTTGGCCAGAGTTAGGATCTCAGCCTAATTTTCATCATGCGAGTGAAAAGCTGCTTCAAGCGACAGCGGCGCTCGGTGGCACCTATGTTAAAAACCCAATTTGGTCACCGTGGTTGAATAATCGCTTGGTTACAGTTCATCCTTTAGGTGGCTGTCGGCTTGCTGAGACGGGTTCCGAAGGGGTGGTGAATCATAAAGGGCAAGTGTTTACAGGAGAGAGTGATGCCTGCTACGACTCGCTCTATGTGTCAGATGGTGCCATCATTCCAACGTCGCTTGCGGTCAATCCGCTGCTTACGATAAGTGCATTGACGGAGCGCTGCTGTGCACTTATCGCCAAGGACCGTGATTGGCAAATTGACTATCAATTGCCATCAAGCCGCTCCCGTAGCGCTGAGCCGACTACAACAGGGTTGGCGTTTACAGAGCGCATGCAGGGCTATTTTAGCCGCGTGGTAGAGCCAAGCACTACCTCTTTACAAACCTACTTGGCTGCCTATCAGCAGGGTCAAGAAACAAACCAAACGCTGTCGTTTGTATTGACGGTCACCTCGACGGATCTAGAGGTGATGTTGACCGACCCACAACATAAAGCGCATATTTCGGGTCGCGTTGAGTGCAATCTGCTTTCTGATAAACCACTGACCGTTCGCAATGGTGAGTTTCGTTTGTTTGAGCGTCAGGCCTTTCCTCCAAATACTCGGAAGATGATCTATAAAATGAATTTAACGGCGGAGGATGGCAAGCAGTACTTCTTTAATGCCTTTAAGTTAATCAAAGACGACCCTCACTCTCTCGATCTTTGGGATGATACTACAACCTTATTTGTTGATATTCATGAAGGAGAAGATACTCAAGGGGCCGTATGTGGTCACGGTATTATGAAGATAGCGCCGATTGATTTTGTGACGCAGCTTGCCACTATTCGTGTAAGTCATGCCGAGAGTAAAGCGGCTCGCTTAAAAGCCATCGCGCGCTTTGGGCAATTTTTTGCGGGCACTCTATATCAAAGTTACGGCAGTATTTTTTACCAAGAAAAAACGCACAGTGGTGAATTGGTGCGCAAAAAGCGGCCGCTAAGGGCTCCAACACCTGAAGTATACTTGTTTGATACAGCTGATCATGTGCAGCTATCGCTGACTCGTTATCGTGGCGGTGACAAGGGCCCAGTTATGTTAGTGCATGGTCTGGGAGTTGCTTCGAGTATCTTTTCCACCGACATGATTGATACCAACTTAGTCGAGTACCTAGTCGCTAACCAATATGACGTGTGGCTATTGGATTATCGAGTCAGTATTTTGTTGCCTGCTGCCGTAAAGCAATCAAATGGCGATCAGGTAGCGAAATACGATTACCCAGCCGCGGTGAACAAGATCCGAACCATCACGGGAGCAGATAGTATTCAGGCGGTGGTGCATTGTTATGGTGCTACGACCTTCTTTATGTCTATGCTTCGCGGCCTTTCAGGGGTTCGCAGTGTTGTTGCATCACAAATTGCGGCGGACGTCGTGGTACCGATGGCAACAAAAATGAAAACAGGTTTACACCTCCCCTCATTTTTAGAAAGGCTGGGCGTAGACTCGCTAACGGCGCGAGTACCACAGCAGAGCAATGGGCTTGCCTCTTTGTATGATAAGGCGTTAGGCTTGTACGCGCTCGCTGAAGCACAGGGGCGATGCAACAATGACAGCTGCCATCGCGTGACTTTTATGTACGCCTCCTTATACCGTCATGATCAGTTAACCGATTTGCTGCATGAGCATATTGATGAACTATTTGCCGAAGCCAATATTCAAACCCTAGAGCACCTTGCTGCAATTTGTCGCGCAGGAAAACTGGTTGATGCAGATGGCAAGGACGTTTACATGCCACACATCAACCGATTAAACGTGCCGACGCTATTTATTAGCGGGGCAGATAACGAATGCTATTTACCTGAGAGCACGAAAAAAACCTATGAACGTCTTTGTCATGCCTTTGGTGATGCTCAGTTTACGCGTAAGGTGATCCCCAATTACGCGCACATAGATTGTATCTTTGGGCGTCAGGCTGATGTAGATGTTTTTCCACATATTCTCAATCATTTAGAGCGATATTAGGGCCTGTTGACCTTTGCTGTTTGACTTTTGTTCTCCTGAGTGTGTTTTAGTCGCGACGCTCGACTTGCCGCCTAGTAATCTAGGCAAAAGTTGAGCAACAATGAACAAAGCGCACTCAGGTGAACCCAAAGGGCTGCGCTTGATTGGCATTTCTACTGTGTTATCGCCTGACTCACATAGAATAACTATGCTACGCCGGCTCTGCCTTGTATAAATAACCTGAGCTGCGGATAATTAATGCCTTTCTAGCAGCCAGTTTTAGCGCTAACTGCGTTGAATTCACTTCCAATAGCCAGCTATTGGTGCGTAAATTCGCCTTGTTTTCCCTAAAACTCTCTGGCTAGACAAGGAGAAAACTAAGTTGTGCTTTAGCAACAATGAGTTGGAACATTCCTTATCCAAACCTCAGGTTAAATACCAATCAAACTGCTGCAAAAACAAACTTGAAAGATAAACAGGCCCTAGTCAGGACACTAAAGTCGGTAGGCGCGATTAGTATCGGCCTACCAACTACCACTGAGCGTGAACGCAAACTCAGGTGGTACACGCTCACGAATCGTTTCCACGGCGCTTACGCTATCTGTCCGTGAGGTGTTGTAGTACAAGCGTCGATATTCGTATCTAGACGTGAGTGGCGAAGCTTCTAGATTGAGCTTAACGCGTTGGCTTACTTGAAGCTGCGCTTGCAAAGTCAATTGCAATGAGCTTGCTTCAATAAATTGCTCATCGGGGTAATATTCGCGATAACTATCCCCACTGGAAATCTCTGCGCTCCAAGAAAAGCGATTAAAGCTTTGTCGAAATTGCACGCTAGCCCTATGTGGAACAGTCCCGTTAATCGCACGTTTTCCTGTGAGCGCGTCACGGTATGATGCGTCTCGATAACTATAATCAAGATTGAGCTGACTGTTGTTGACCCAGCTTGATAAGTCTAGATTAACTGCACCATCTAGCCCCCAAAGCGCGGCATCCCCAGCATTTGCAACTATGCTTTCACCTCGATTATCTTGCTGATATTCATGCACATCTTTTTGCCACTGATAAAAAGGTTTAACGTTAAAACGCCATCTTTCACCTTCTTCAATATCAATTTGCAGCGCAAGTTCAGTGTACTGCATTGGCTTTATTTCAAGGTTGCCAAACTGTAAGCGGCCAAATCCTGCGTTGAGCTCTGGTAAAAAAAGTGAAAAATCGAGCTGTTCCACTTCATGTTTTAAGGTGGTCGTAAGCTGAATGTGTTTTGTTGCGTCATAATTTAATCGCACCAACGGCTTGACGATGAAATGTTGAATATCTTCACTTTTACTACTGTTGGTCGAAAGCGTAGCCTGCTCGGCTGCCAGTTTGCTGTATAACCGCCATTTCGGTGAAAGCGACCAAGTAAAAGCAGCAAAGGGCTCAATACTTAGCTCTTTTATCGTGCTGTGTAACTGCTCATCGGGCAATAGTGTGTTGGCATTTACGCGATTGATACTGGCCTCAAGACCGAACTCCGAGACAGCGTCGTTTACCATCAGGCGAATTACTCGCTCGTCAGTACGCTTATACTGTGTAAAGCCCGGTGTTGAAAGTTGCGCAGAGAGACCATCAAACATGTGCAACTCATTCTTTTGTTTTGAGTAGTAGCCTGTAAGTTGTGTGCTCCAGCGCTGACCTTGCCACTGCCTATCGATAGACATTTCGCTAGTGTTTGTTTTATCGCGCTCTTGCGAAAACGCAGATTCAACATCGCTGGATGAAGTTGGTGTGCGGTACAGCCATTCGTATTGCGATTGCAAGTTGTCTTTTACAGCCTGAACATTGAGCGTTAGGGCACCATCCTGAATGGTTTTGTGGCTGGTAAGTGAGAGCGTTATTCGCTCACTTTGCTCTTTAAATGTTTCTTCGCTCTTTTCTTCGAGAGTATTACTAGATGCGAACAGCTGACCTTGGCTGGTGCTTTTATACGGCTCATCTTGAACTTGAATATGACCGCTGTGTGTCCATTGCCCTTTAGGTAATACAAATCCCGCCATTGCTGTTATGCCAGTGGAGGCACTGGCATTTATTGCACTACCTAGCTGCCAATTATAGGCATTGGTTTTTTCATCACGAATGATGTTAACAACTTGATTATATTGCTTAAGTGAAGGGAATGGGTGGTGACTTAGGTACACTTCTAGCGCAACGATTTGGTCAACGGGAAGTTGTTTTAAATACTCCGAGACCGATCCAGACTTTACGCGGATCTCCATGCCATTTAATAAAATATTGGCAGAACTGCCTCCGAGGCCGCGCTCACCACTTTGTTCAATGAGCGTGAATGACGGTAAGCGCTCGATGGCTGCAAGTGCATCTTGTGCTGCAAACTGTTGCAGTGAACTTCCAGCATAAACACTCGGTTTAGCGTTATCCATATTGGCGTAAACGCTGCTACTTATGACGCTCATTAAAGCGTAATATGCCGCTGTGAAGGGATGAAATCGTGTCATTGTTCCTCTTTAAATAAAAAGCTCTCCATTGCGCTATTAAAAATAAAAAAGCAGATAAAACAAATTATTAGGTACGTAAGGTGGTTCTATGGGACGGATCGACGGGAAACCGTAATCGGGTTCACGTTGCTCGCTGGTGTTATGCGGCCTGAGAAAGTGTATCGAAGCGTGACTTTAGTGCTTTCTTGTAACCTTTACTCAAGCTAATTTGCGCGCCCGTTGATAACTTGATGATGGCATTGCCTGACGCTTTGGTGATGATACGTTCAACATATGTCATGTTAACCAAATAAGAGCGGTGGGTGCGCACAAACATATCGGTTGGCAGCATGGCTTCAAACTGAGATAAGGTTGCTCGCTTGAGGTATTGGCGCGACTCGGTATGAATTTCAACATAGTTTTTAGCAGCCACTATGTGCACTATATCTTTGATCTGTACAAATGACTTATCGCCGCCTAAATCCACAAGTAAACGTTGATTTATCGCGGTGCTATTGTTTTCTTCGTTGCTTTCAATACGGATAAACTTGTGCCAAACCATAAAGCAGACGTAGATCACCAGCGGATGTAACGGCGCAAAATAATACAGGGTATAGGGAAGATCATCGCAGTAAACGAAGTAGTCGAATCCGGCTTGTATAGACATGCTCAGCACGAATAAAACCGAGCAGCAAACAAGGTAATCACGCCAACATACCTTATTCTGTTGGTTGAGTTTATTTAGCCACAAGAAGAGTATAGGCGTGTAAATATACCAAAGCCCCCATTCCTGCAAGGCCCACCAGATAGGGTTATTCAGCCGCTCACTTTCTATCTCAACCCAATCGTGCAGCAAGTCGATTGCGGTTAAAAATATGATGACGGCAGTCCAGCCAACTCCAGTAATAGTAAGAATAGGTTTGTATACGGTGTGCACGAACTTTTCCCTAAATTAGATACTTCTAGTTTACCGACTTTTTATAAGTTCACAAATCTTCAAGGCTAGACCTAGCCTGTAGTCTTATTTGCCTTGAACTAAAGATAAGCCCTTAAGCAAAGCTCAAGTCAGTTAACCAAATACACATCTGAAGCATGCGCCTTGCTCGCGCCTAAGATAAATTAAGTCGCCGCCATGATTAATCATAATTTGTCTCGAGAGGCTTAAGCCTATCCCCGAGCCTTGTTGTTTAGTGGTAAAAAACGGCACGAAAATCATGTCAATGACATGTTCTGCGATGCCGGGCCCATTATCGCTTATTTCTATATAGTGTTGGCCTGCGTTATTGGCTCCAGTTTTCAACACCACTTGGCGGGTGTTTCGCTGGTCTTGGTCTTGGTCGTTGCGTTGTTGCACCGCTTCAATGGCATTTTTGGTTAAGTTAATAAGTACTTGCTCAACCTGAGCCGTGTCTAGCATCACCAGTTGGGAGTGGCTAATATCAAGCTGTAAGTCTATGTTCGCTTGATGACAGCTTTGTTGATGTAACTGATAGATGCCCTCTACCAGCGGCGCAAGCTGAGCAGGTTGCAGCGCTGGGCTGGGTAAATTACTCACCGTTCGAAAACGGGCGATAAAAGCGCCCAGATACTCAGTGCGTTTTGCCAGTGTTTGCAGTGCTAAGGCGAGGTCTTGTTTATCTTCTTCATCGTCAAAGCTTAGTGTGTCTGGCAGTAGCCCTTCACAGGTTTGGGCAATGGATGACAGAGGTGTAATAGAGTTAGCCACCTCATGCGTAAGCACTTTGGTGAGGCGCTTATAGGCTTGCTGCTCTTTGTTTTGTAATGCATCACGAATGGATTGTAAGGTGACAATTTTACGAATTTGCCCTTGGATCTGCGCTGAGGTTATTTGTATAGACAAGTTATCTTGTTGCTCACCATATTGCCAATTTGCTATCGTTTTCAAGCTGTTATCGCATTCATTAACCAGTGGTGCGATATCTTCTAAATCTTCGCTGTGATTAATGGGTTTACCGAGTAGCCGGGTTACCGCTGGGTTTGATTCAATCACCTTCCCCTCACTGTCGAACACCAAAACCGCTAAGTCGATATGCACTAACAAGGTTTGTAAAAAGTGAGCCTGCTGCTCTGCGCTCAACCGCGCGCTTTGGATCCGCGTTTTGATCTCTTCTAAGTGTTGCCGCATAGGATGATGTTGGCTTAATCCCAGGGAGCTATCGCCATTGGCTAAAGACTTAAGTACAAAGCCCATGTGCTTGTTTTGCTTGTTAAATTGAAAGTATAAGGCCGAGATAAACGCGATGGTAATAAGGGTGATCAACAGCCAAGTTGCCGAAAAGCCACCTTGTATATACAAATATAGCGAGAGTCCACTGGAAATTACTAGGCCAATGATAGTAAAGAAAAAAACAAGGGTGGGGTGGTGAGCAAGGCGGGTCATTTCTTTTCTTCCTACAAATCGTACTTTTCTAAGCGACGATACATCGCCCCTCGGGTTAACCCGAGCGCTTTGGCTGCGTTTGAGACATTGCCTTGATAATGCTTGAGCGCTGCACGCACCGTACGTTGTTCAATCTCTTCAAGATTGAAAGTGCCTTCAAAAGTGAGTGCATTGGTGTCCGAGGTATCTTCCATACTTGCTTGCGCCGTCGTTGGGGTGGTGCCAATCACAGTGCTGATATCTAAAAACTCGCTTTCACTTAAGATCACCGCGCGCTCGATAGCATGTGCGAGCTCCCTGACATTACCGGGCCACGGGTAGGTTTGTAGACATTGCATGTCGCTGCTATTTACTTCAAGCTGTCTTTTATACTTGTGGCAAAAGTGTTCAAGGTAGTAATTTACGAGCAGTGGAATATCATCGACACGCTCGCGAAGCGGTGGCAGACGGATCTCTATGGTATTGATCCGATATAATAAATCTTGCCTAAAACGGCCTTCATCAACCGCTTGTTGCAGGTTGTCGTTGGTGGCACAGATAAGGCGTATGTCCACTGAAATGGGCTTATTACCGCCTACAGGAGTGACTTGTCGATTTTGTAAAGCCGCAAGTAGCGTTGCTTGTTGGCTCATTGGCAGGTTGCCCAATTCGTCCAAAAACAAGCTCCCCTCGTGTGCGAGTTCAAAGCGGCCGACCTTATCGCTTTTCGCATCGGTAAACGCCCCTTTTTTATGACCAAACAATTCGCTTTCAAACAAACTTTCGGAGATAGCACCCATGTCTAGGCTGATAAAGGTATTGTCGCGGCGCATACTCGCCTGATGAATGGCGTGGGCGGCGAGCTCTTTGCCCGTGCCACTTTCGCCGGTGATCAGAATATTGGCATCGGTGAGCGCTGCGCGTTCTATGGTACTAAATACCTTTTGCATGGCCGGGCTTTGACCTAAAAAAGCAAATTGATGGCTACCACTAGATTGATTGAGTGCCTGATTTAACCCTTGGGTCTGACGAGTGAGCTTACCAACCTGCTGTTTGTCTTTGGCATGAGCAAATGCGGCAGCAACAGCACCCAGTAGTTGGTCATTTTGCCAAGGCTTAGCGATAAAGTCGGCTGCTCCTGCTTTTATCGCGTCAACGGCAAGTTGAATGTCACCATAGGCAGTCATTAACAACACCACGATGCTTGGGTCTTGTTCGACAATTTTCTTTAACCAATAAAAGCCCTCTTTGCCACTAATAGCATCTTGGCTAAAGTTCATATCAAGCAAGATCACATCTATTTGCTGCGATGCAATCTGTGCTTCTATATCAAAAGGATTATCTGTGGTGATGATGGTTTGGTAATGCTTTTTTAGCAAAAGCTTTGCTGCAATTAATATATCGCTGTTGTCGTCGACAATTAATATGGTGCCTTCCTGCTTCATATCCTGATCGCTTTATTTTTCTTTTAGCGTACCGCAATCGTTTAGATCTCGTCTACGAAAAGTGTTCATTTATGGACACTTTGTTATTTTTGATGTGTTCTATTTCCGGACACTTATTATTCTTAGAATATAATGCTAAACGCCTAACATTTTGTAATTGCTAATAAAATTAAGCTTGGCACGGTGCTTGATATTAGTCATACATATTCGATAAAACGATTTAACCGACTAACAACAAGAGGCGTGATTATGGATAAGAAAATAGAGCGTTCAGGATTGCAAAAACATCTTAAAAAAGCGGTGGCAGGTGGTGTACTTCTGAGCATTGCAGCAGCGGCACTGGCATTCAATAACACTGCCTCTTCAGGCCGTAGTCAAAATCTCGCACTGAGTAGCCTTACGGTGAGTACCGTAAGCAAGGGGGCGTTTGTGGACGCACTAAGCTTACGTGGTCAAGTCGTACCAAAAACCACGATTTACTTAGATACCATCGCCGGTGGTCAAGTGGAAGAGCGCTTGGTGGAGCAGGGTGAGTTTGTTGAAGCGGGTCAGCCATTAGTGAGATTGAGCAATACCAGTTTACAGCTAGACGTGATGAGTCGCGAAGCGCAAGTAACAGAGCAGCTTAACTTCCTAAGAAACACCCAAATGACGATGGAAACCAGTCGCCTTAATTTACGCCGTGACTTGCTTGAAATTGACTTACAAATTAGCCATTTGGAACGTCGTTATAAGCAATCCAAGCCACTCGTTGAAAAAGGCGTGCTGGCAACCGACAGATTGTCTGAAATCGAAGACGATTTACAGTATTACAAGGCCCGAAAGGAGCTGACGTTAGAGCGCCAAACGCAGGAAAATTCAATTCGTAAAGTGCAAGTCGAACAGCTAGAAGACAGTGCTGAGATGTTACAGAAGAACTTGCAATTTGCCCGTAAAAATCTCGAAAACCTACTGATCAAAGCGCCGGTGTCGGGTTACTTGAGTGAGCTGGATGTTGAAATCGGTGAGTCAAAGAGTAAAGGGGCAAGGTTAGGCCAAATTGACATTCCGAATGAATACAAGTTGGTTGTCCGTCTTGATGAGTTTTATTTAAATCAAGTACAACCGGATATGGCAGTGAATGTGATGTTAGACAGTGGCTTAGTCAGTGCCAAGGTGAGCAAAATTGATAGCCGTGTAACGCAATCACAATTTCAGGTAGAAGTGGCATTACCAAGCGGCCAAAGCGACATTAAACGCGGCCAAAGCATAGATGTCGAACTGATGCTTGGCGGTAACAAAGAAAATGCTTTATTGCTAAAACGCGGTGCCTTCTTTACTAGCTCTGGCGGTAACTGGGTATACGTGTTGGCAAGTGATGGCAAAACCGCCGAGCGTCGTGATATTCGCTTAGGTAAAAAGAATCAAGATTATTACGAAGTGTTAGATGGCTTATCACAAGGTGAGCAAGTGATCACCTCAAGCTATAGCAACTTCGACAAAGCGCAACAACTCAATTTCTAAGGATATAACAATGATAAAACTAACTAACTTAAACCGTGTATTCCGTACTCAAGACGTTGAAACGACTGCGCTAAACGATATTAACCTCACCGTTAATGAAGGTGAGTTTGTCGCCATCATGGGCCCGTCTGGGTGTGGTAAGTCCACTTTATTGTCCATCCTAGGGATGTTGGACTCACCGTCATCTGGGCAGTTTGAGTTTGCGGGTACTGACATTGCGGGGTATAGCGAAAAGCAGCTCTCACAGCTACGTAAAGCGTCTATTGGTTTTGTATTTCAAAGCTTTAACCTGATTGATGAGCTGACTGTGTTTGAAAATGTCGAGCTACCGCTGCAATACCAAAATATCTCAAAAAGTGAACGTAAGCAGCGTGTAGAGCAGATTTTAAAACGCGTTGCCATCGACCACCGCGCCGATCACCTACCACAGCAACTTTCTGGTGGTCAGCAGCAGCGTGTAGCGGTTGCTAGAGCGCTGGTTATTAACCCTAAACTTATCTTAGCGGATGAGCCAACGGGTAACTTGGATTCCAAAAATGGCGAAGAAGTCATGGCGATGTTACGCGAGCTAAACCGCGAAGGCACAACCGTGATCATGGTAACGCACTCAGAAAAAGAGGGGTCATACGCGGATAGACTTGTACGCCTTCTCGATGGTCAAGTGATGTTAGACAAAGCCAACACAGTGGTGCAACCACAAAAAGTAGAGGTGGCATAACGATGATAGTGAATTATCTAATAACGGCATTGCGTGCTTTTAAGCAGCAAAAACAGCATTTTATTTTAAATGTACTTGGGCTTAGTGTGGGCTTAGCCGCGGCAATTTTGGTCGCACTGTTTGCAAAAAATGAACTGTCTTACGACAGCCAGCAACCTCAAGCTGAGCGCGTGTATCGAATTGCACAAGACTATTCGCAATTAGGGCTTGGGGTCGTTCCTGTTTTTAATTACATCAATGGCACTCGAGCACTTGAATATAGCCAGGTTGAAGAGGTTTTTGCGCTGACGATGGTGGAGTTTACTCGCGAAGCTGAAGTCGATGTGACAGTAAAAAATCAAGGGTTTAAACTGAATGATCTTTATGGCGCAACTGCAAATATCAAGAACTTCATCGATATGGAAACGGTGGCAGGTAGCTTAAGTCGCGCCATGAGTGTACCGAATAGCATTGCATTGAGTAGTTCAGAAGCTCAGCGTATTTTTGGCCGCACGAACGTGGTTGGCGAGACTCTGCAGCATAAAAACGGCCAATATACGGTAGGTGCAGTATTTACAGATTTACCTGAAAACACGCATTTTGGCTTTAAAAACCTAGTGTCTGTAGAGCATGATCCAGCCAATACGGATATAACTTCTAGCTATGTTTATTTACGATTGGCACCGCAAACAGACGTTACTGCCTTGGAAAAAACACTGACGGAGAAATACTATTTCGGTGATTTTAAAGGCCGCTTATCACTGCAATTACACCCCTTAACGGACCTTCACTTTACTGCAAAGTCGCCGTTTGAAATGAAAGTGGGTGGTGCGAAACAAGTGGTGATGATCTGTGTTGGTTTAAGTGTGCTGCTGATCCTTATCGCTGGCTTTAACTTCATTAATATGACGGTTGCACAGTCGACCAAACGTGCAAAAGAAGTGGGTGTACGCAAGGCACTTGGTGCTAGCAAGTCGCAATTAGTTGCACAGTTTTTATCAGAGTCTGTACTCGTGTCATTGCTTGCAATGACAATAGCCTGTGTTTTGGTCGAGCTACTATTACCAAGTTTCAACAATCTAGTTGGCCGTGAATTAAGTATTGATTATGCATCTATGTTTAGTGTCGTCGTGGTCGCGGTTGCCGTCACTGTGGGGCTATTGGCGGGTCTTTATCCTGCATTTTTTATCTCATCTTTTAGTGCTAAACGCGTATTAAGCGGAGATTTACAGCGTGGGAGTACCGCGATTTGGGTGCGCAAAAGTCTTTTAACTGTACAAGCAGCACTTGCGGTTGGGTTAATTATTGCTTCGATAACGCTACAGTACCAGTTGGCACATTTGCAAAGCTTACCGCTTGGTTACGAAACCACACAACGTTTGGTGGTCTCAGAAGTGCCCGTTAAAGCGGCTTTTACAAAAGCGCCAACATCATTAGCTAAACAGTTCGCGGCGATTGAGGGCGTTGAACATATCAGTGTGATAGATACGCAGCTGACTCGCTCGATTAATAACACCCTAGTACCCACTTGGCCAAATGGTGAACAGTCGCAATCCTTAACGCCAGTGATCGGCACAAGCTACGAGGTAGTCAAAGGATTAGGGTTAACGCTACTTGCAGGGCGAGATTTTAGCCGAGAGTTTGCCGGTGATTGGTCAAATCGAGTTAACGGCGTAACCACAATAGGCACCATTATTACCGAGTCGGTCGCTAAGCAAGCTGGCTACAGTAATGTTGCTGATATTATTGGCAAAACTATCAAAGATACTGGCCGCAACGTAGAGATGCGAGTGGTTGGTGTCGTCGCTGACGTCAAAGTGGGGAATGCACAAGAAGCGAGTTCTAACATTATGTTTTTATTAGGGTTTACTTATTTTAATCCAACATCTGAAGTGATCTTAACGATTAACCCGCAGTATTTAGCACAGATTAGACAAGATGTGATTAGTGTGTTGGCAAAAACCGCAAACGTGTATGAACCAGAGATCAACCTCCTTTCAGACAGTTATAGGGCTGTACTTAGTGGTGATGAGCGTATCTCTAAGGTAGTACTTATCTTCACTGCACTAGCTGTATTCTTAACCTGTTTGGGCACTTTTGGATTGGCATCTTTTGCAACGGTTCGCCGTCAAAAAGAAGTAGCTGTACGCAAAGTCTTAGGGGCATCACGGCTAAGCATTGTGAATATCTTAGCAAAAGAGTTCCTGACTTTGGTGGGAGTCAGTATCGCCATAGCTTATCCAATCACCTATTGGCTTGTTGGTGATTGGCTTGCAAACTTTAATGACCGTATTGAGCAAATGATGTGGGTTTATGGTGCAGCAGCCTTGGTGGTTGCCGGTATCACTTGGTTGACTGTGGCGACCCTTGCCTTTAAAGCCGCGAGTACACGTCCGTCGCTGATCTTGCGATATGAGTAAATTAAATTGGTAATCACTCAAGAAATTGCGGCCTAATTTAGGCCGCTTTCATCATTTATTTCTTGGTGTGTTCATCGCTAATATCGGCACGACCATTTCTGCTTTTGAATGGTGTGAATATGCTGCTACAAGCAGTCATTTCAAAAGTGAGTCACAATCGCGAGTGGAAAAATCAAGTGACTTTGTACTGGATATCTTTATAAAAAATAACTAAAAAGGATCTTCTATGCTCACTTCATATTTGAGTACGGCAATTCGGGTAAGTAAAAAGCAAAAGCTACACACACTGCTCAATGTCATCGGTTTCAGCATTGGAATTGCTGCTGCAATTATCGTGGCTTTATTTGCCCAAAGTCAGTTGATTGTTGATAAACATCAGCCTGATGCAAATCATGTTTACCGAGTGCATTTAGATTTGCGTTCTGTGGGTGTGGGCGTGCGCGGTGCGATTGACCCTAGAATGCCGCAGCTGATGCAAAAGCACAGTCAAATAAAGGAACTGTTGATTATTAGTCGGATTGAATCGTTACAATATAGTGGCGAACCAATGGCGGATATCGTGAAGGTTAAAGATCAGCGCTTTAAGTTCAAAAAGGCGTATGTTGCGACGCCAAATTTGGCTGAGTTTGTGAATATCTCTGTATTACATGGAGACTTAACTCAGGCTCTTTCTCAGCCCAATCTTATCGCCCTTAGCCAGACAGAATCAAAGCGCTTGTTTGGCGATACAGATGTTATCGGTAGGCAACTTGAATACGATGGGGGAAGCTATGAAGTGGCTGCTGTTTTTGCGGATTTGGAAGCAAATACACACTTTGATTTTGATGTGCTGATGTACTTACCCAAATTACAGCGCGGTCCTTTTAGTAGTCATGTGTATTTGAAGTTGCAGTCAGAAGCAGATCCCAACGCGTTAGCCCAAGAGATGACGCGCGAGATGCAAAAAAGAGCTAAAAACCCGAACTTCAAAGACATCCAGTTTCAGTTTATTCCGTTGACCCTGTTGCATTTTCACACCAATGGCACCGTAGAGATGAAGCAAGGAGGGTCTTATTTGGCACTGCAAGTGAGCGTTGTGCTGAGTACTTTACTTGTGATCATAGCCAGCGCTAATTTTATTAACTTCAATATTGCCAGTGCTGCAAAGCGTGCTAAAGAAGTCGGCATACGTAAAGCGCTAGGTGCTAGTAAGTCGCAACTCGTCACACAATTCCTGTCAGAATCGTTACTGACTGTACTGTTTTCAGGGTTTTTAGGGGTTGTAATCGTTGAGTTGGCATTGCCGCACTTTAATCAGTTAATCGCGCAGCCCCTGACATTGGTATACAACTCTCTATTTATGCTCGGTCTTGTAATTACATTGACAGTGGTTGGTTTATTTTCTGGGCTATATCCAGCTTTATTTATCTCGTCATTTGGCGCGAAAAAAGTATTAAGTGGCGATTTTAGTCGAGGGCGTTCATCAGCAAGGATCCGTAAAATAACCTTATGCTTACAAGGTGCGATTGGCGTAGGGCTGATAGCAGCTATCAGCATGCTCTATCAACAAATGATGCTGGTAAAACAGTTGGATGTAGGTTACGAAAAAGCACAGCGAATTATCATTCGAGAATTGCCCTCAGAGCTGATCTATCAGCAACAAGGAAACGCATTGCTTGATGAGTTAGGCCAGATCTCAGGTGTGGCTGGTTGGACATTGAGCGATACCAATTATGCAACCGCCATTAACGGTGGGATGCATTACACTTGGCCAAATGGCGAAACCTATGACGGCATGTTAGCAGTAATCAATACGGGTTATGACGTAATTGATGTACTCGGGTTAAAGCTGATTACTGGACGAGGCTTTAGTCGCGATTACACTGGAGATTGGTATCGTGAACAGCAAAATGGAGAGGCGCATGTCGCTATCCTGATAACCAAAAAAATGGCTCATTTAGCGGGATATGAGAAGCTTGATGAGGTGATCGGCGTCACTGTTACCGTACCAAGGCGAAAGTTGACAGCCAAGGTCGTGGGCGTAGTTGAGGATATCAGAATTGGTTCCGTGAATAATGCAGTACAACCTACTTCATTGATGCTTGGTCATGTTGATGGTGAAACTGCAAATGTGGTATTAAAGATCGCTGAAGGCATTGATCCAGGTAACGTGATCACTGAAATTGAACAAGTCCTTGCTGCACATCTCAATCGTCGTGATATAGAAGTTCAGTCTCTCTATGATGAGTTCTTGGCGGCCCACAAGAATGAACTTTATACGCTTACCATGCTATCTATCTTTAGTCCTTTAGCTATATTTCTGACCTTACTCGGAACATTTGGATTAGCGTCATTTACTACCTTGCGCAAAGAAAAGGAATTAGCTATCCGCAAAGTGTTAGGCGCTTCACGTATTGGGTTAATTAGCTTGGTTGCTAAAGAGTATTTGTGGTTATCTGCATTGAGTATGGTACTTGCAGTCCCGCTGACGTATTGGCTAGTTGGTGAGTGGCTTAATCGCTTTAATGAGCGGATAAATCAATCTATATGGATTTATGGAGTCGCAGGCCTACTTGTGATCTTGCTTACTTGGCTTACCGTTGTACTCGTTACCTACAAGGTTGCAAGCCGGCGCCCCTCATCAGCGCTGCGCTACGAGTAGCTGATAGTAATTTTTAAAATAGACCACTTAATAAAGCAAGTTGGTATAACTCGCTGTCAATTTAGTGTCAAAAACCATAGTTACACTGGGGTTAATTCAGGCTTGAATAACAAGGTGTAGCTATGGCTAAGGTTAAGACAACCTCTCGTCTTCGTAGAAGATCAGCTAATTCACTTTGGATTGGTGTTTATAACAGTATCCTGTTGTTGTGTTTACCTTTGATTGCGCTGATCTTATTAAAAAAATGGCTACGTAAACCGGGTTATAAAAGGCACTTTTTGCAACGCTTAGGTGTCTACGATTGTAAACGTTTACCCGCCTGTATTCATTTACATGGCGTCTCCGTTGGCGAATGCGCCGCCATTGCTAAACTTATTCCTGAGCTGCGTAAACAGCATCCTCATTTACCCATTGTTTTTACTTGTACCACGGTTGCGGGTTCCAACTATATTGAGCGCAACTGGGGGGAGCAAGTCATTCACACTTATTTGCCACTGGACTTTCAATTGACAGTTGGTGCGTTCTTGACGCATTTTAATCCGGTATTGACCATGTCGGTTGAGATGGAGTGGTGGCCGAACCTTATTCGCCAGTCGCGCAACCAAGGCAGTCGAGTGATGCTGGTAAATGCCCGCATGACCGACAGATCAAAAAATCGTTATGCCAACATGTTAGGTCTTTTTACCTTTATGGTGTCAAAGGTGCATAAAATTCTGCCGCAAAGTGAGCTCAGTTATCAAGCTTTTCGCGAGTTGGGTGTACCACCAGAAAAACTGATGATGTGCGGTAATATCAAGTACGATTGGCCAGAGCTTAAACATGCCGACCCAACGCAAAAACCCTCTCAGTTGACATGGATTGCGGGGAGCTCGCATGACACTGAAGAAATAGCGGTGGTCGCAGCGCACAAACAGTTGTTACAGCAAAATCCAGCAGCTCGGCTAATTATCGCACCGCGTCATCCTGAAAGATTTGATGAGGTATGGCAGCTGCTGCAAGCAAGCGGGCTGAGCTGTCAGCGTTACTCGCACGCGCCAACACTAACGGCAAATACTCAAGTGTACCTGCTTGATACGATGGGCAAACTATTTGCGTTTTATCGTGATGCCCACGTTGCCTTTATCGGTGGCTCGTTAGTTAAGCTCGGTGGTCATAATCCTGCCGAAGCCATTGTCCAAGGGGCTGCTGTTGTAATGGGAAGTAGTCGACGAAATTGTGAAGATATATGTGCGCCGCTGAGTCAAGTTGGTGCACTTGTTGAGGGTAACGAACCACAGCAAATAGCTAAAGAAGTCATCGGCTTTTGGCAAAATAGTGCTGCAACAGCACAACAAGTACAGGCTGGGCAAGCCGCAATCGCAAAGCATAATGGCGCACTACACAAAACCACATTGCAAGTTTTATATCAGTTAAAGCAAGCGCAACGGCCAGTTCATAGTACCCGATTACATCCAATGGTGATCAGATAACATGCAATACAACAATATCCTTATTGTCCGGCTCAGTGCCATTGGTGATATCGTGATGGCGTCAGGCCTTATTTCTGCACTAAAGGCACGTTATCCAGAAGCAAAACTGAGCTGGTTAGCTGAGCCTGCTGGCGCGACCTTGCTACAACAAAATCCATTGCTAGATGAGGTGATCCTGTGGCCTCGCAATGAGTGGCAAAAAGTGCGAAAAGCAAAAGGGATCATAGCGCTACTGAAGCGAGTTAGTAGCTTTAAAAAGCAGTTGGCTAGTCGACAATTTGACTTAGTGCTCGACGCCCAAGGACTCCTTAAAAGTGGTGTGCTAGCTTGGCTTAGCGGCGCTCAATATAAGGTTGGGATCAATAGTCGCGAGGGCAGTCAGTGGCTTATGAATAAGGTAGTGACCTCGCCTTGGTCTGCTGATATCAGCTCGGAATACAGAGCTGCAGCGAAATTTTTTGGTGCGCCAGAAGCGGCGTTTCAATATTCGCTCATTGCCTCGAAAGAGACACAACAACACACAGAAGCACTGCTATTGGAGCATACTCAAGGTCAACCTTATGTGGTGTTTTGCCCGTTTACAACGAGAGTACAGAAACACTGGGTAGATGGGCATTGGCGTGAGTTGTATAAACAAGTAAATCAGTCTATTTGTGCGCATATTATTATATTGGGTGGACCAAGTGATATCGCTCATAGCGAGCGTTTAGCAAAACAGATGCCGGGGATCATTAATCTAACCGGGAAAACGACATTGCTTGAGTGCAGCGAGATCATTCGGGGGGCAAAAGGTGTGATTGGCGTCGATACAGGGCTAACTCACATGGCGATGGCGCATCATACCCCGGTTATTGCATTGTTTGGTTCAACCTTACCGTATGAAAACACCTTCAATCCAAATGGTCGCGTGTTGAGCGATAAACTTGCTTGCTCACCATGCAAACGCCGGCCAACCTGTGAGGCTCGTTTTGATTGTATGGTGGGGCTCACGCCACAAAGAGTCTCGAGCGCACTAGGAGAAGTGCTATGAAAGTTCTGCATATTGAAGCGGGTCGTCACTTATATGGCGGCGCACAACAAGTGGTATATTTAACCCAAGCGTTGCAGCAAAAGGGCATTGAAAACGTACTGGTTTGCCCGCCAAATAGTGAAATGATTGCAGCCGTTGATAAGCAAGTAGTTGTAGAGCCTGTGAAAATGGCAGGCGATCTCGATGTCATGCAATGGTTGCGGTTACGAAGGGCTATTACCCACCATCGGCCTGATTGTGTTCATATTCACAGCCGTCGAGGGGTTGATACTTGGGGATTACTTGCCGCGAAGTCGCTTAATGTCCCTGTTATTTTATCGAGACGAGTCGACAACACCGAGCCACGCTGGTGGTCAAAATTAAAATACCCAGCCTACGATAAAGTTATCGCTATCTCAGAGGGGATCCGTCAAGTATTACTCTCGCAGGGTGTTGCCTCTGAGCAAGTAAAGTTAGTCCACAGTGCAGTCGATACCCAGCGCTTTGCACCAAGTAGCGCGGAGCGGCAATGGCTGCTTGATGAGTTTGAGCTGCCACAAAATGCCTTGGTTGTGGCTAATTTTGCGCAGCTGATAGAGCGCAAAGGGCAAGATGTGATCATGCGTGCAGCCAAAAAACTCATTGTTGAGCATCCTAATTTGCGCGTATTACTGTTTGGTCGAGGGCCAAAGCAGCAACAGTATCAGGCGCGTATAGACGAGCTGGGGCTGCAAAAAGTTGTCCAGCTGGTGGGATTTCGACAAGACGTAGCGCGTATTTTACCTGCGGTTGATATTGTTGCACATCCAGCATCGATGGAAGGGTTAGGTGTCGCGTTATTACAAAGCAGCGCATCTGGCGTGCCTGTTGTGGGCTTTGCTGCTGGCGGCATTCCTGAAGCGGTTGCGCACAATGAAACCGGATTACTCGCTCCGGTTGGTAATCAAGTTCAGTTTACCCAAGATCTTAATCGTTTATTGCAGGACCAGATTTTACGAGAGCAAATGGGCCGTAAAGGTCGTGCTAAAATATGCAGTGAATTTGCCATTGAGGTGATGGCGGAAGGTAACTTGTCGGTGTATCGAAGCGTGTTAACTGAGTTGGGAAGAGCGCCTTTAACCAGCCAATCACAGAAAGTGTGAGTTCCAATAAGGATAATCACCAATGCGGCCTACTAGCTTGGTTCTTAGTGGGTTTGCAGCAATATACCGGGCAATGGTATGCCTATCTTCTGTGGTCCTGAGCATATGATCGTAATACGCGCTTTGCCAAACTTTGTATTTTGAATCCAGTTGTTTATTTAACCTGAGGTTTGGATAAGGAATGTTCCAACTCATTGTTGCTAAAGCACAACTTAGTTTTCTCCTTGTCTAGCCAGAGAGTTTTAGGGAAAACAAGGCGAATTTACGCACCAATAGCTGGCTATTGGAAGTGAATTCAACGCAGTTAGCGCTAAAACTGGCTGCTAGAAAGGCATTAATTATCCGCAGCTCAGGTTATTTAGCAGGTAAGCTGTTCTGCCTTTTAATTCTCCAACAACCTTACCAAGTTGCGTATTTCCAAGTGTCAGTAAGCCATGAAAGTGATCTGGCATTAATACCCATGTTTGCCAGCTGCACTCAAACTTTTGTTCATTATGTGAGATAGATTGGCAAAACAATCGTGCCAGCCGATAATCCGTAAAATAGGGCGTGCGTTTATGGCAGTTAAACGTAATGAAGTATTCCGCGTACGGGATTGATATCCTGCCTTTTCTCAGGCCATTCCAGCTCATGTGCACTCCTTGCAATTGAGAGATGAATTTTAAAGATAATCCCTTCGATTAAATCTGTCGAGGTAAACCTCGACCCACATTTGGATGGTAGGTCGTGATTTATCACGACAACAGGTTCGCGACAAAACATTCACGACAATCAAGGTGAACCAAACACGCACATATGTCGTTTAATTATTAATCGGTTAAACGAGGAGAGTATTATGCTTGCTGCCACACTCAAAGAAAAAATCGCTAATAAAGAACTCCATGCCATCGTGCTTAGCTACGCGGATTCAAATCACTATCTTGCGGGTGGTCAGGATGTTGATGGGAACTTGCATATCTTAATGCATGCCGAGGGTAAACTAACGCCGTTTAACTCGCTGCGAGAGGCCGAGACAAAGCTGGCGGAACTCGGCGCAACTCAAGCCTACCTCAGAGTTGAGTCTGCCTATGATGAAATTGGTCCAGAGGACTCTTCGGGAACGCATATCAGCAATATGGAGATCCGTCACTTAACTCCATCCGACATATCCGTTTAAACAAAAAGGCTTAAGCGCCCATAGGTGAGTGCTTAAGCCTTACAAGGTATCGAGTAGAGAGACCTTATTCTACTGAGAGTGTTATCGTTTTAGTTGCAACGGAAGCGGACTTTTCATCAACAACACTTAAACTTACCTGATAGTCGCCTGATGCTACAGGAGTGAATTGTAGGTTCGAGTCATGAGCTGCGGTACTGTCAATCACTTCACCAGACGGAGCAACCACCTTCCAAAAATAGGTCAAATTGCCTGCGTTGCTGTCGCTATCCATAACAGTTGGAGTTATCCAAAGCGCTGCATCTGTTTTCAGTACACCTTGATAGTCCAGTGCCGTAATTACAGGAGCGCTATTTTGAACTGCATTTACTGTGATGAGTGCTGCGACTACTAGTTCAACCTTGCCATCAGACACTATGCATTTCAGCACATAGTTACCAGCTTCATCAAAGGTAATAGATGCGCGATTATCAGCATTATTGACCACTGCCGTGCTATTCTCTGGCCTCGTTTCAAGCGACCAGCGATAAGTGATCGGATCGCCATCTTTATCTTCTGCGGATACCACAAAGACTTTGGTTTCCCCTTCCGTAGCTGTAGATATTTGTGGGCTCATAGACGCTGTAGGTCCATAATTTTCAGGGTAACTCTTTATCACGCCACTGGCGGTTTGGCTTAGCTCACCGTTACTTACCTCCACAAAATAACGGTAACTCCCCTCTCCGTGAGGCGTAAAAATCACCGTATCGGTATCTTCATTCGTAACGGAATAGGTCAAACCGGCTTCAAATGGCTCAAACGTCCAACGAAAGGAGAGTGTTCTTCCGCTTGTATCTCTACTTCGCTTGGCACTAAGCTCGATGGCTTCATTGATTTTGGTTGACTCCGGCGCGTCGACGAATACAAGTGGTTTGTTTGCTTCGCCTAATTTGGCCGTTAAGGTATGGGTTGCTTCACTTAAACGGCCCTGTTTGTCTTTAAGGCTAAAGCGGATTCTATATTGTCCAGCCTTATCTAATTGAAGCGAGGTGAGAAATCCATTTGGTGTTGCCATTGCGGCTTGGCTGCCGCTCGGTTTGCTGTCAAAACTCCAAAGCGGTGTTACAGCGCCTTGATACTGACTACCATCGCTTTTCAGCTCAACAAAAGTCATTGAGCTTAATGTAACCTCTGAAGGTGCTGAAATAACCGCTTTAAGAGCTGGCTGGTTATCTATAACGATGACTTTTTCTGATTTGCTATGTGACGATTTACCATCATAAACGGTTAAAGTAATAGTGTATTCACCCGCAAATTTAGAGGCGAAAGAGGCAAGGTTATTGTTAGGGCTTACCAATGTGTATTCATCAACATGAGCAGGTGCAGTAACTTGCCATTTATAACTGAGATTATCGCCGTCTGAGTCTGAGCTGTTGCTCGCATCTAACTGTAGATGCTCGTTGATGGCAATTTCCTGTTTTGTGAGTGTGAAATCAGCGACAGGAGGCGTGTTCACACTTGGTGTGGTTTTTTCTTTTACACGGATCTCAAACTGTGTTGTCGATTCATTACTACCTGACTTAATTGTTAGCCCTACAATGTAACTACCTGCAACATCAGCGGTAAAGTGCGCTTGCTTAGCATTGGGGTTAGAAAACTGAGCGTTACTGCCTTGAGGTTTGGCTTGCCACTGCCATGTTATTTCGGCATTTTCAGGGATCGTACTTCCCGCAGTGCTAAGCTGAATGACGTTGCCTGTCTCCCCAAAGGCACTTGCCTGAATTTTAGCGACTGGCTTAGTCGTGGTATCCGTTCCTGAATCTGTATTATCGTTATTTGAATCCGTGTTGCCGTTATTTGAATCTGTGTTGCCATTATTTCCATTTTTGCCGCTATCCTGATTGACTGGTGTGGTGTCACCGCCTGAACCGCCGCATCCTGCTAGTAATAGTGAACAACAAAGTATTGATGTTATTAAGTTTTTGTTCATTTAATTATCCTTTTAAGTACCTCAACTGGGAAATGTATCCTGATGACCAAAATATTTCCAGTTAAAATTTGTTCAGTGCAAAATTTAACTTGTTTAGGTTTTGAAGTTTCGACTATAATCGCCTTAAATTTCGAAACGAAACTTATTTAATGACTAAACGAAATACTCAACAGCGCAGACATACCATTCTTTCATGGGTGAATGAATACGGTGAAGTAAGCGTAGAATCACTCGCCGCTGAGTTTGAAACGTCAGAAGTTACGATTCGTAAGGATTTAACGGCACTAGAAAAAAGCGGCCTGTTACTACGCCGCTATGGCGGTGCGATAGCCCTTCCTAAAGAGATCATCGCATCAGGTAAAGACGAGCAAGACTCGGTACGTAAAATGGCCATTGCCAAAGCGGCCGCCGAGCTGATTAAAGATCACAATCGCATCATTATCGATAGCGGCAGAACCACTGAAACCCTAATTCCTGAGCTTGCGCAAAAGCGCGGTTTAGTCGTGATGACCAATGCGATGAATATCGCTAATCGATTGTTATCACTAGAAAATGAGCCAACCTTATTGATGACCGGCGGGACATGGGATCCGCACTCAGAATCCTTTCAAGGGCAAGTAGCAGAACAAGTACTGCAATCCTATGACTTTGATCAGCTTTTTATTGGTGCCGATGGCATTGATGTAGAGCGCGGCACAACTACATTCAACGAATTAATTGGGCTGAGCCGTGTGATGGCAAAGTCAGCCCGTGAAGTGATTGTGATGGTCGAATCCGACAAGATTGGCCGTAAAATTCCAAATTTAGAAATACCTTGGGCACAGATCACCACTTTGATCACCGACAACAACTTGGCCGATGACCTCCGCCAAGCGATCGAAGCGCGTGGCATACAACTTATCTGTGCTGAACTACACACAACGTGCAAATAATGGAGAGATTATGTGTGGAATCGTAGGCGCTGTTGCTGAGCGTCCAGTAAACAAAATTCTTATCGAAGGCCTAAAACGCCTTGAGTACCGTGGTTATGACTCTGCGGGTGTCGCGCTTTGCGAAGGTGGTGTACTCAACAGCGTGAAAGCCGTAGGTAAAGTGGTAAACCTAGAATCTGCGCTTGAAAATGCAGAAGTAAAAGGTACTACCGGTATCGCGCACACGCGCTGGGCAACACACGGCGGCGTAACAGAAGCTAACGCGCACCCGCATATTTCTAACAGCGAAATTGCGCTGGTACACAACGGCATTATTGAAAACCACGAAGGCTTGCGCGCGGCATTAAAAGAAGACGGTTACGAGTTTTTATCTGACACCGACACCGAAGTGATGGTGCACCTGATCCATCAACTCAGACAGCAACACACTACATTACTTGCTGCCGTGCAAGCAGCGGTAAAACAGCTTGAAGGTGCATACGGCACGGTATTGTTTGACAAAGCAAACCAAGATGAAATCATCGTGGCACGCTCAGGCAGCCCACTGGTTATCGGCCTTGGCCTTGGTGAAAACTTTATTGCCTCTGATCAACTTGCACTATTACCAGTAACACGCAGCTTTATCTTCCTAGAAGAAGGTGATGTAGCACGCATTACTCGCGAAACGGTAGAAATCTTCGACATTAACGGCAATCCTGTAGAGCGCGAAGTGGTTGAGTCTAACATTACTCAAGATGTGTCGGGCAAAGGCGAATATCGCCACTACATGCTAAAAGAAATCTACGAGCAGCCAATGGCCGTACGTAACACACTTGAAGGCCGTTTAGATAACGATCGCGTCAGTATCGACGCATTTGGCGACAAAGCCAACGAAATTTTTAAAGATGTAAAACACGTACAGATCATCGCGTGTGGTACGTCTTACCACTCAGGCATGGTGGCGCGCTACTGGCTAGAGCAATTTGCAGGCGTAAGCTGTAACGTTGAAATCGCCTCAGAATTTCGCTACCGCGACTCATTCGTTCACGAAAACAGCCTATTGGTAACCATTTCACAATCGGGCGAAACCGCAGACACGCTTGCGGCACTACGTCTTGCCAAAGAGCAAGGCTATATGGCGTCGATGACCATCTGTAACGTACCTGGCTCATCGCTAGTACGTGAGTCAGATCTTGCCTTTATGACCAAAGCCGGCGCTGAAATTGGGGTGGCATCAACCAAAGCATTTACAACTCAATTAGTTGGCTTATTGATGCTAACTGCATCGATCGCGCAGGAAAAAGGCCGTGATCAAAGCGCAATCGTCAACGCTATCAAAACCCTGCCAACCAAGCTTGAAGAAACCCTAACGATGGCCGATGGCATTGAGCTACTGGCAGAAGAATTCGCCGACAAACATCACTCATTGTTCCTTGGCCGTGGTTCACAATACCCAATCGCAATGGAAGGTGCACTTAAGCTTAAAGAGATCTCCTACATCCACGCAGAAGCTTATGCGGCAGGCGAGCTAAAACACGGCCCGCTAGCGCTTATCGACGCAGATATGCCTATTATCGTCGTTGCACCAAACAACGAGCTGCTTGAAAAGCTCAAATCAAACGTTGAAGAAGTGCGCGCACGCGGCGGTATCATCTATGTATTTGCAGACAAAGACTCAAACTTTGCCTCGGATGACACCATGCGAGTAATGAACGTCAATCACGTAGAAAACATCATCGCCCCAGTGGTTTACACCATCCCACTACAGCTACTTTCATACTATGTAGCCGTGATCAAAGGCACCGATGTTGACCAACCGAGAAATCTCGCAAAGAGTGTAACGGTAGAATAAGAAAAGGCGCGCAAGCGCCCTTTTTGTGGGTGAATAATAAAGTTCCCAACCTCAAATTTCCAAGCCGAAGAATAAGCCCTACAGCCCCGCTCAGTATGAAACTATATTGCTGGGCGACATTTTTGTGGGAGAAAGAGAAAATTTAATACATTGAATTTTGAGCAGTCGATAGACTAAGAACCAAGCTTAGGCTTTTTGTAATTTGAGTGTTGATGGAATGGTACTGATGAACTTACTCACCAATTTGTTGGGTTCAATCCATACGGGTACTTTTGGTTAAGCAATTCGCTTTATCTTCTATGATCTCGTTGATGTTAACAGAACATCCAAAACCTCTGAGTCTTCCATATTCACGCTTTCATAATGGCTTTCAAAAGTAGGATCTTTAAGACACGCTCAATAGGGCCAAAAAGTAGCGGCTGAAAGTGTATTAAGAACGGAATGTTAGTATGAAACCTGACGGGTAGAAGCTTTTGAGTGAGCATTTAAAAGGTACGGTTGCGCATTAACCCAAAAAATTGAGTGTCTAAGCATTAATGATACAGTAAGATAAAGTCAATATAAGCCAACTACTTGGCTACAGGTTTACCAAAGAGAATCATGATGTTAACAGGCAAAATTCGTAATCAGATCGACCAAGTTTGGGAAATGTTTTGGACAGGCGGTGTCGCGAACCCAATCTCAGTGATTGAGCAGATCTCCTACCTGCTGTTTATTCGTCGTTTAGATGAGCTGCAAAAGACCGCAGAGCGGCGCAGCCAGGCAACGGGTCTACCGATGAACAACCCAACCTTTTCGCCTGAAGAACAAGCCCTTCGCTGGAGTAGTTTCAAAGACAAAGATCCAGACGTCATGATGGAAATCGTCCGTGATCGCGTGTTCCCTAAAATCAAGGCGCTACAAAATGAAGGTAGCTTTGCTGAACACATGAAAGATGCGATTTTCATGATCCCATCGGCTAAGCTATTAGATCAGGTCGTACAGCTACTAAGTGCTATCGACATGAACGACAAAGACACCAAAGGCGATCTGTACGAGTATCTGTTAAGCAAGTTGCAACAATCAGGCGTAAATGGTCAGTTCCGTACTCCGCGCAATATCATCCAAATGATGGTCGAGCTGATGCAGCCAAAAGTGGGCGACACCATTTGTGACCCATCATCAGGGACATGTGGTTTCTTAATGGCGGCGGTTGAATACGTTGAAGAGCATCACGCGAAAGAATTGAACAAACCTGATAACCGTAAGCACTTTAACAACGAAATGTTTACTGGCTTCGACTTCGATAAACACATGCTACGCATTGGTGCGATGAACATGCTGCTGCATGGGATTGAAAACCCAAGTGTTCACTACCGCGATAGCTTACAAGACCAAGGTGACGAGAATATCTCTGAAGCCTACAACCTTATCCTTGCCAACCCACCGTTTAAAGGCTCAGTTGATTTCGATATTGTTGCACCAGACTTACTTCGTGCATTAGGTAAAAACCCAATTGTTAAGAAAACGGCACCGAAATTCAAAACTGAAACTGACGAAAACGGTAACGAGATCCAAGTTGAGGTTAAACAGAAAAAGCCGACTGAAAAATCAGAGTTATTATTCTTAGCCTTAATCCTTCGTATGTTGAAAGTTGGTGGCCGTGCCGCAGTTATCATTCCAGATGGCGTGTTATTTGGTTCAACCAAGGCGCACAAAACCATTCGTCAAAAAATCGTGCAGGACCAAAAATTGGAAGCGGTCATTTCACTTCCTTCTGGTGTGTTCAAACCCTACGCAGGGGTAAGTACCGCCATTCTTATCTTCACTAAAACCAACAGTGGTGGTACCGATAACGTTTGGTTCTACGATATGCAGGCAGATGGTTACTCATTGGATGACAAGCGCTCACAGCTGTTCAAGGATGGCGAACAGCCAACCCACGAGCAAAGTAATATTGCCGATATCATTGCACGCTTTAAATCGCTAACCAACGAAGACTGCACCCCAAACAGTGACAGCCCAGAACATAAGCGCAAGAAGACTGAGCAGAGCTTTATGGTTCCGGTAGAGGACATTACCAATAACGACTTTGATCTAAGCATCAATCGCTACAAAGAAGTGGTTTACGAAGAAGTGCAATACGATGCGCCGCAAGACATCTTGAAGCGAATAAAAACGTTGCAGGATAAGATGGCGAAGGGGGTAGCTGAGTTGGAGAAGTTGCTGTGAAAACCGTTAAATTAGCGACTTTATGTAATGTACTCTCGGGGTTTGCTTTTAAATCAGAATTGTTTGGAGAGAAAGGAATACCAGTAGTAAGAATAAGGGATGTTGTTAGAGGCACCTCAAACACTTACTACTCCGGTGAGTTTGACGAAAAGTACATTCTTGAAAATGGTGATATTTTGGTTGGCATGGATGGTGACTTTAATACTGCATATTGGCGCGGTGGAAAAGCTCTGTTAAACCAGCGCGTATGCAAAATAGAAGTAGACCCAACGAAAGTATGTAAGAAGTTTATCTACTACTTACTACCTCTAAAGCTAAAAAAGATTTGGGATGACACTCCTTTTGTTACTGTAAAACACCTGTCGGTTAAAAAACTCTTAGATATAGATGTCCCAGATTGGCCACTAGAAACCCAAAAGCAAATCGCAGCAGTGCTAGAACAAGCCGACCAACTGCGTAAAGACTGCCAGCAAATGGAGCAAGAGCTAAACAGCCTCGCTCAGTCAGTGTTTGTTGATATGTTTGGTGATCCGGTGACTAATCCGAAGAGTTTTGAAGTTACGAAACTCAAAGATCTTGTTTCAGTACTGAGTGGAGCTACGCCATCTAAATCAAATGATAGTTTTTGGGTCGGAGATGTACCTTGGGTTTCTCCGAAGGATATGAAAGTACCAGAATTATATGACGCCATTGATCATGTTAATGAGATTACTTTTACTGAAACTAATTTAAAAAGTATCCCCTTAAATTCAATACTTATTGTCGTTAGAGGAATGATTCTGGCACATACGGTTCCGTTGGCAATTACTCGAAAAAAACTTGCTATCAATCAAGATATAAAAGCATTAATGGTTAAGTCTGAATCTATCACCAGTGAATTTTTACTAGCGGCATTATCAAGTATGCACGCTCATTTGCTAGGTATTGTCTCTACGGCTGCACATGGTACAAAACGAATCGATATGGCCGATTTGTTGAACATTAGGATCATCGTACCAAGCCTTGAAAAGCAAGAAGAGTATATCAAGGCAATTCAAGTTATTAGAGAATTGTTGGCGAATCAAAAAGCGGAAGAAGCCTTGCATGAGTCTAATTTTAAAGCCCTTATGCAAAAAGCCTTTAAAGGCGAGCTAAACCTATAACGAATAATAACAATATGATGTAAAAAGGAAATTCAATGTCAGATACGGCTAACTCTTCATCTAGCTCTAAAGGCAGCTTTTCTCAAAAGAGCAATTTTGCGTTTATGGACGTTGCCCTTAACGGTGGCAGCGATATATACACCACACGTTGTGCCGAGATTCAAACTCGTGCCCAAAATGCGGAAAGCAATATCAAAACCGATCCGCGTATTGCTGGTTTCTATGCCCGTAACGCACTGGAGTTAATGGTTGAAACCGTATTTGACATTGATAACTGGTTAACTCGCCCTCGCCACGATGCGACCTTAATGTCGCTGATTCATGATAAGGGCTTTAAGCAAAACCTCACCACCAACCTCTTTCCTAAGCTTAAGCTGGTGATTAAGGTTGGTAACGAGGCTGTACACAGTAAAACCACACTGCCACAGCGTGATGCGTTGCAAGCTGTGAAAGAGCTGCACCATGTGCTCTATTGGTTTATTCGCACCTATACACCCGCTTTTGCAAACGGAGATTTGAATCGTAGGCAATTTGTCGTCCAACCATTTGATGAAGCGCTTATCCCACAGCGAGTCTCAATTGATGCGGCTGTAGCGACCAAAGCGCTAAGCAGCATCAAGCGGGTTCAAGAGTTAGAGAAGCGGCTAGAGCAAGAAGACAAAGTAGAGCGTGACACTTACCTCAAGCAGCTAAAAGAAAACGAAGCGCTCAAAGCCGCAAACCAAGCCTTACTTGAGCAGATTGAACAAGCTAAGCAAAGTGCCGAAAAGGTCACGGATACGCACGACTATAACGAAGTAGAAACACGTACTTATCTTATTGATGTGCTGCTTTCTGAGGCCGGTTGGGAATTAGCGCATCAGCGAGACCGTGAATACCCTGTATCAGGCATGCCAATTTCGCAAGTTAACCCTAATGGGAATGGGTTTGTTGACTACGTTCTATGGGGAGATGACGGTACGGCGCTCGCGGTTGTTGAGGCAAAGCGCACGCATCGTCGAGCCGAAGACGGGCAACAGCAAGCGAAGCTTTACGCTGATTGCTTAGAAAAACAGTGTGGTGTACGTCCAGTTATTTTCTACACCAATGGTTATGAGACTCATCTGTGGGATGACCATTTTTACCCGCCACGCCAAGTTCAAGGCTTTTACACCAAAGCTGAACTTGAGCTTATGGTGAAGCGTCGTACTGATCGTAAACCATTCTTTGAAAATGGCATGCCTAACAGCAATCTTGTTATTAACAACGAGATCACCAACCGTCACTATCAAAAATCAGCCATCACTAAACTATTACAGGACTTTGAACTAGAACATGAGCGCAAAGGGTTATTCGTGATGGCGACGGGGACAGGTAAAACCCGTACTGTGATAAGCCTTGTCGATTTGTTGGTGAAAAACGACTGGGTTAAGAACATCCTGTTTCTTGCTGACCGTAATGCGCTGCTCACTCAAGCCAAGAAGAACTTCGTTAAGCTACTACCCCGCGTTAGTTGTTCTATTCTGGATTCTGGTCAGAGTAAAAACAGTGTCGACAGTCGCTTGTACTTCTCGACATACCCGACCATGAAGAATCTACTGGATCGTGGCGCAAATGAGCGACCATTTGGTGTCGGTCATTTTGATTTGATTGTTGTCGATGAGGCACACCGTTCTGTCTACTCGAAATATCGGCAAATTTTCGAGTATTTTGATGGCTTCTTGGTAGGGTTAACCGCCACACCAAAAGATGAAGTTGAAAAAGATACTTATGGCATTTTTGACCTGCAAAAGGGGATGCCAACTTACGCCTATGAAGACGATAAAGCGTATGACCAAGGTTACCTTGTGCCACCAACTAAGATTTCTGTGGCGACCAAGTTCCTGCGTGAGGGCGTTAAGTACAAAGATTTATCACCTGAAGAGCAAGAAGAGTGGGAGGGCAAAGCTGAGCTAGAAGGCCGAGATGAAGTGTTACCATCTGAGGTGAATAAGTTCTTATTCAACGAAGATACAGCCGAGAAGATGTTTGCTCAGTTGATGAGTAAAGATGAACGTGGCGGTATCCATGTCGAAGGTGGAGATGTAATTGGTAAAACCATCATCTTTGCCGCTAACAATGATCATGCAATTTTTCTTGAGAAAATATTCAATAAGAACTATCCCAAGTGGGCGGGGAAATTGGCGCGAGTGATCACATGGAAAGAGACTTATGCACAAAGCCTCATTGATGAATTCAGCGGAGACGAGAACAAGATTGACGAATTCGACCCCAAGAACCCTACATGTCGTATTGCAATCTCCGTAGATATGCTCGATACCGGTATTGATGTACCGGAAGTCGTGAACCTTGTATTCTTCAAAGTCGTTCGCTCAAAAGTGAAATTCACCCAGATGATTGGGCGTGGTACACGTTTGTGTAAAGACCTCTTTGGTCCGAATGACGATAAGAAAACATTTAAGGTCTTTGACTACTGCCAAAACTTTGAGTATTTCGATGCTAACCCTGGAGGTATTGCGGTGGGTGTAGCGAAATCTGTGACTCAACAGGTATTCGAGAAACGCGTTCTACTTAGCACATTACTTAACAGCAAGTTGAATAATGAAGCGTTCCGAGAGCAAAATCCAGAAGACTACGAGCGTTATTCTGAGCTAAATCGTTACCAACTGGATATGTTGCACCATATTGTCAGTGGGATGAATCTTGATAACTTTATTGTAAGACCGAAGCGCCGAGCGATTGAGCCGTTTTTAGAGCGTGAGCATTGGAATAACATTGATGATGCTAAGTTTACTGAGCTAGAGAGTCAGATTTCACAACTACCAACGGAAGCAGAGGCATTTAACTCTGATGAGCAGCTTAATCACCTATCACATCGCTTTGATAATTTAGTTTTGACCATGCAATTGGACCTGCTAGAGAAAGGCATGATCTCGGAAGCGAACCGTGGGCGTGTCATCGAGTTTGCAGAGCAGTTAGAAGCCAAATCAACCATTCCAGCAGTACAGGCTCAGCTACAACTTATCCAAGATATCCAGACCCAAGAGTTTTGGCAAGATATCCAATTAGCTACACTGGAAGTGCTACGACGTAAGTTACGAAGTCTTATGTTTGCGTTGGACAAAGATAAAAAAGAGATGGTGTACACCAACTTTGAAGACGATGTTCAAGGTGTTCATGACGTGACTAATGTGTACAAGAACCCGAGCATTGATTTAGCCCAATATCGCAAGAAAATTGAGCTCTATATTCAAGATCACCAAGACCAATTAACCATCCAAAAGTTAAAGCGAAATAAAGCCATTACACAAGCGGACTTAGACGTTTTAGAAGGCCTGTTATTGGAAGCGAGTGGTATGAGTGATGTGGAAACCTATCGCGAAAAAATCCTACAAGATAAGCCTCTAGGCACGTTTATTCGCGAGCTTGTCGGCTTAGATATGAATGCAGCTAAAGAAGCATTCAGTAGCTTCCTTGATGAAGAGGCTTATAACGCGGAGCAAATTCAATTTGTCGACCAAGTGATCGACTACCTCGTTAATAATGGCATCTTAGATATGTCGCAGCTATTCGAGTCACCATTTACTGATAAGCACGGCGAAAGCGCCTATGGTTTCTTCGATGAAGGTACTGTGGTCGAGCTGTTTGGTGTGATCCGAGCTGTCAATGCGAATGCAGTGGTTACAGCAAACCAGAGTGCTTAACGTGGGTAGGATTTAAGTAGTGTCTTATTTATACGAGTATATTGATGAGCTCTTACGCCTTCAGTCAACAGCAGTTGAAAAATTTAAGCATAAAGGGGTATTAGGCGATGCTCGCGAGGAATTCCTTCGCGATCAAGTGAAAGGCAGGTTAGATCGCGTTGGTGACCGATTGCACAAAGGAGAGGTCTTCTACCAGAATATTGAATATGGGCAACACGATATTATTCTAAGACGAGAAGACACTGTGAACCCAAATATAGGGAATCAAGTTCGAATTTGTAGCACAGAATGTGCAGCAATCATTGAAGTTAAAACCAATGCAAAGTTAACAGAAATTCGAGACTTCGAACGTAAATCAAAGGAGCTCAAAAGGCATAATGCAAATCTAGTATGCGGTATATTTTGCTATAAGATCGCCGGTAAAACGAGCACTGTTCTTGCTAGATGTGGATATAAATTTGATAAAACGTATCAAACCTTTGAGTCAGATAACTCTAAAAAAGAATACTCGAGCATAGACTTTATAATTTGCTTAGATGAGGAAGAAGAGGTGAATGGTACTGACCATAATAGGGAGCCAATCACCTATAATAAAGGTTTCTTTTTAAAGAGGAGCTCTATTTCCTATGACTTGTTCAAAGGTGCTCCGTATTCAGAGTGGTTATTTCAAGAGCTTCTAAGGGCAGATAAACTGAACTCTTCTAACTAAGATATTTCTAACCCTGCGGTTTAATTGATTATTTATTATAAGCACTAAGCTCAGCAACATATCTGTGGTAGCCGTTTTCTTCTAGAGTTTCGATTATATCGGCAACGGGGAATACTGTGGCCCGGGCTATTAATGCGGTAATGCTGTCTGCGTATGTTGTTCAAATTGAATCTTAAACTAACTACGTGCTGTGTTAGAAAATATTTAAACTTGTTTTGTTTTATTTAAATTTGTTATGTGTTAGGTTTGCAATGCCTTAAATTTCAAGGGCTTTTCTAATAAATGAACTTAATAAATGTATAAAGGAATAATATACAATGAAAGTATTGAACAAAGTTTTTGGTGCAACCGTTTTAGCGCTAGGTGTATCTGCAGGGTCGGCTTCTGCTGCTGAAGTAAAAATCACAGAAGTAGATTATGGCAGCGTGGTCATTCAAACTGCTGAAGTTGTATTAAACCACAGCCAAGCAGGCACTTTCTCTATGAATGTGAGCGAAAACCATTTAACTGTAAATGCTCAAGACTCTAATGGACGTAAGTTCCGCTGCGTAATGAATGGCACTGTAAGCTACAGCGATCCTACTATTCTTGAAAGAGTAACGAACATCGCAGCGACAATCTCTGAAGGCGACAGAGTACAATTTGAGGTGCAAAAAAATGTATTACCTCAAGTTTGTCATGTTAAAAAAATGCTAAGCTTCTAAGCTTTGCTATTTCGCAATGGAAAGTGTGCGCACCTTCCATTGCTTTAGGTACTCAGCTGCAATTCAATTGCCGTGAGCAAAACACAACATCTAACTAGCAACAGCCAATAAGCCCTATATTCTAATTAGCATTAGCATATGTTCTAGTTGCTTAGCTCTTTCTTGCTCAAACTTCAGGATTGATATTTCCTTATTCTGCAGGGACAATCTCCCACTCAGTGACATCAAGGTGTGTTTCAGTTGCTTTGCACAGTGCCGACCAAATCGTCACAAAATGCACTTTTTGAATATCGCTGCCACTGTGCATGATGCTGTTAGAAATCGCTTCTGTGCTCGGGGGCGCATAAAGTCTGGGGTGTGAGTCTTTATACTTCTTATAGGCCCAACTAGTTTGACCAAAAGTATCTTTTAGCTGTTGCTTACGTCGAGAGATTTGGTCATTTTTATCTTGTATTTCTTGATAAGCTTGTTTAGCCTCTGGCCGTTTGACGATGGTGGTCTTTAAAATCAAGTTAGGTAAAGACACATTGGCTTGGGTGGCCATTTGTGTAAAGCCGTCTTGCATCTCTCTGAGGCGTTTGTTCCCTGTTGCTACACTTTGTGAGCGTATTGTGCTTGGCCAAACATTATCTAGCCTTAGCTTTGCCATGGTGGAGTTACTATGCACACCAAAGTACTCGTCAGGTAGCCCAAGCATATGCCCAAATTCATGCGTCATCACAATGTATTTATGCGGTACGGTGCGATCAACATTATGGGGTGTGCGAATAACGATAAGTACACCCCCATCTTGGCCTGAAACTGTGTGGTTACGAGTACGAGTTTTTAAAAAGGTGACTGCGTCTTTCGCCCATTGCTGAGACGTGTTGGCCACAATAGCAAAGTTGTCGCCGACAATGCGTTGATTAATATAGTTGGCAATTGAATTTGCTCGGCGTGATTCTAAATTGTACGTAAAGGTGCTGTCATTTTGACCTTTGAGACCAATAATATAAGCTTTAATACCCACAACGTCAGGTGTGCGTCTCAATCTAACTATCGCAAGAAAGCGGTCGAGATAGGTTTTTATGCCAGTAGTGAGTAAATGTTGATCTGATGAGAAGGTAATATAGTCGCCATCGCCCGCAGGTAGCAACCCCCTCAATCCTGAGCGCAGCAAACCCTCTTTGTAATTGAAGATCCGCTCTTGGTTTTTGGTGATGTCAATTTCATTGGCAAAATTGTTGACGTCGCAGACATGTGGAACCACGCCATGATTGATGCCGCCGCTAGACTTATACCGCGCAAGCTTTTTAACTTCTACAACATAACGACAGTACGCTGGGTTGTTCACTTCTGCAATGACAAAGTTAATGTCCATCACAAATTCTTCCCAGTTCTGCTTGGTACAGCGGATCTTATAATTGTTCTTCCACTTTTCTAAAATTACGCGTCTTGCGTTGCGTTTAAACTCATTTTTTTCATTCATTGACCACGAGAGTTGATCTTCGGTGTTGTCGATAAATCGATAAAAGATTTTGACAATCACGGTGATTTTCTTTTTGTGTGGTTCTACTTTGAGATCAAACTTGCCGATTTTTGTGGCAGGCACAAAGTCTTTGACAACTAAGTTGCCCCTAATACCATCCCTGATGAAATTCTCTTTCATGTAAACCTCTAGATATGACCTCAATTAGCGCAACTATAGTTGAATGTAAAAGTTGAATCAAAGTTAAAAAAACATAATTAAAGTGTTTAATTTGGTTGGTTTATTTTTGTTCGAAAAATGAAAAAACACCGCTTAAATTCATTTTTCATCCACAGTTGCTTGCTATTTTTGAATCATTTAAGGCTGATTACATTTGCGTTAATAACTTTAAATATTGATGTCAATATTTGGCCTGAATCAAGGACAATCACGGTTCTTATTTTACAAGATATTAATATCTTGACTTTGGATCATTCTGCTCCACAATGGAATGAAGAATAAATTATAAACGAGTATTAAGGTTGTAATTGGTCGCCTATGTTACTTTTTTCTCCGAGTACTGAGCTTGATGCCGGTGTATTTCTTAAAGAAGAGCGAACAAAGTTTCGGGAACTACGTAATTTACTCAATATTGCGCAATCTAGCCTACGCAAGTTGCTAGAAACGCCATCTTCAGCACAAGACCAAGAACTTCAACGCCAAAATGCCGAGGATTGGTATCAACTACAACAAGCAACTGGCGAAACGCTAAAAAATGACTCAAGAGATATTGAAGTCTTTGTGTGGTGGTTATCCTCGTTAGCGTACAAAAAAGAAGATCTATCCCTATTTAATGCAGGGTTAGACGACTTTTTGTTTGCACTAAAACAACTCGGTGAGTCAATTCATCCTAAACTACCTGAAAAAAAAGTAGCTAAGCTCGATGACGCTGAAGCTGCGCAAAAACACTGTGAAAATCAAACCAAACCGCTTGAACAGCTGACCGGCGATAGCCCAAGTTCAGGGCTGTTAAATGTGCCACTAATGCGCTATCCGTTTATTGATGACTACACTTACAGTGATTATGTTTCGGCTCAGAAAGACGGCAGTCTCGAAGTCAAAAAAACCGAATTCGCCGCAGTTTTACAATCCAGAAAAGCAGAGCTGGTCTCGCGTTTTGATATCTTGAGTGAGATCGAAAACAAGCTTAAAGAGGTTGATTTATTCGTCAACGGATACCGCAACAAGCAGGGGCTTGCATTGCTTGGTTTTCGTTTTGTTCGCGATGCGATAAAGCAAATTAAGCTGATGTACCAACACTTCTTTCCTGATGTTGTAAAACAACAAGAAGCGACTGAAGTTTTAGTACAAAAGGAAGAGAGTCCAGTGGTTGTTGAAGCAAGAAAAGAGCCCGCGCCACAACCACAAGCCACGGTAAGTGCAGCTGTCGCAGAAGCGACTATCACCCAGCCTGTGATTGCTAAAGCTGCGTATACCCGTGAGCATGCGCTGGAAGACTTAAATAAAATTGCGGTTTTCTTTAAGAAGACGGAGCCGCATAGCCCCATTCCCTATTTACTCGCCAGAGCCATACGTTGGGGCAATATGTCATTCTCCGATTTAATGGGAGAATTGATTGCAAAAGATTCACCTGCGCTTGCTGAGATAAGCAAGTTAACAGGCGTTGACAATGACTTAGGTGAGTTGTTGTCGGAAGAGAGTGTAGCAGTATCTAGTCCGAATCCCGCGGTTGTAGAAACGGTGGTGCCTGAAGTAGTGCAACCGATTCAAACAGACGCAGAGCCAGTACCAGAAGTTAAGCCTGTAACCAAAGATAGTTCCTCGTCAGGGCCACTCTGGTAATTAATAAAGATTAAATTTATGCCTACACTTTGTAGGGAAAAATAACATAGCTATGGAGAATACAAATGGCGTCAATTTTCATGAGAATCGACGGCAATGACAGCATCAAAGGGGCTGCAACAGTTGCCGATTTAAACAGCAAAAAAGGTTGGTTTGCGGTAGATAGCCTATCTTGGGGCGCTATGCGTGGCGTTTCTGTAGATATTGGTAATGCAAACAACCAAGATAACGGTATGGTAGCACTTGGCGAGATCAGCATCTCAAAGAGCTATGACGGTGCAACACCTTACCTACTTACCTATTTATTCCAGCCAGGTGCAGACGGTAAAACCGTTGAGCTAGTAATGACTAAGCCATCTCGTGACGGTAAAGGAATTGTACCTTACTACGTTATTTCTCTAGAAGAAGCACGTATGGCGAACTTTAGCATCTCTGGTAGTGACGGTGGTCAGCCATCTGAGTCATTCTCGCTTACTTATACTAAAATTGAGCAAATCTTCTTCGTTGAGGATGAGGGCGGTAAGCTAGAGAAAGCAGCATCTGTTAAATACGATGCAACGACTAACCAGCTTACTTCTGCTGCAGATCTTAAGTAAGGTAAATCACTATGGCACTTAATTCGCAACATAAGCGCGTTAGTAAAAACCGCGTAAGTATTACCTACGATGTTGAAACTAATGGCGCAACTGAGAAAAAAGAGCTGCCGTTTGTATCAGCGGTACTCGGTAATTTCTCTGGAGACAGAGAAGACCCAAAAGAAGTTGAAGATCGTGAATTTATTCAAGTAGATCAAGACAACTTTGATGACGTACTGGGCCGTATCCAACCTTCATTGACCCTAAAAGTCGACAATGTGATTGAAGCTGATGACAGTCAGTTTGAAGTTAATTTAGATTTTGACTCAATGAAAGACTTTGAGCCTGATGCGTTGGTTCAACGCATTGAACCTTTGAAAAAGCTGCTTGAAACGCGTAATCAACTGAATGAATTGTTGAGCAAAGCGGATCGCTCTCGTGACTTTGAAAAGTTACTAAAAGACATTCTACAAAGCGCGGATTCTTTGAGCGCGTTGTCTGATGAACTTGGCGTTAAAGGAGAGGAATAATGTCTGAAGAATTACAGCAAGATGGTGGTGCAGCTGGTGAAAGCGGTTCGTTTTTAGACCGTGCAATCAGCGCGACAAGTCAAACTGCGCCAGACAGAACCAAAGAGTTACTTACTTCTTTAACCAAAGAAGCGATGTCAGGCACGGTGACTTGGGATAAAAACTTAACAGATACCATCGCGAATGCGGTGGCAGAAATTGATAAGAAAATGTCCCAACAGCTTTCAGCAATTATGCAACAAGATAGCTTTCAAGAGTTAGAAGGTTCATGGTTAGGTCTGCAAAAGTTGGTCCGTAACAGTGCGCTTGGCACTTCACAAAAGGTTAAGTTACTCAATATCAAAAAAGATGAGTTACTTGAGCAATTTGAAGATGCACCAGCGGTCGACCGTAGCCCGTTATTCAATACGCTATATCAGCATGAATATGGCACAGCAGGCGGTGAGCCTTACGGCCTAATTTTAGGTGATTACGAGTTTTCTCAAAAAGATGAAGACGTTGCGCTTTTGCGTTACATGGGTGAAGTGGCTGCAGCTAGTCACGCGCCATTTATCGCAGCAGCAGCGCCTGAAATGTTCGAATTAAGTAGCTTCTCAACATTTAGTGAAGGAAAGCCAATCGCACCGGCATTTGACTCGCCAAGCTATGCGTCTTGGAACTCATTTAGAGAAAGCGATGACGCACGTTATGTGGCATTAACTATGCCTCGCACGATGGCGCGTTTACCGTACGGTGGTAAAGGCAAAAAAATCAAATCATTCGAATTTGAAGAGCTAGCGACAGATACCGCAGGTAATCCAAAACCAGCGAGCAATGACGAGATTGTTTGGTCTAATGCTGCGTATGAAATGGCGCTGAAAATGAACCAAGCTTTTGAAGCATACGGTTGGTGTACTGCGATCCGTGGTATGGACAATGGCGGTAAAGTAGAAGCTTTGCCTAACCTGACTTATTTGACTGATTCCGGTGATATCACGCAGCAGTGTCCGACTGAAGTTAACTTAACGGATGAGCGCGAGAAAGAACTGAGTGATTTAGGTTTCCTTCCGTTAGTTCACTATAAGAACACCGATTATGCCGTGTTCTTAGGCGGACAAACAACGCAAAAACCTAAAGAGTATACCGATCCGGATGCGACAGCGAATGCCGCAATCTCAGCACGTTTACCATATATCATGGCGAGTAGTCGCATTGCACATTATCTCAAAGTAATGGGTCGCGACAATATTGGCTCTAATATGGAAGCGGCTGATATCCAGAAGGAAATGAGTGAGTGGATCGCAATGTACACAAACTCAGGTGCGATGGGCAATGCAGAGCGTGCAAAAACCCCACTTGCTGAAGCACAAATCTCAGTGATTGAGCAGCCTGGTCGTCCAGGTGCTTACTCGGCAATTGCGCATTTGCGTCCTTGGCTACAAATGGAAGAACTAACAACTTCTGTGCGTATGGTCGCAAGCTTACCGGGCTAAGTTTACAACGCCTAATTCAAGCGTTAAAAACACTAAGTGGAGCGAGGTATGCGATACCTCGTTTCACTTCTGCGTATTAACCGATTGATCGCTGGAATATTACTCCTCATGTCTAGGACTGAACACCATTCAAACAATGTTGCGCTGGTAAAGCACCTAATTGCTGATATTGACCGTTTGATCAGTGAACAGTTGTCTTTGGTTATGGCCCATCGCAAATTTACGGCATTAGAGGCGCGCTGGCGGGCGTTACATGAATTAGTTAATTTACCGGTCAACTATAAAACCGTCCGAGTAAAAATCTTAAATATTGCTTGGTCAGAAATTTCCCAAGATCTCAATATTTCTCCATCAGTCAAACAGGCTAAATTATACAACCTCATTGCGAATCGAGAGTTCAATACTATGGGGGGAGAACCTTATGGGTTAGTTGTGATAGATCACAACATTAGCCTTGATATCGATTATGCCAATGAATTTGACGATATTTACACGTTAGAGTTACTTGCTGAGTTGGGAGAGAAAAGCCTCTGTCCTATCGTCTTGGATGCTGATGAAGCTTTCCTCGGGGCGATAGGAGAGTCTTTTTTATGTGATACTGCGAAGATCAAACGAGTGCTGGCAGCGCACGATTTTGAGAGCTGGCATCGCTTGCGGGCTAAAGACAATAGTCACTTTATTGGCTTGGTTTTCAATAAAATAGGTTATCGTCGCATTTACCGTTTTCATCCTGCAGGGTTTGTGTTCGACGAAGAAGCCGATGACAATTTTCGTTGGGGAAACACAGCCACAACCTTTTTGAAAAACGTGATGATTGAGTTCAATCGCGTGCGCTGGTTTGGCTTTTTGAAATCTCGCAAGCTAGACGGTTCTGGTGGCAGTGCTATTAGCTACTATGGCGCAAAGAAAGATGACCTGCCAGTGGTTTTTAAAACTCGTATTTCAGCGAGTAATGCCGCCTTTATTTCTCAGCTTGGTTTGATCCCTATATTTCATAACCCATTAAATGAACGATACTTTTTTCAATCGAATAGCTCAATCAAAGTGGAAAATGAAACCGAAAATCGCTACCTGATCCAAACTACGTTGATGGTCAGCCGAATTGCACATTATCTCAAAGTACAACTTAGGGAGATGATTGGCTCTTCGATGGAAGCGCATGATTGCGAAAATCGACTTACCCATTGGCTTGAACAATACTGCTCGAACTCAATTGTTTCTGATGAAATGACGTTAGCGAAAATGCCACTCAAATCTGCGAAAGTCAGTGTTGTTGAAGAGTCCGGCGAATTTAAACGGTATGGCTGTCATGTTGACCTTGTGCCGCAATATCAATTCGACAGAGTGGCGAGTACAGTGAGTTTATCTACGGCGGTAGAGCGATGAGTTTTTTTAGTGCGTTTTACATGGATAGAGAAGACGTATCGGTCGACCAAGGTAACGAAGTGGTGCAGTCTATTCATCACAACATTGGCCTTATTTTAAAAACTGAAGCGGCATTTTTACACGACAGTGAGAGCGATCTGGTTAACCAATCCAGTATTTGTTTTGGCCTCGAAGATATCGCGCTATTTAGTCGGCTCAATAGTGGTGAGCAGATAGCGATGCGAATAAAAAATAAAATTAGCCAATTTGAGCCAAGGTTACACAGCGTTGAGGTCAATTATTTAGCTCAAGATGAGGAGAAGCACATCGCGAATACGATGCGCTTTGAGATTTCAGCGATGTTGTCGTTTGAGGGGAAAGAAGAGTTATTACAGTTTGATACGGACATCGACTTAACCCGTCTCACTGTGTTGATAGAGAACGAGAGCCAATATGATTAGCCGCATGTTAAAGCACTTTGAAGATGAATTAGCGAGCATTCGTTATGGCCTTGAGGGGTTCCGCAAGCGTTTCCGTAGAGAAGCTGAGCATATTAACCTCAATGATAAGGGGCAAGAAGATCCGAACGTAACCCGTCTCATTGACAGTTTTGCATGGGTGGCAGCGAAAAATGCCATGGAAATAGATGCTCTGCGCACACGTCATGTGGAAGAGTTTGCTGATATTGTCTCCCCAAATTTATTCAAATCACTGCCTATGGTGGTGCAAGCGCATTTTCAACCTAATGCGGATGACTTTAATAAGCCTGTGTTTTTAGACAAACAGGTAGAGGTTGAGCTTGATGTTATTAATAAAGGTGATGACAACACAACCGTGAAGTTGTGTAATTCTTTGCCCGTCACCTTTACGCCGATGACTGTTTCTCGTTTTAAGTTGGAGCAAACGCCGTTTCAACATGCTATCCCTGAAAATTTTGATAGCAAAGAGGCGCCTTATTGTCTGCGCGTCGAGCTATCACCGCTAAGTGGTGATGTTGATGTTCAGCAGGCGCTGACGCAACCAATTCAGCTGCATTTTAGTAATGAGTCGATAGGCCGAAATGTTGCCGACATTATTAACCAAGCGGTGAAGAAAGTCGCTATTTGTGTGGCGGATGACGAGTTTGCCTACGATATCGGTGAACACAATTTTCACCCTTTGCTCGCGGATGATGATTTTCTTATCTCACCAATCAAAAGCAATGAAATTCCGGTTTATTTTAAGCTCAAAGAGTATTTCTCAATCCCTGCTAAACGACAGTTTTTTATCTTGAAAAACCCTCATAAGATAAACGTCGCGCATGGCAAAAGTGTTTACATCGACTTTTATTTAAATGAGCTAGGCGCAGTGTTACTTGAAGAGAAAAACCTCTCGGTCAAAATCAATAAGACACTCTTTAGTAACTTATTTCATCAATCTTCGGAACCGGTGAGAGTCAACTATCAAGAGCTATCTTATCCCGTTATTGCAGACGCCAGTCAGCGTCATATTCAGATTTATTCAATCGATAAAGTTTACGTCGTAACTTCGGCTGGTCAAAAGGAAATCCCACCAGTGGTCGGCACGCAAACTGTTGATTTTCAGTCGCAACTATATTGGTCACAGAGCAATAAATTAGGCCATATTGAATCAGCAGATAAGGCCGCTTCTTTAGATGAAGTGAAGCACTTAGTGTTGCCAATCAATAAGGCGACCAAGGCTTACCCCAACGGGTTTACCGCATTTGCTGAGATCAGCTGTTACGATGCGCAGTTAGCTAACAAAATTCATGTTGGTAATCAAATCGTTGTGAACACAGAAGAAGCGCTAGCTGGGGAGTTTGAAGTCGGTGGTGTGACGATTCAACCTAGTAGCATGGTGACGGACGAGAAAAATTACTGGAGCTTGCTCAAGCTGATGTCCTTTAATTTATCTCAGCTGTTGCAGGCACAAGATGCGAAGGCTACCTTGATTGGTTTCTTAAAATTATTTGTTAATGCCAATGCCACACATCAAGAACTCAATTCAATTTATGATGTCACGGCAAAAAAAATGAATGCCCCGTTTTTGGTTGAAAATCGCATGATCTTTGTACCGGGGATGTCGCTGACATTGACGCTCGATAACTCAGAGCTAAACGCGGATTTTTCGTTGTTTGCTGAATTACTCAATGACTTTTTAGCGGCGCAAACACCATTTGATCGCTGCAGTCAGCTAACAGTGAAATACACCAGTTATAACTGGCCAGCAAAGCGCTTTGAAGCACAGCTAGGAGCGCGCGTATGCAGTTAACGAAACGCTTATTTAGCAAAGTATCGTCGGTACTTCATTTTACGCGCTTACTGAGAGTCGCTGGGGCAAAAAAAATCAGCTTTAAACAGCACTTGTTTTCAGACACGTATGGTAAGCGAAAAATCGACTACCAAGAACTGGCTGATCAGCACTTTGTGGTCGATAGCAATGAAGCAACGTTATTTGGTGAGCGCGGCGGGTTACCTCATTTCATCCTAGACTGGCTGAAAGAGGCTTACTTACGTAATAATCGTGCGTACCTCCGGTTTTTAGCCATTTTCGACAATACCTTTGTTCATCAATCTTTAGAACTCAAAGCATTTGCATCTAAGGTGTTTCGTGCCGAGGCCACGACAACAGAGCAGCAACAGCGTCAGTTATTGCAAAGTTACTTCAGCTCGCTAACCGAAAATTACGAAACACTATCGATGATCCCAGCGACTTTGATTACGAGGGCTGAGCATTACTCTTTGAGTAATCTTCAGCGCTTGCTTAAGCATTATTTCCCCCATCCAATTCGGCTAGCGATGAGTGATATCGAGGTGAAGGAAATTCCCCCTGCCGCACGAAGTCGTCTAAGCGCTTGTCAACTTGGTAGAGGGGCTGTACTGGGAAAACAATTTGCCCAGTTAGGTAGAACCTTAAGGGTAACAGTTAGCTTTGATGATGCCATGGTTTTTTCAAAACTAGAGAAACAGGAAGCAGAACAGGTGGCGTTGTTAAGTGCCATCAAGTCACTTTGTTGCCACTACGTCAATCACGAGGTGGCGGTGGAAGTTGAAGCCGAATACATCGGAACAGTACCTTCTACTTTGGTACTCACTAATAATTATAAGGGCATTGTGCTTGGGGTAAACGCCAACTTAGCAAGGCGCAATGACGACCAGAAACGAACGGTAAGGGCTCTGTAGAGTTAGGGATAAATATGTCTCAAGTATCTATTTCAAAACTAATTTCTTATTTAGACAGTAATTTAAAAAATGCGCTGGAGTATGCCGCTGCAGATGCCATGAACAGCCAAGCTGGCGCCATTGAAATTGAGCATTGGTTCATTTCGTTACTGAAAGGACGTGATCCTAAGTTGCAACAGTTTCTTGAGTCGCAACAGGTTAATATTGCACAGTTTGTGCAAGAACTAGAGCATAAACTAGGTCAGTTGGCACCGAGTCATTCAGGACAGCCTACCATCAGCCCTGAGTTGATAGACTTAGTGAAGTCTGCGTGGTTGGTTGCGTCGGTTGAGTTTTCTCACAGTGCTGTTGCGGGGCTACATCTGTTACTTTGCATCTTGCAGCCTGATCCATTGTCGTTTAAGCAAAAAGAGTTTACTGCACTTAAAAATGTCTCTGTTGAGAGCTTAAAAGAACATATAAAAACGCTGTCTATTACGGCGAAAATGCCAGCAAAGGGCGCAGCAAGTGCACCGCAGAGTGTGGTTACGGGGGCGTTAGACAAATATACCATCAATCTCACTCAGGCTGCTCAGGCAGGTGAGCTAGATATTGTTTCTGGGCGTGCAGACGAAGTTAGGCAAGCCATTGATATTTTATGTAGAAAACGACAAAACAACCCTATTTTTGTTGGTGAACCTGGAGTGGGTAAAACCGCCGTGGTGGAGGGGTTAGCGCAAAAAATTGCAGCGGATGAAGTACCTCCGGTTTTGTCTGGCGTGCAAATTCATTCACTGGATCTTGGTTTACTGCAAGCGGGTGCGAGCGTTAAAGGGGAATTCGAAAACCGCTTAAAAGACGTAATTAACGAAGTCAAAACTTCAGAAGTGCCCATTATTGTCTTTATTGATGAGGCACATACTTTGATTGGCGCAGGTGGTGCGGAAGGGCAAAACGATGCCGCTAATTTGTTAAAACCAGCACTAGCGCGAGGCGAGTTTAGAACCATCGCGGCAACGACTTGGGAAGAGTATAAAAAATACTTTGAAAAAGACCCTGCACTGACACGCCGTTTCCAAGTGGTCAAAGTCGATGAGCCGAACGCAGAAGATGCGTTGCAAATGCTGCGTGGTGTCGCAGAGTCGCTAAAGAGTCACCACAATGTGTTTATCACAGAGGCGGCGCTACAGGCAGCCGTTGATCTGTCTATTCGTTATTTACCTAGTCGAAAGCTCCCAGATAAAGCCATCAGTGTGCTAGACACATCGTGTGCTCGTATTGCCTTAACGCAAAACGCAAAACCTGCAAGTATCGAGGCAACAGAGCAGGGTATTCGCTATTTGGAGAAAGAGCTGGTAGCGCTGACAAAAGAAAACGACATGTTGGCGAACCAAGCAGCAGCCATAGCCGCAAAAGAACAGAAAAAGACTGAACTAGAAGCGCAATTGGTTACGTTGAATACGCAATGGGAAAAAGAAAAAGCGCTTGTATCTGAACTGGCACAAATCCAAGCGGGTGAGCAAGCGGGAGATTTTACGGCGAAATTGGCTGAACTCAAGTCGTTACAAGGCGAGCAGCCTATGGTTCATGCCATTGTCGATGAGCAAACTATTGCGGAGGTAATAGGCGCTTGGACTGGCATCCCAATTGGTAATTTAGTTAAAGATGAAGTGGCGAAACTACTGACATTAGAAACCGCTTTACATCAGCGTATTATTGGCCAAAAACATGCGCTACATGAGTTGTCTAAGAGTATTCGGGTTTCGCGTGCCGGTCTGACTGATAAACGTAAGCCAGTTGGCGTATTTTTAATGTGTGGTCCAAGTGGTGTGGGTAAGTCAGAAACCGCGCTTGCACTTGCGGATCAGCTTTTTGGTGGCGAGCAAGATATGACGGTCATCAATATGACCGAGTTTAAAGAAGCGCATAAGGTATCTATGTTACTTGGATCGCCTGCAGGTTACGTTGGTTATGGTAAGGGCGGTGTGCTAACCGAAGCGATTCGTCGTAATCCTTACTGTGTACTGTTACTCGACGAAATGGAAAAAGCGCACCCAAGCGTCCATGACATTTTCTATCAAATTTTTGATAAGGGCTGTATTCAAGATAGTGAAGGTCGTAATATCGATTTTAAAAATACCTTGATCATCATGACTTCTAACGCTGCTGACAGTGAAATTGTCGATTTTTGTAATGTCAGTGAATCTCGCCCTGATTTAGTGGAGTTGGTGGATAACGTACGACCTGCGCTACAAAGCTTTTTCAAGCCAGCCTTTTTAGGTCGTTGTAATATCATCCCATATTATCCTTTAAATACTGCGGAGTTAGCTGAGATCACGGGGATATCGCTAAAACGTGTTGCGCAAAAACTACAAGAAACCTATGGGGCAACATTAAATTATGATCAAGCCTTTGTGGATTATGTGGTTGCCAAAGGAAATGAACCGACCATTGGTGGTCGTGCCATTGAGCAAATAATCAATCGAAACCTGATGCCGCAATTGGCTGAACGCTGTATCGAACGGATCAGCTTAGGCGAACCTATCCGTGAAGTGGTGATCTCAGGTTCAGCGGATGTCTCGGGCTTTGAGTTAGCTATAAATTGATGAAATGATGCTAAAAACCAGACTAATACGAGGCCTTATGTTAGGCCTTACATTGTTTACCATGCATGTGACAGGCAAAGAAGTCGTACAGCTGGCGACGCATGATGCTTACCCCTATCACTATGTTGAAAATGAACTCGTGAAGGGTAACGTGATCAGGCAAGTTCAGTGTGCTTTTAGTCGAATGGAAGCTCCATATCGCGCAGAGTTTGATAGCTGGGTTGAAGCCGAGCTCAAGTTGCGTACTGGTAAACTCGATGCCATCTTTGCGGTTGCCCAAAGTGATGCTCGAATGCGTTACGGAACGCTTTCTATTCCGATGGCGAGAAAACACTTGTACTGGTATTTCTCTGGTGCTGAAATGGATATCAATGATAACAATCCGTTGTATAAGAAATATAAAGTCGCCGCTGAATTCGGCTCTGACGAGTGGTTTGATATCAAGCGCAAAGGTTATAACGTGCAAATGAAGCCGCGCAGTGGTAATGCACTATTAAAGTTGTTATTAGGCCATGAAGTCGATGCCATTTTAATAGATGAACATGAATTTGAGCATGAGTTGGCTAAGTTCAAGCTACAGAACACCAACTTTTCTCGACGTGAATATGGCACCATAGAGTTAGGTATATTGTTTTCAAAAGCCTTTTTAAAGAAGCGTCCAACCTTTCTAGAGGCGTTTAATACTGCTGCCTCGAATTGTATTGTTGCCGATGATAGGAAGTTATAGATGAATGCTGCAATGTTGCAAGTCACTGAGTGCCCTGAAGATGTTCGATTATTATCGAGAATGGCGACGGTTTCTCAATCCGGCGTGGTGCTCGGAGCGTCAATTGAATGTGATTTGATTTTGCCGCATGCCGAGCAAGAAACGCAGCAACATGACGTATATGCTCGCATCGAACAGGATAAAGATGCCAATCAACTACGGTTATATACAGAAGTTGAGGGGGTAAGTTTAAATGGTCGGCCACAGATCACCCACTCATCCTCCGTGCTTTCTGATGGTGACATCATTGTACTTTTTGGCTACACCCTATTGCTTTCCATGCAGTCGGAAATCGGTGAACCTGTTTTGGCCGCTGAAAAGCAAGAAGAGACTTTTTTTGATGTGATTGATGAAGTTGAATTTGATGCGAGTAATATTTTTGCCGATTTAGAGACTGAACTTGACCAAATAAACACGCAAAAAACGAGTCCTGAGCAAGAAGAATTTATAGAGTATAAAGCAACAGATATCGGCGCTCATGATACGCAAAGTACATTAAATCAGGCTGCTATTGAGCAGAAACTGGATAAGTTATTAGAGGCGTCGCGTAGCCCTTGGCAGCAACAAAAGCAGATGTTGTTGATGTTGGATCAGGTGATGGATGAATTTCTAAAAGAATTCGATCCTCAGTTGATTGAAGACATGGTTGGCTCACCATCAAGGTGGAGTGGTAAGCACTGGGCGGCGTATAAAAATTACTACACAAGAAAAATGAACGAAGGACACTTTAAGCGTCAGTTTAAAGCGCTATTAATCGAATGTATGCAAAAGTAATCTTAGTCTCATTATTGATATGCTTAGCGGTTGGCTGCTCGAGTGCCGATCCGCTCCAGCGTTTCTCGTTGCCGATACAGTTGCAGCTGGAGACCAACGAAAAGCTCAATTGGGCCAATGAAGGTGCCAATCCGGTTGCTATCCGTTTATATCAGCTCACCAAGTCAGACCGATTTTCACAAAGTGAATTCATCGAGCTGTTTCAATCGGATACGCAAATATTGGCTGAGCAATTGATAGAGAAGCAGCGGTTATACCCAGTGATGCCGAATACAAAAGAGCAAAAGACAATTAAATTGCTTCCTGGAGTAAGATATTTGGCGGTATTGGTAGAATTTAGTGACTATCAGAAAGGGACGACAAAGGCCGTCGTGGAAGTGCCTGAGGACGTTTCTGAAAGTACAGTAATTTGGCTTGGGCTCCAAGGAACGACGATAAAGTTCTCGGTAATGCCACAGCAGAGCTGGATGGATAGTTTGTTTGGTTGGGGAGCATAGTTTTGAGTAATAAAATTGTTTGGCGAGAAGGTACCTTTTTATATCCTCAGCATTTTCAGCAGATGGAATCACACCTTGAAAACGTCACACAGCAATATAGTGCACTGACAACCAGTGAATTTGCACCGCATTGCGGTCTTGCTCAGCTGAGTATCAATGAAGGGTTACTAAAACTGGGTCAGTTTTCTGTGGTAGCGTGTGAAGGCATTCTACCCGATGGTCAGTACTTCAAGTTAGATCAAGAGGTCGCGCTGCACATTCCTGAAGGCACGATAGATCAAATGGTCTATCTGGTTGTGCCAGCCAATCTTGCTGGAAACAACAGCTTTGATAACGGGGCTTCTAGCTCTCGCTATAAAACCCAGTTTAATCGCGTTTTTGACTTTACCAATAACCAAGCTGCTGAACTTGAAATTGAAACCGCACGGTTAAACGTTGCGCTTAAGCTTGAGCAAGAAAACTTAGATGGTTTTGTCAAATTAGCGGTTGGTAAAGTGCTGGAGGTGGATGGTAATGGGGCTGTGATCATCGACCGCGCCTTTATCCCAGACTGCCTCAGCATTGGGGCTGCAGATATTTTGTTAGAGCGCGTGCGAGAACTCGACACTCTGGCAAATGCCAAAGTGAATCAGCTGCTCACACGATTACAATCCGTTGTTGATACACAAAGCAACAGCGCATGGTACAAAGAGCAGCAGTTGCTTACCGTGATCTATCATTGGCTACCTTGGCTTGAGGCAACCCAACGAACACAACATTATAAATTAGGCCGTTTCTATTTTGAGCTAAAACAGTTTGAGGCGGCGCTATTGAGTATCGATTTTGAGGTGCGCTCCCCGTGGACACCGCTTACGTTCGAAAGTTTATATGAAAAGTTTCATGGTGTATTGGCCCGGATCAAAGACAAGCTGTCGATCACCCAGCAGCAAAATGTTATTGAATACACTTGGGATAAGTCGCTTTTCGATAGCAGAAGAATGTTATTGGTAAAGGTGAAGCAACACGATATCAGCCAGACTAAACGTATGGTTATTGCGGTGACTAGTCCGCAAAGCCTCGCCAAAGAACTGTTTACAACAGGGTTTAAGCTCGCCGGTAACAAGAGCATCATCAATTGTATTAAAAACGCCACACCAGGTGTGCGAGTGAGTGCATTACCTTACGCTCCACCAGAGCTAAAAGAGCAAGGGTCGACGGAATATTTTCAAATTGATTTAGAAGATCCACTGTGGGTGAAAATGGTGGATAACAAAGAAATGCTGGCGTTGCACATTGATGCCCGAATTCATGTCGATGACGTTAAATTATTTTTGATTAGCTAACTATGAGTGCAGCCAGTTATACGGTTAACCAATTCTCACTTGTTGATGAGAAAAATGCAGCGCTAAAGGACTTGCTAACGGAATTTAGTTGGCAGGAAGAGGCGTTATTGCAATTAAGCCTGCCGCTTCTTGCGATGGTTGAGTCTGTTTCTTCATTGGAAGATATCGCCGCGCTGGAAAATTTCAGAGCTAACCTCATTACCGAGCTCAAGAGCATTAAACAAAGGGGTCGGGAGCGAGCAGTATCACCAGCGCTACTGGATAAGTTGTGCTTTATTTGGGCGGCATTTTTTGACGAAAGGGTAAGCTATGGTTGTCAGTTGGATACGACACAGTGGCAAAACAAGACCCTAGTGAGTCAATTATTTGGTATTCGCAACAGTGGGGACACCTTTTTTAGCTTAGTATTTCAGTTGATGGAGTTTCCTAAGAAGCACTTAGCGTTATTAAAGATTTGCTATCTCATTCTACAGCTTGGCTTTAAAGGGAAATATCACACAGGTCATGTGACTGAGCTGAAAAAGTTAACCGCCGAGATCAGTTTTGCATTAACTGAGCTTGGGGCATTCAAGTTGAAGCTTGATACGAATACAACAACGGCTCCCAGAAAGTCATCTCGTAACCTAGGGCTATTTACCGGTATTTCACCATTGAGCTTTTGGTTAGCGTTTGCGGTGCTTCTAGTGGTGGGTTTATTTATCTATAACCAGTATTTCGGTGAGATTTATGAGCGCCAAAACCAAGAGTACAAAGAAATGGCGGGAGACACTTTTCAGCATATCCAGCAGTTGCAACCAAAGAAAATGTTTATTGAAAATGCAAGATTTTACGAAAGTGAGCAAATGCATGCATTAGAAACAGCAAAACCAACTGCGCAACCACAGACAATTGAGCAATCTAAAGCGCCCGCAGTTGCACCGGTTATCACAGAAGAGCCTATGACATTGTACTTGGTGCAAATTGGTGCTTTTAACAATATGGCACGCGCACAAAGTCTTAAACAAAAATGTGATAATAGCCGTTATCCACTCGTTATTGAGGAAGTGGGCGATAGCCAGTTTGTAGGTTTTATTGCAACAGGTTTTACGCAGGCCAAAGCGGTTAGTCAGTTTTTTGTGCAAAGCTGTAACATTTCACCTTATATCAAGGAGTATCAGTGAAGACTCCGTTAGTTCGCCTATGGATCGGTGCATCCTTCGTGTTATTGGCTGTACTACTTTTGGTACTTACTTTTTCGCTAGCGTTAGCAACACATTGGTATTGGCTGAGCGGACTGCTGGCGCTGGTTGGTGTGCTGGTGGTGTATGTGCCTAGTATCAATCGTTTTGTCATCGGCAAGTACCAAAGAAGAAACTTCTTTAAGCAGTACTCGACCCTATACAAGCGCATCGCAAAGAAACTGAAACTGAGCAGCAATGTTTATAAAACCGCATGGTATTTGGTGATTTCAGAGGGCAATACCAGTGACTCGTTCGCGCAATTTAATCGCGTTAAACTCAATGGTATGCCACCAAATATAGCGGTTTATCACGTTCAAGGGGCGTTGATTTGGCATGTAAAAGCAAAGGTTGAAGATCAACAACACTTCTTAGCTTGGCTGAGCTTTATTCGTGCAAAACAACCGTTGAACGGAGTGCTGTTATTAAGCGATGCATTTAGTGTGATCCAGCGTTCGCAAAAGGCTAAACAAGAGTTTATTGCTGACTTTAAAGCGCGGCTCGAATCTATTTATCTGCGTAGTGGCTATCCCGTTCCCGCACACTTATTTCTATGTGGAATTAACAAGTTAGATGGGATAGCTGAAAGCTTGAATGAGCGGGTCGAGCTTGCTGATCTGTCCATTTACTTCTCTGAGCAGGGATTACAATCCTCTCATGCGCTCAATGAAGCATACGACTTACTGTTTAAGAAGCTATTTGCCAATAATCTACAACAAGTCTCGTTGCAGCTTGACGATGAGTTCAAGCGTAAACAGCTGCTGGGGCCGATGCAGTTGCAATATTTAAAGCTTGCCGTTGCACACTTTATCGATGAGCTGGCCGACTTTAATGGTCAGGTACTGCCGTATAAAATTGAGAGCTTCCACTTAGTTGAATCTGAAAATGCAGAGCAGCGGGTAAACCTTGCAACGGCACATACGTTAATTGAAGTGAATCAATCTCTCCTACCGGTTGTTGCCGAAACCACGTTAAAACCTAAAGCAGAGATCACCAAGACATTCACAAATCAGGTTTTGCCGTTGGCACATTTAGCGCCTGTAAATAGATGGAAGATTTGGCGCCACAGCGTTAGGCAGTTTTTAATGCTTTGCACAGGTGCAGGTCTACTCGCTGGAGCGGCTTGGGTAGGCTGGCAGGCCTATATCTATAACCAGTCGTTACATCAAGAGTTTAGCAAGTTACATCAAGATTATAAGTATATCTTAAACAAAGATGTGATTAGCTTTGATGAGTTAAGCTCCTTGGTTGAACCATTGGCATTGCTGCAGTCTGGTTATAGTAAATTTACTGAGGGGAAAGAAAACCAGCCTTGGTATGCGTTACCAATTCTTGCCTCGATTGATCGTGAAGAGCATTATCGTTCGCTATATCAACAGCAACTAGCTACCACGTTAGAGCCAACCATCAGCAAATACCTTGAACAAGAGTTGTTTGTTTATTTGGAGCTTGAAGACTATCTCAATGTCATCAATGTAAAGGATATTTATCAATCGTTTGCACTAGGTGAAAACAAAGGATTGGTTAAAAAACATTTGGCAGAATCTCTCGCACAGAGTGCTTTGCTTGATGAATCTCAAGTTCAAATGGTATTAAGTCTCGTTGATGACCTGTATTTCCTCGGCTATAACAAAATCGATATCAATGAAGAGCTATTGGCCTTAGTCGATAGCCAATTAGCGCTGCAAGATACCAACCAACTGATGTATGAGTACGTTAAGCAGCTTCCTGAATTTGCAAAGCTGATTGATATCAGACCAACACTACTCGCCAAACATAGCGATCATGTGAGTTTATTTGGGATCACTCGAGCTAAAACACAGTTTTTGGTTCCCGAGTTGTTTACACCTAAAGCACTGCAACAGCTATCGTTTTTGCCGGAGTCTGCGTTTATGCAGACGCTAGTGCAAGACAACCATGGGTTATTTCAAACTCCGCCATCCAAGCGTGAACTAACTCGCATTGGGAACTATATAAAGTTTAGCTATATTAATGATTATATTAGCTTTTGGAGACAGTACTACTCAGGTATCCACCTTGCTCCAGAGCTGTCGCTAGAGGTGTTGCTTTCCGAGTTAACCGAAAGCGAGCAATCTCCTTTGTTGCAGCTATATACCACACTTCGAGCCTATATCTATCTGCCGCAAGTGGAAGTGCCGAGCTTTGAAAAAGCCGATGCAATTACTGAAAATGCCCCGAAGAAGGTCGCAGCCAAAGCACAAAAAGCGCAGCAACTAATTGATAAAGCCAATCAGAACTTAAATAAGCAACAGTTATTGGAAATCGAGCGGGCAAAAGAGTTTAACGAAATTGCGGGTAAAATCCGTCAAGCATTCTCTGATAGTCCAATCCTAGTGCAAAGCGCTGAAACGTTATCAAAGCAGTATCAAGCGTTTGTGGCACAGTTAAAAGCGCTGAAGGATTGGAAAACACAGGCGGACAGCACTGTGATCCCTGGGCTAAGCTATTTTCAGCAGCTACAAGACCCTAATAACTTCAAGGCCTTTTCAGGACTGTGGTTAACCCGTTACGACGAGCCTTTAATGGCGGAGCTGGTGGATTTGGTTTTGCGTGAAACTGCAACGCATGTAAAGCGAAAAGCATCAGAGTACTTACAAGAAAAGTGGCAGCAAGACGTCGTAGCGCCTTACCGTAAAAATGTTGCTATTTACTACCCATTTAATAAATCTGGGGAAGATCTTAAGCTCAGCGCACTGGCCGCATTTTTCGCGCCCAATAGTTCGATCAGTAATTTTGAGGAGCAGATCTTAGGGCAGTTTGTTTCGGTTGATGGCACGTTACAATTTCCGGTATTTGGTCGTCAGGCTGCGCTTTCACTATCACCTGCAGTCACAACGTTTTTATCCACCTACGGCAAGCTTCAGCGAGAGCTTTACGGCCAAGATGGCAATCTTAAGCTGAACATTGTAGTTGCACCAAAGTCGATGTCTGCAGCCTTGAGCGAATTTGCGATGTGCGTTGGTGAGCGAAAACTAACCTATACCCATGGTCCTTTGGTTGAAACCCAGTTTATCTGGCCAACAGATTTTACTGAGCAATCACTAGAATTGGTGTTAACCGATCTGAGCAACCAAAAAATGACGGAAACACTGGAGGGCGTCTGGTCACCCATGCGTCTGGTTGAGAGTTACCAACAACAAAATGGGCGAGATACGGTTGAGGTGAGCAATAAACAAGGTGCCGCTGTCGTGTTGAGCATGAAAGGTGCTGGCGATGAAACGAGTTTGCTAAACCCCGAGTTTTTCTCTCGGTTACTCGTACCCGATGCTGTTTTGCAGTGATATTACCCGTCGATTAAGGTGTGAACATGGAAACTTATATTGCAGGTGAAGTTAGCTACTTAGTTGCTAAGACAAGTAGCGGCAAAGCTTATCGCCTGAACTATTGCGATATTAATGATGCAGTAGATAAAGGCGTCTCTGCAGAAATTGAGTTAGTCACTGACGGCGATGATATTTCAGATACGTTAGGGGACACAATGACCTTAAACTGGTATCAGGATGTTGCTGGACGACCCAATAACTTACTGGAATATCAGGCTTATGTAGTTGAAATTAATGAGCTTGATAGTCGTGCTGATACACTTCGTCGCTTCAAGCTAACGTTGAAATCTTGGCTATGGTTGCTCAGTTTTAATCGTACCTATCGGATCTATCAAGCTCAGTCTGCAAAAGACATTTTGTCAGATATCTTTGATACGGCAGGATTTAAAGGGATGTACCAGTTTGGCACTATGCCAACCGCTAAATTGGAATACTGTACTCAATATGATGAAACCGACTTGGAATTTGTGACGCGCTTAATGTCGCAATCTGGGGTTATCTTTTATTTCTCTCAAGACAGTGGCAAGCACACCCTGCAGGTTCATAGTGCAAGTTCACCACTCGATAGCAATAGCCAAGCTAAATTCGATCATGCGCAGGTTAAAACGGCAAAAAACTTGCTGCTACAGCGCTTTGAACCACAGCAAAAGCTGGTTAAAAAATCTCTGTCATTGGCAGGTTATAACTACACAAAAACGAAAGTAGAATCCGCCAAAAGCCAGCTCTCTAATTCAAGTGTCACGACGATAACCTCAAATAACTTTGAGCATGTAGCGTTAAATAGTGATAGTAACGACTTTAGTGATGTCAGCACGCTCGCGGCTCAACTTAATAGCGCAGAGCAAGCATGTGGTGGTGATATCGAGATGGAGACGGATGCAAACGTGGTGGTGGTGGGTAACAAGCTCACCGTGGCGACTCACGTTAATAGTCAACTCGAAGGTGGCTATAATGTATTGGCGGTTAATCATCATATTGATGTGCAGCAATCAAGCCAAAGCGCGAGCTATCGCTGTGTGGTTCAGTGTCGCGATGAGGCGCTTCCGCTAACGCCACCTTATCCCAAAAAACCGTTGGCACGGGGTATTACGTCAGCGGTGGTGGTAACCGAAAGTGGTTCATTAGATAGCAAAGGCGAAATCAACCAAGACACGGATGGCCGAGTCAAAGTGCATTTCTACTGGGATACCACAGACGAAAAATCAACTAGTTGTTATTTACGTGTGATGCAGCAAACCGCGGGCAGCAAAGCGGCGATGCAATTTATTCCGCGCATAGGCGATGAGGTTATCGTAGATTTTATAAACGGTGATATTGATCAGCCAATCGTTATTGGTAGTGTGTTTAACAGCAACACGAAACCACTTTATCCACAAAAAGACGCGACGCAGTCGAGTATCAAAACAGGTTTGGCTGATGATACCGCGCATGAAATTTGCTTTGATGATAAAAAAGGCGAAGAGCTGCTTTCTATTACATCAGGTAAAGATCTCTCCATTACGGTTGCCAACAATGCCACGAGTTTAATCAACGCGGACGATAGTTTAACGGTTAAGAAAAACCAGACAACGACAGTTGAAGAATCACAAACCGTCTCGGTAACTAAAAATTACAGCTTAAAAGCAGATAAAATTGCGCTTGAAGGGGACACCGAGATTGAGCTGAAAGTGGGCAGTAATAAAATTACTATTTCAAGTTCTGGTATCAAGATAGAAGGTTCTGCCATTGAGCTTAAATCGTCTCAAGATACAAAAATATCAGCCATGAATCTGACAACCTCAAGCCAAGCATCTACCAAAATTAGTGCGACAGCAAACTTAGATCTCAAAGCAACCGCACAGGCAAACTTAGAGGGGACGGCTGGCGTTAACGTAAAATCGACCGCAATTGCTAAGTTAGAGGGAACGGCGGGTGCACAAGTCACCTCAACGGCGATGGCCAAACTGAGTGGTACGGCAATGGCTGAGATCAGCGGCGCATTGGTCAAAATTAACTGAGTATATTGATGACGAGAATTAACGAGCAAGTGCTAGAGCAACTCAAGCAAGCATCGATTGCGACTATTATCAGTCGATATCAGGCTTCTGAAGAAGCAAGCAAATTACTGGAACCAACATTAACCCCACGGCAGGCGGTATCGGTTTTACTAAAAGCTGACCTTGAGCGAGATGCAATTCAACTCGTCGCGCATGGCTTAGCGGTGATGAATGCTATCCGATGGGGGCTTCAGGTCGTGAAGGCCTCAGGAGGGAAATCAGATGATGAACTCAAGGTATTGAGTTGTGTCGAGGGGTGGTTGCAATCACCTAGTGAAACCCTGCGTATTCGTGCACAACAGCTCGCTGAGCGGGTGGGGCTAGACAACGCGTTTGGGTGGTTAGCTTACTCTGTCTTTTGGTCAGGAACAGGTTCAATAGTTGCGCCTGAGTTACCTGTGGTATTACCACCCGAAAATATGGTTGGCCATGCTATCAATGCTGCAATATTATTATCTATGATTGATCAATAATCTTGGAGCCTACATGCCCTTTGCGACTACTCATATCCTTAATACATGGCGTAATGACACGAGTATTAGGCTGACACCCAGAGGGAAATTGTTGCGTAAAGTTGATAGTAAGGTCGCAGCCTATCGAGAATCAGCGACCCCAGCCAACTTTAGAGAACTAAAAAGTGCCTACTTTCTATGGCAGGTAAGTAAAGAAGAGAAATATTTAAAACAGGATGGCTGGCGCTCTAGTTTACGTAACTCGGCTGATAATAACTTCCCTGTTGAGCGTTTACATAACTTCCTTTTCCCGAAGGAAGAAGATCAAGGTATTGATGATTTTTCATTGTTGCTTGCCAAAGAGGCCAAACGAGACTGTGTCAGGATCTTGTATGGCAGCCGTGCAAAGTTTCTTTATAAAGATGACTTAAAAGACATGGTCAAGCAGGCAAAGGAAGACATCACAAAGTCGAAGCGAGAAAAGCAAGAAAAAGACCGTCAGGTGCAATCGAATTACAACGAAGAGCAACGACGAGAATCCTCTGAAATTCATAGAATTGCTAATTCAATCGTCAGCCAAGTTAAAAGTGGTAATGTCATGGCAACGGCAGTTAAGCAGGGCTATCACTGGGTAAAAGAAATTGCGCAAACTGTGATCGACTTTTTGAAAGGCATAGCGCAAGACTTTATGTTATTTGTCAAAGAGTGTTGGGTGAGCATTCGTGAGCTGTTGATCAGTTTAGTCGCCGAAATTTGTATCGCTTTGGTGCCTGGGATCAATGCCATTGTATCTGCTGCGAAGTCGGTGAAAGACTACACTGAAGCGGTTAAAATGGCTGCCAAAGCTTGTTCTCAGCGTTTTAAAGATAGTAAAACGATGATGCTGGCGAATAAAACTTATCAATTAAGAACCGCACTAACGACGTTTGCTAACAATCAGTTTTTACTGGCGATGGCCGAAGCGGGTAAGCAATTGGTCAAAGCAATAGATAATAGTTTTTCTGTTATTTCCGGGATCACATTGCCCGGAAATGTCACGAAGGTGCTGACGCTCACGGCTTTTTATGTGCAAAAAATCGCAGTATTGGCAAAAGAGTATTACTACACGCGTAAAATTAATAGGCATTTATTACAAATCAACAAATATCATCCATATTTGGATGATAACCTCCTTAAAGACCCATTAGTTGCTGCGTATCTTATTGTTAATGCAACCGATTCCACATTGTTTGCAACGGTTAGAGACAACACTGATATGGCTGTTTGGCTCGACTATTGTAATGAGCATTTGTCTGAATTTGAGTCACTCAAGGAGCGGGCGCAAGAGTACATAGAGTCACGCAAAATTCGACTTAAAGATTTAAAAACGAAGGCAAGCGAAGTAGGTCCTGCGCCTTTTCTGCAACAAGTACAAAATTTTGATAAATCGCTACTCAGTAAAGTCGAATTATCTAAACCTAAATCTGTATTGGACGAGGTTAGAGGGTTCGATAAGTCTAGCTTGAAGCCAACGGTGACCGTGGAAAAACGAGGGCATGGACTACTTGATGATATTGAGCTTTTTAATAGCAAAAAGTTGAACTCGGTGACGACGCTAGAAAAGCGTGGTTTGGGGTTACTCGATGAAGTGACGCGTTTTAACCCGTTACAATTGACACCAAGTAAAACACAGGTAAAGCGTGGGGTCAGTGTGCTTGATCAGGTTGAGCTGTTTAATAACAAGTCATTGAGTAGTGCTAACACGGTTGTAAAACAGGGCGTCAGCGTGTTGGACCAAGTTGAGTTATTCAATAAAAAAGTACTGAAGCAACAAAGTACAAACAAGTTGGACTATTTAACGCAATTAAAGAAACTGGAGATGGAATTGCATACGCTGGACTACAAGATGTTAGCGCATACTTTGCTAGGTAAAGGCTCGTTGTCCAGTGACTTGAATAGTATCGAAAGTACACCCGTTAATATTGCGCAGTGGAAAAAACTTACTTGGGTAAAGTTTGGTCGTCGTCACGAAATAACCAAAGCGATAGATAGTGGAATTGGTAAATATTACCAATTCTTTTGCCAGCGCAAACATGCTTTTACAAGGCCTAGCAAGTGTGAACAGATCCCAAAATGCTTGGCGTTGATTGCAAGTAGAATAGAAATTTTGCAGCGAGATGTACTTTATCCGACGCAAAAGTGGTTGTCACAGCTGGACTCGACACACCGGACGAGTCCACGTCGTCCTGCGATGACTAAGCTGAATGCCTCGAGCCAATCCGAGAGAAATGCGTTGCAGGCACTAGCGATGTCGTTAGAAAAAATAAACCGACGATATAGCGTGTTGGCAGGGTACAAAGCATAGGGTCTGCGGCAGTGAGTAAAATGGTTTTTTGAGGCAAATACATCATGGCGAACATTAAGATTAAATCGCTAGTTGATTGCTATATATGGGGTTGCTAACGCATTTGGCGTTATCACTTCGTGCTCAAATCAAGTTGGTATTGTAACTGTAATGGATCATTACTAAGGATATAGCGTTGAAAAGCGGAATAGAAAATGCGGAGCTGTTGGCTGGGATCCCAGAAGCCCACTCAGCGGTATTTGCGCGTGTAGCAAAAGAGACAAACTGTGTTATTTCCTCTCGCGCGGTTGGTATTTACGCAACCCAGCTGATCACACAAGGCTACGCCACAAAAGGCTATCATGTTAAGGCTAAGTCATGTGATTGGGGACCAATGGCTGGTTTTGTCTTAGCTGATCCTGCCCTTGGAAAGAAGGGCACAGGGGGTAAGGCGAGAGGTTGGCAAGAAGGGAAGGTAGCCGAAGCAATTAATAAATATGGCGCAATGTCTATTCCACTTTATATTACGGATGCTCGTCGGCAGGCGATGGCAGGGCTAATGCTACGAGCCAGTAAAGGCTACGCGCAAGAAACCGTGAATGACCATATCATCAAAGTGACTGCAGCCGCTAAAGATGGGCAGCGACATGTTTTTTTATTGATTAAGGTAAGCCAAATTCAGCCAGCGTCTCGTGCCTATGGACCAGAACAGAGCGACTGGGCAGTTTGCTATGATGCGAGTAATACCCTTGCTGCAGCCTGTCCTGATCCCCGCAAACATACTATCACGCTGCAATCTGGGCATACCTATGTACAACTTTGCGGACTAACAAACCCGCTAGGTTATGGTGCCAAAGCGCCATCAAACTACAAAGGTGTACAAACTGGTGATTATGACTTGTGGGGAGTATTTCCGAAGGAGAAGTTTTTCGGTGAAGAAGAAAGAGCGGTCGTGCGAGCTGCCACCAATGGTAAAAAGGATGGCTTTTGGCAACGAGACGTGGATGGCAGTGATAAGTTTATTCGTACGTTTGATGAATATAGCCGCCAAGAAGGTCCTCACACCGGTAACCTTTCTCTATTGATCGAAGAAATAGCGGTACGCGTCAACACTGGCTGTATGAATGAAGGCAGTGGCGGGTGGATGGTTCACCACAGTGATGAAGCCGGCCGACCTATGGTTGATGAACTTGATTATGAAGCCGTGGTGTATTTTCCAGATTCTCGTATTTGGATCATGGAAAGCGAACAGGATGTGATAACGCTGCGGGCACAATTAGTACAAATGGACTATGTGCCGCTATTTAATCCAATTTGGAATTTTAAACTTGGTTTCCAATGGATGAAAATATTAACTGAATGGCTGCAGCGACATGGCTCAATGAAAGGCTTCCCGTTGAAAGACTATCAAGGCTTGTCATTGAAAATCTAATTGAGCATGCCTTTCACTTGAAAGGCATTCGCTTTTTGAAGCTCAGTTTGTGCTGTCGTCCGTTAGCCAATCAGGACGGTTGGCATTCCCAGCACGATATTGCCACCATGGCTGGTGGTATCACCCATTCTCGCCGCCGGTCTGCCACTGATAAGCACACTGGTGCTGCCTTTTACTATAGTATCAGGTGGGCCAACACAGACAGCGATATCGCCAACAACAGAAGCAGGCATATTTCCTATTAGCACGTTAGGCACCGAGGGGCCTGATATCGGCCCACCTACATGTGGCACGGTGCCTGTTACCATAGAGCAGACATGCATATCTGAAATCCGTGCAGCTGGTAATCCTGGCATGGCATTCTCCTTTTATTGTTTTATTTAACCTGAGATTACTTAACCTGAGGTTTGGATAAGGAATGTTCCAACTCATTGTTGCTAAAGCACAACTTAGTTTTTTCCTTGTCTAGCTAGAGAGTTTTAGGGAAAACACCGCTTCCGCGTCCTGCTCTCGCTAAGGTACCTACATCCTGTAGGCAAGGCGAATTTACGCACCAATAGCTGGCTATTGGAAGTGAATTCAACGCAGTTAGCGCTAAAACTGGCTGCTAGAAAGGCATTAATTATCCACAGCTCAGGTTACTTAGTATATCGCCTTTATGAAAATTCCCAATACACAGAAAGGGTGTAATGTCTGCCAGAGGTTGCATTACGTTCCCAAACTGTTTACACTTGCCGCGATTCTAACCATTCATTCACTGTAGAGGAGAAAAAACATGACACAAACAACTTTATCCTTTGCAGGTCTTTCTCTGTAATTCGCGAGCGCGAATAAATATTTCCTAGCTTGTGAAAGCTGTATTTAGCGATTTTATGTTGCCTATGTAACCTAACATTTGGTTGCTATAACTAAGCCATTCTAGACCTGCCAATACACAATTATTTTTAAACCTCATTGAAAGGTATTGGTAACTATGGGCAGATCCGTCCAACAAATTTCTGATCGCGTGTGTCTATTTGCATCTCAAGACACTTGGATTGAAGGCGCTGCGATCCAACAACTTACAAAAACCGCTGAACTAGCCAGTATGCATCGTGTTGCAGGTATGCCTGACTTGCACCCGGGACGTGGTTATCCAATCGGCGCGGCATTTTTTAGCCTAGACCGGCTGTATCCCGCGTTAGTCGGAAACGATATTGGCTGTGGCATGGCGCTGTGGCAAACCACCACAAAGGTTGCCAAAGTTAATGTCGATAAGTTTGCTAAACGGCTAAAAGATATCGAGCAACCGCTCGATGCCAGTTGGCAAGAGACGATTCAAGCTGAAATGACACATCGTGATATTTCAGCTGGATTATTTGAAAGTGCACTGGGTACGATTGGCGGCGGTAATCACTTCGCCGAGTTTCAAGCGGTGGAACGTGTTTACAATGAAGCCGCGTTTACTGCGCTTGGCCTTGATAAAAAGTATTTACAGCTGCTGGTTCACTCAGGCTCGCGTGGGCTTGGGCAAACTATTTTAGTCGACCATGTTGCGCGTTTTAATCATGATGGTTTGGTGGCTGAAGCGGCTCAAGGTAGTGAAAGTTCACACTATTTGGCACGCCATGATGAAGCGGTGCGCTGGGCTGAGTTAAACCGCTTTTTGATTGCAAAAAGATTTCTCGCAGCCATTCGTAGCGATGGTGAATGTACGCTAGATGTTAATCACAACCTCGTGTGCCCAAAAGTTATTGATGGCCGCGCTGGTTGGCTGCACCGTAAAGGTGCGACCCCAAGTGACAAAGGTGCTGTCGTGATCCCCGGCTCACGAGGTGACTATAGCTATTTGGTTCAGCCTGTAAACAATGCGCCTGCGTTAACGGCTAGTTTATATTCTTTGGCTCATGGTGCTGGTCGAAAGTGGAAGCGAGGTGACTGCCAAAGCCGCTTGAGTCACAAATATAAACGCGAAGATCTTTATCGCACAGCGTTGGGGAGTCGTGTGATCTGTGGCAATAAGGAGTTGCTGTACGATGAAGCGCCGCAAGCTTATAAAAAGTGTGAAACCATTGTTAGTGATTTGGTTGACGCTGGATTGATAGAAGTGGTTGCAATATTGCGTCCGGTGCTGACATTTAAAACCAACGGGAGCTGTTCATCATGATCTTGTTGCAACTTTCAGCCGGTCAAGGCCCAGCAGAGTGCGGGAAAGCCGTTGCATTGGCGCTCAACTTAGTCAATAAACAAGCCAAAGCAATAGGCGCAGAATGTACCGTGTTAGCGCAAGAAATGCATGCACACAAAGGCTGCATGAAATCCGTATTGCTACAGCTTTCGAGGGACGCAAAAGCGCTTGCCGAGTATTGGCATGGCCCGCAGTTGTGGGTGTGTCAGAGCCCATTTCGTGCCAAACATAAACGGAAAAATTGGTTCTTTAGCGGCAGCATGGCCGAGATAGATGAAGTCGCAATGGCATCCGATATTCGCTATCAAACTTGTCGCGCGTCAGGAGCTGGTGGGCAGCATGTTAATACCACAGACTCAGCGGTACGAGCGACGCATATTGCATCAGGATTGAGTGTGCGAGTGGAGAGTGAACGTAGTCAGCACGCCAACAAGCGCGTTGCAAAGGCGTTATTGCTACAGAAATTGGCCGCGCAGGCAGATACTGAGGAAATGGCTCGTGATAAAGCAAGGTGGCAGCAGCATCAGGCGCTACAACGCGGTAATCCTAAAAATACTTTTAAAGGAAACCAGTTCAGCCCAACGGTGCCATTTAATAAAGGCACTCCGCATGACAACTAATGTGTTATTCATCTGTAGTCGCAACCAGTGGCGCAGTCCAACCGCTGAGCGTATCTGGAAAAATCATCCGGGTATTAGCGTGAGATCGGCAGGCACAAGCCCAAGAGCACGTCGCAGCGTAAATGCGAGTGATATTGAGTGGGCCGATACTATTTTAGTCATGGAAGAAAAACATAAATCGCGGCTGCGTGCACTATACGCCAATCTATTGCGCTATAAAAATGTTCAAGTGTTGGATATTCCTGACGAATATCAATTTATGGATGACGAGTTAGTGACGCTACTACAAGACAGCGTCGCGAGTATTTTAGTGGTTTAACCCAGCCCATTTTGGGTGTTAATAAGGTTGTAGGGAAGAGGATAGAGCAATGTAATTCCATCGGGAACAAGCAATTGAGAACACAATAAGTCGTTTTGTCGCTATTAATTGCTGATTTTGCGGCCAAGTACCAACTTGGCTTTTTAATTTTAAAAATGGAGCAACTAAGATGAGAATTAAATATCCTCGAACTCCGCACTTGGTGTGGTCAAAAGGGATCACAAGTGATGATGTAAGGTGTGCCAATACGGAACACTTTAAAAACAAACAAGTAGTCGTGACCGAAAAAATGGATGGTGAAAATACCACTTTGTATGCTGATTATATGCATGCACGTTCACTCGACAGTCGTTTTCATCCATCTCGCTCGTGGGTAAAAGCACTACAGGCTCAAATAGGTCTAAAGATTCCAAAAGGATGGCGTATCTGTGGTGAAAACTTGTATGCAAAGCACGCCATTCATTATCAGAAGTTGCCTAGCTACTTCCTCGCTTTTTCTGTGTGGAACGCGAGTAACGAGTGTTTAAGTTGGGATGATAGCCAAGCTATTTTTAATGAGCTTGGTCTGCATAATCCAAAGGTGCTCTATCGTGGGGCATGGTGCGAAAAAACCATCAAAAGTATTGTTGTAGATACAAACTTACAAGAAGGCTATGTGGTCAGAGTGGCTGATGCCTTCCATTATGATGAGTTTGCTAATTGTGTTGCCAAATGGGTGCGCTCAGATCATATTGTGTCGGATAAGCATTGGATGCATAGCGTTATTACACCAAACAAACTTATGGAGGAGTAACACTGTATGTTAGCGAAGAAAAAAGTAGCGGATTGGTTGCCTTTGCTTGCAGAGCAACATCAGCCTGATTTTACAGAGTGCTTAGCCATGTTGGGGGAAACCTTTCCCCTGTTGCACGAACTTGAAGCAACACCACAAGATACTATTTGGCATGAGGAAGGTAATGTTGCCATTCATACCAATATGGTATTGGAAGCACTTTATGCATTGCTGCAGAGTTCTGCCTCTCATATAAAGGGGGAGCGAAGGCAGGTGCTGATACTCTCTGCGCTGTTGCATGATATTGCCAAGCCTGTCGTGACTAGAGCGAAGGAGATTGATGGTCAACGGCGGATTGTTGCACCGCGGCATGAGGCGATCGGGATGAGTTACCTAGCAAGTAGACTCGTTGACTTACCGTTGCCAATGCAGACTATTCAAACGATTTTAGCATTAGTCGGTTTTCATCAAATGCCCAAATTATTGGTAGTTAAAAACAAAGGCTTCAGTGAATATCTTAATTTAGCGCTAAATGCTGATCTCGAGATGCTCTACTGGCTCGAAGTTGCAGATATGCGAGGTCGTATCTGCCCAGATCAGAATATGCAAATTGAACTGCTGAGCTTGTTTAAAATGTTTGCTCAAGAATATAAGCTTTGGTCGGTTGCAGATCCGGCTGAATCACTACTTGCTAATATATCGCGATACCCAACTGTTGAAGAACAGTGCTTCATTGCTGCTTATACAGTTAGGCAAATGGCTTTTGGCGAAATCACAGTTCCTGAAGAAGCTCCTATCAAATTTTACCAACAGGCAAAGCACTATGGTCATTTTTATATCATGTGTGGAGCTAGTGGGAGATGTATGGACTCCTCCCCCTTAACGGGAGAGTACGGTATAAAGATATTGCAAAACACTTTTACCAAATAAGGAGTCCATACATGACACAGTCTAATTTAATTGCTATCGACTTGGCAAAA